>JASHTY010000253.1 GCA_030040315.1 Terriglobia bacterium | reverse complement strand
CTTTTGACCGGCGCATGGGTGGGGAATCCAAAGCCTCGCGTTGGGACATGAACCTGCCTCTCTCCGATTACCCTCTGCTCAGCATCGGTACCGCGGAGGGTATGGCGAAGTACTATTACGACTGGCTCGCCCATCCCGACTACGACGACTATTGGAAGGCCATTTCGATTGACGAACGCGATGCGAACATCAAGGTTTCGGCTTACCATCAGGGTGGCTGGTACGACTTGTTCCTGGGCGGAACGCTGCGAAACTACATGCACATCAAAGCGCATGGCGGCAGTGAGGCGGCGCGACAAGGCCAGCGGCTGATCGTGGGGCCCTGGTTCCATGGACCCTTGACTGGAAAAACGGGGGACGTGGATTTCGGCCCGAATGCGCGCAACGGCGACAATCCCTACGACATCGAAGGGCTCCGGCTTCGGTGGTTCGATCACGTGCTGAAGGGAATCGATAGCGGTATTGAAAAAGAAAAGCCGGTGAAGATTTTTGTAATGGGACGCAACGTCTGGCGTGAGGAAGATGATTGGCCGCTCGCGCGCGCCCGGAGCACGCGGTATTACCTTCACTCGCAGGGAAGCGCGAATTCCCTGAGCGGCGACGGCGCGCTGAGCACCACCGCTCCGGCTGCCGAACCGGCGGACAAGTTTATTTACGATCCCGCGGACCCCGCTCCCACGCACGGCGGCGGCCTGTGCTGCGACAACAGCCACCAGGCTTCGGGCGCTTTCGATCAGCGAAGCGTAGAAGCGCGTGGCGACGTGCTGATTTATTCCACTCCGGCGTTTAATGAGGATGTTGAAGTTACCGGCCCGATCACTCTGGAGCTCTTCGCCAGCTCATCTGCGGTCGATACGGACTTCACGGGCAAGCTGGTGGATGTGTGGCCGAACGGTTTCGCACAAAACCTTACAGATGGAATCCTTCGCGCCCGCTACCGCCGATCCGCGGAAAAGGCGGAGCTGATGAACCCGGGCGAGGTCTATAATTTCACCATCGATCTCGTCGCCACCTCAAACGTTTTCCTGAAGGGACATAAACTACGCGTGGAAATTTCGAGCAGCAATTTCCCCCATTACGACCGAAATCTGAACACGGGTGAGGACCAGGGTCATTCGACGCGTATCGTAAAGGCCATGAACAGCGTTTACCATGATGGCGAACATCCCTCCGCGCTGATTCTGCCGGTGGTGCCGCAATGAGCGGGCTTGACGACCGCGCGAATGTCATTCGCGCGGCTTGATTGACGCCCGCAGGCATCCCGCCGATAATGGATTTTCTCGTGCGCGACCTCATTAACGAAAGGCAACGACCAAACCATGGAAGCTTATTACGACCCTGATGCCAACCTGGAAGTACTTCGAAACAAAACGCTCGGATTTATTGGATACGGTAACCAAGGCCGAGCGCAGGCACTGAACCTTCGCGACTCCGGCCTGGATGTGATGGTGGGCACGCTGCGCGACGAATCCGGGGGCCAGGCGGAGAAAGATGGCTTCACTGTCCGCTCGCTCGCCGAAGTGGCCGAGCGCGCGGATGTGATCGCCCTGCTGATTCCCGATGAAGTGCAGCGCGACGTATACAACGACGTCCTGAAGAGCCGCCTGCACGCCGGGAAGACGCTCGATTTCGCCCACGGCTACAACATTCACTTCGGGCTGATCAAACCACCCGCGGAGGTGGATGTGATTATGGTGGCGCCGCGCATGATCGGCGCCGAGGTGCGCGAATCATTTGTGGCGGGCCGCGGGTCTCCTGCCTTTGTCGCCGTCGCGCAGGACGCCTCCGGCCACGCCATGGAAACGGCGCTCGCCTGGGCGCGAGGAATCGGCGCCACCCGCGCCGGCGCGTTCAAAACCAATTTCGCGGAAGAAACCGAACTCGACCTGTTTCAGGAACAGGCGGTGTGGCCACTGCTTTTTCGAACGTGGACCGCCGCATTCGAACTTCTCGCCGCCAAGGGATTCCCGCCGGAGATGGTGGCCCTCGAAATGTGGGGATCCGGCGAAGGGGCGGAGATTTTCCGCGAGATGGCCAGGGTGGGCTTCTTCAAACAAACTCGCTACCACTCCCAGACCAGCCAATACGGAACTTTGTCGCGCGCGAACTCTCTGCCCTTCGCTAGGGCGATGGACGACTTTATGGATAAAGCTCTGGCGGCAATTCGCGATGGCCGATTCAACGCGGAATGGCTCGGTGAACAGGCTGCAGGCTATCCTAATTTCAAGAAGTTGCGCGCCCAGGCCGACACACACCCCATGAACCAAGCCGAGGAGGAGATGCGGCGGTTGCTGAGGATCAAAGGCGACTAGAATCTGGGCGGGATTTGAGACATCAAAACTATTCAGGGGGTCGAACTCCAGGTCAGGAGGTATATGGGATTAGTCCACGTCGAGGGAACGGTAACCGGTCCACGGGGAAAACACGCGACTTTGAAATTCCTGGTAGACAGCGGCGCCACCTATAGTCTTTTGCCACAGAAAGTTTGGCGCTCGATCGGATTGCGGCCTCTGGATTCGATCAAATGCATCCTTGCAGATGGAACGGAGGTTGAGCGGAAGGTATCCGAGTGCGAAATTGCTCTTCCTCAAGGGCGACGCCACACACCTGTAATGCTGGGTGAGAAGGGTGACGCGGCGCTGCTGGGCGTCGTGACGCTTAAAATTCTTGGACTGGTTCTTAACCCCTTCAGCCGTACGTTGCATCCGATGAAAATGATGCTGGCCTGACCATGGGCACGACTGCACTCAAGATGAACCAAGAGTCCTCCAGTTGAGGAGCACCATGTCGGAGTTATTCCGTAATTACATAAACGGCCAATGGGTGGAATGCCAATCTCGCAAAACATTCCCAAACGTCAATCCTGCCAACATCACCGAAATCATCGGGAATTTCCAGGCTTCCGGCGCGGAAGATGCCCAGGCGGCGTGCGATGCTGCGGCGAAGGCGTTCCCTTCCTGGAGCGCGACGGTGGCCCCGCGGCGAGGTGAATACCTCTTCAAGGCTGCGGAGCTTCTGGAAAGCCGGATTGCCAAGCTGGGCGAAGAGATGACGCGCGAAGAAGGCAAGACTTTGCCCGAGGCCAAAGGCGAAATGAAACGTGCCATCAACATTCTTCGCTACTTCGGCGGCGAGGGAGCGCGGCAGTTCAGCTACCAGATCCCCTCCGAGCGCGATAACGTTTTCTGCTACACGATGCGCAAGCCCCTGGGCGTCGTGGCGCTTATCACGCCCTGGAACTTTCCCAGCGCCATTCCCGCCTGGAAAATGGCGCCCGCGCTCGTCGCCGGAAACACGGTGGTTCTTAAGCCTGCGTCGCTCGCCCCGCTGAGTGCTTATCGAATTGTCGAGGCGCTGCACGAATCGGGAATTCCCGCCGGAGTCCTGAACTACCTGACAGGGGCAGGCGGCGCCGTGGGCAATACTTTGGCGGAACACCCTGCTATCCGGGCCGTTTCGTTCACAGGATCGTGCGAAGTGGGCAGCGCGCTTTACGAAAAAGTGACGCGGCGCAAGGTCCGCGTGCAACTGGAAATGGGCGGGAAGAACCCGACAATCGTATTGAAGGACGCTGACCTGGACTACGCCGCCGATATTCTTCTAAATGGAGCGTTTTTCTCTACCGGCCAGAAATGCACGGCGTGCAGCCGCGCGATTATTGAGAAGGCAATCTATGAGCCCCTGCTCGAAAAGTTGGTCGCCAAGACCCGCAAGCTGAAAGTAGGCAACGGGCTCGAGGCTGGAATCGAAATTGGCCCTGCCGTGGACGCTGCCCAGCTTTCGACTGACCTCAAATACATTGAAATCGCGCAGAACGAAGGTGCAAAGTTGGCATGCGGGGGAAAGCGGCTGACAGGAGGCACTTACGACCAGGGCTTCTTCGTTGAGCCCACGATCTTCACTGGCGTAACGCCGGAGATGCGCATCGCGCAGGAGGAAGTCTTCGGCCCGGTGCTGGGCCTGATGGTCGCCGAGGATTTTGAGGATGCCGTGCGACTGGCCAATGGGGTGAAGTTCGGCCTTTCGGCATCAATCGTTTCCCGCGACCTTACGCGAGTCCATCAATTCATTAATATGATTGAGGCCGGGCTGATCACCGTCAATCTACCCACCGCGGGCGTGGAATATCAGCTTCCGTTCGGAGGGACGAAGGAATCCAGTTTTGGAATGAGAGAACAGGGTCCAGCCGCGCTGGATTTCTACACGGAAACGCGTACGGTTTACATGAAGTATACACAGTAAGATCCTCCGTTTTCCGTCGTCCGATGTAAGGTCTGTTTGGAAAAGTGGGTGAGGGGGCGACAGTGAAGAAAACTCAACATTTTCTCTCCAAACTCAAACTTCCCGGCGAAGACAATCATGCGTTGAAGCCCAGCTCCAAGCGCTTCAAGGACGGCGGGCAGTATCGCATTGAGATTCCGAGCGTGGAAGGTCCGCGAGTCTTCCGCGAGGTGCTGGAAGCGGCCAAGGCGCACAAGGTGCCCATCCACCGCGTGAGCCAGGGAAGCGGTGTGATGCTATTGACCCGGAGCGAAATACGCGAGATGGCCGAGATAGGGCACGAGGAGGGGATCGAAGTTTGCCTGTTCGTCGGACCACGCGCGACGTTTGAAACGGGCGCACAGGCGGCCTCCGCGGCGGGCAAGGTCATCGGTCTTCAGCATCGCGGGGCGGACCAATTGGTTTACGCCATTGAGGATGTTCGCCGCGCCTGCGACCTGGGCATCCGCAGCATTCTTCCCGCAGACCTTGGGCTCATTTGGGTGCTGGACGCCATGAAGCAGAAAGGTGAATTACCGAAGAACCTGGTGATCAAGAGTTCTGTCACCCTTCCCGCCGCCAACCCCGCCACCGCTTTGATCTTCGAGCGGTGCGGCGTCTCGACCATGAACATCCCCACGGACCTGAGCCCGGCACAGATGGGAGCCATTCGCCAGGCGGTCGACATTCCCATCGACCTTTACATCGAGGTGCCAGACAACTTCGGCGGCTTCGTTCGATACTACGAAATGGCCAGGATCATTGAGGTGGCAGCGCCCGTTTATTTCAAATTCGGCCTGCGGAACGCGCCGGATATTTATCCCTCTGGAATTCACATCGAAGACCTTGC
>JASHTY010000004.1 GCA_030040315.1 Terriglobia bacterium | reverse complement strand
TGACGCACGATGGCAAAAGATCCGGCCGAGCCCTGGCCATCAAGACACTTTGGGAGAAACTAAGTGCCGCGGTGGGGGCCGTGCTGGGCCATGCACCCACGAGGGTCCCAGTGCTCATAAAGATTATCAATGCCGAATGGTCTCTCAGCGCTGCAATGAATCGCCTGCGAAGATCCAAAGGCTAAAGAATCTTTGCGCCAATCTGTTGAAGGTATCGGGCGTCAGTGCTATCGGCCACGTCCCGGCCGTCAGCGACTTCATTCACGTATTTGTTTTCAATCTTAATCCTCCGCGGCGCCTGGCGCAGATACCACTCATACTCGATATCCACATGGCCGATGTCGATGGCCTGGTATCCCAGTTTGTGCAAGTCGTAAGCCAGTACTGTGGCCGTGGGGCCTAAAGCAATCAGAATCAGTTTTCCGCGATCCTGCTTGCTTACCTCTTTCAAGATTTCGTCGTACTTGGAGAAGGCATGTTCGGCCGGAGCGAGAATCCGTTGAAGCGAACGAGCGTTGCTGAGAAGATCATTACCTACGCCCACGCGCGACTTTTCCCCTTCCACAAGAATTACGTCCCTTTGCTCCCAGACCTTCTTTATCATCGCGAACCACTCACCGGAGCGCGACTTATCGGCCCAGACATAGTAGCAACGGGTTACGAAGGCGTTGTAATAAACCGCCCGCATGTCAATCAGTCGATACCAGGCAAGCCTGTTGTGAAGCAGATGTTTTCTCCAGTAATCCCGCGTCTCCTTGCGGTATTTTTTCAGGTCCGAAAAGACATCAGGAAGGCAAACCAAATGACGTGGCTCGTTGCTGGGAAGTATCGCACGAAGCCGCCGGGCCAATTCCTCTGTGGAACGCTGAAAATGCTGATTGCTTCCCACAATCATGCCCAGTTCACCGTCCCCATAGCGGCTCACGGAACATTTGGCCGTCAGAATCTCGTCGATCGTATCGTCAACGGATCGCACCGTGGGAGCCGGATAGAACCACCCGAGAAGAAGATTCACCACAGGCTTCATGAACCTGAGCCGAGCTTTGAGGTAAGCCACGAAAGATTTTGATGCCACACTGACCCCCGGACGTAAATCCTCCATCTCGCATGCATTGCCGAAGGCCTCTGCGGGCGATATCGGTTCCGGCGCTGCGAACCATCCGGTAAAGGATCTGGATTCGGGAAATTTCCTGAATTCCTATTATGCACGCAACATTTGGAAACTCAACTATTGAGACGTAACAGAACATAAGCCAATGGACCTTAAGCATGACCCATAATTCCGACTCGCAGTGAGCTATAAGGCTTATCGTTAGGTGTAGCGCTAGGCGGTTCGTTATAATCCGGCCAGTCTGAGGTGATAGTTCTGATGACCACGCAGCCTGTAGAAGCTGGAGGCGGCAAGGTGCAATCCCCGATCCCGAAAACAGTGGGCCCATGCGAGATTGAACTTCTGTACGGACTTGAGGACAAGCCCCCGTTCCGTGAAACCCTGTTTGTCGCGCTCCAGCACGTGTTTGCAGTCTTCGTGGGAATCATCACTCCGCCGCTTATCATCTGCAACGCACTGAAGCTGGCTCGTTCGGACACCGTTTTTCTGGTGAGCATGTCGCTGTTCGTCTCGGGTATCGCGACGCTGCTGCAATCGCGCGGCGTCGGGCCAATTGGCTCGCGCCTGTTGAGCATTCAGGGCACCAGTTTTGTTTTCCTCGGGCCGATTATCTCCACCGCGGGGCTCAGCATGGCGGCCGGAGCGTCAGCGCGCACAGCGTTGGGAATTATCTTTGGCCTGTGCCTTGCCGGGTCATTCGTCGCCATCAGCATCAGCCAGTGCATTCGTATGGCGAGCAGGATTATCACTCCGCTGGTGACTGGCACGGTGGTCACGCTCATCGGGCTGACGCTGATTCAGGTCGGAATCATCACCATGGGCGGAGGGTATGACGCCCGGCGCGACGGGTCGTTCGGCAGCCCGATGAATTTGGCGCTGTCGGGGTTGGTGCTCATCACCATTGTCATCTTCAACTCGAGCCGCTTGCCGCTTCTGCGCATGACTTCGGTAGTGCTGGGACTTGCGGCTGGTTATTTCGTGGCTTTCCTGCTCGGCAAGGTTGACCTGCACGGTCTGCGGGAACTGCCCCTGGTTACGATTCCTTTCCCTCTGCATTACGGGCTGGGATTCAATGCCGGAGCGATCATTCCGTTTGCGTTTCTGTACCTCATCACCGTGATTGAATCTGTGGGCGACCTGACGGCAACCTCTTCGCTGACCAACGAGCCGATTACCGGCGACGTGTACTTTCGAAGACTGCGCTCGGGAATTCTGGCCGATGGCATCAATTCCCTGCTGGCCGCAGTTTTCAACTCGTTTCCCAGCACGACGTTCGCGCAGAACAACGGAGTCATTCAATTGACCGGCGTGGGCAGTCGCTACGTGGGCACGTATATCGGTGTAATTCTGATGGCCCTGGGCTTGTTTCCCGCCGTGGGAGGACTTGTCCAGGCGCTGCCCCCGGCAGTGTTGGGCGGCGCAACCATCGTGATGTTCGGCACGGTAGCGGCGGCGGGAATCCGAATATTGGTGGACGTTCCGATGAATCGCCGGTCGTCCATCATTATTGCTGTCTCACTCGGCCTGGGCCTGGGCGTCACGTTTGTTCCTGAAGTTCTCCAATCGTTGCCGAACCTGATGCGCAACACACTGTCATCGGGTATCGCCACCGGGGGAATCTGCGCGCTGCTGCTTAACGCCGCTTTGCCTGGGGAAAGGTGCTGAACGGCACGCACTTATCTGAATCCATGAGCTCTGGTCCGGCTTACCGGAAGATTCCAGTGTGACCCAGCGAATAGCGGCCGGGCTGGGGATAAACGCACAGGCCGTGAGGTTGATTTCCGACTTTTATGCGCGCCAGCAGCTTGCCGTTGGCGGTGTCGATGGCATAGACCTCCGAATCGTAGCGCCCGGAGAGCCACAGCACTTTGCCATCGGCGGAGACGCCACCCATATCCGGACTTCCGCCCCCCGGCAACTCCCATTTTGTCACAATTCGGCGCGAGGCAAAGTCCAGCACGGAGACGCTCCCTTCGCCCCGGTTTGAGATGTACAGATATTTGGAATCGCGGCTGGTGTAGAGCCCGTGCGTTCCTTCGCCGGTGGGGATAAAGCCGATGATCTTGAATGCGTCGCCGTCAATCTCGTAAACGCCGTTGGCCGTCATGTCGGCAACGTAAAAAATCTTGCCGTCCGGCGAAAGCTTCACGTCCTGAGGCGCGCCGAAGCCCGGGGGAATGGAGGGCGGCATGTGCTCCATAGCCTTTTTCGAGTGCTTGGTCGTCACATGCGGAAGCTTCAACTCGCCGATAACGCTCTGATTTGTGACATCCACCTTGAGCATTGACCCGGAGAACTCGCAACTGGCAATCAGATAGCGGCCGTCGGCGGAGAAATCCATATGGTCAACTCCGCGGCAGGGGACGGACAGCGCGTGCTCCAGCTTCATGGTCTGCGGGTTCACGAAGTCGAGCCTCCGCTGCGCCTCAGCCACGACGATTGAGTACTTGCCGTCGGGCGTGTTGTACATGTTGTAGGGATCAAGAACGGGCAGCGTTTCGCCCTTTTTCCCGGTGGCTGGATCAATCTTGGTAACGCTGTCGCCCAGGTCATTCAACACCCAAAGAGTTTTGAGGTCGTAAGAAGGCGTCACGTGCTGCGGCTGACGGCCCACGGCAAAGTGGTCGATGATCTTGTAGGTGGCGGGATCGATGACGTCAACGGTGTTGCTTTCGCTGTTGGGAACGTAGACTCGCGAGGGGAAGCTTCTTACCACGGGGCAAAGCAGCCCAGCGCGGTCCGCTGCATAAATGTCGTGAGGGTCCAGAACCGCAGGCATTCCCGGCAATGGTTTGGAAAGGTCCGTGACCAATCCTGGATTATTCACCTGCGCAGCGCCGGCAACCGCCAGCACCACGGCAGCGCAAATCAAGACCACTCGAATGATGATTGAGCATTTCATTCCGCGGTTCGGTCCCCGTGCTGCGTTCATACTGACTCCCTCAAGCAGCCAAGGGGTCAGTTTCATCCAAACGCTAGCAGTTTACTCAAAAACCTTTGAACGGGGATAGCGGAAGATTTTGTGAAGGGTTGTACACGTTGACGAGCGAGAAGAACCATTCCGCGTGAAGAGCACGCATTCTCGCAATCATGAGGCAAACTTTGAGCTGCCAAAGACAGCGGCGAACCTGGTCTTCGCCCTTTGAGACGGGGTTACTTTCCCACGTATGGCCGCACGCGAATTGCCGCCAATTCCTTCACGTCGAGAGAGCCGTCGTGGTTAACGTCCAGCCGGTCAAATTCCGCGGACATATAGGCCATGAATTCCTTCTTGGATACCTTGCCGTTCTGGTCGGTATCCATCAGCAGCAAGAGTTTCTTGGTGTAATCCTCCCCCGCCCCAATATTCTCATCGCGAGTGGGAGGCGGCTCGGCCGGAATTCCCGCAGTTTTCTGTCCATCAGCGGCCGGCGCGGAAGCCGGGACGGGATTCAAATGTGAACCGCCGGCCCGTGTGTGCGCCGAAAACTTCGCCGCTTCCGCCAAGCCGACAAGTACTACCACCACAGCAAGTAGAGATTCTCCTCTTCTCAGCATAATGACCCTCCGCTGAAAATCGGTTACGCATGCCTCAACGCCACATGCTTGAAGCTCCTCGAAGTGAACCGAAGAGGCGGCCCAAAGCAGGTCGCCCCTCCTATTAGAATTTCACCATGATGTCGAAGTCAATCAGGAATTCACTCTTCACAAGACTCGGGAACCAGACGCCACCCTGCGAGGCGCAGGCGGTCGTCGAGTCCGGAAGATCCCCATAACCCGACGGCGCACCATTCATGCAGGCGTACTGGGTGGGGTAGCCGTTCCCATTGTATACATTCGCTGCAACGTTCGCCCAAGTGGGGGGCGTAATTCCGCCGTGTCCCGACCAATACGGCACGTTCGCGTGGCGATAGTCGGGCTCAATGCGGAAGGTGATGTACTGCTTGGGCATCCAGTCGAAAGTTAAAGAGCTATCCCAAGCTTTGAAGGGATTGCCGGGGTTTTCGGTGAAGTAGGGTGAATTCACCGCTGCGGAAGCCGCGGTCATGCCGTTGATGGGCGGGAGCAACACCAGGTATCGACCGGGATTATTGATCTGGCCGCCGCCCAGGGTGATGGCGAATTGGTCCTTCTCGAACCACCAACGATTGTAGAGCATGTAACCAAGAAAGCTCTGCTTGGGCCCACCGGCGTGGTCACCCGTACAGCTCACTCCGCCGCCATATTCGCACCCGATGTCACCTGTAAAAGTGAACGCCATCTTATCGAGGAACGGCGCCTTGGGACGGTCGAAGTATTTCACTTCCAGGCTGTTGTCCGAGTGAATGCGGGCGCGGTTGGGAGTATAGAGATCGTCGCGGCCCTGCCCGTACTCGTTGGAGATGATGTTCATCCACGGGAACGGGGTCCAGCGCAACTGCCCTCCCAGGCCCAGCCGGTTGTTCGAGGAGTCGTACGATTGCCAGCCGTTGATAATCCACGGCTCGATTTTCAAGTGGGGCGTAGGAAAGATCTGAATGCGCACGCCCTGGAAGAACCACGGAGTATTCGAGGAGACATAAGACGGCTGGTAGGCCCAGTTGTCAAAATTGTAGTAGCTGAACAGGCCGATGTAAGACATGAAAATTCCCGCATCGACGTTAATGCCGTCCAGCACATTGAAGTGATATCCGCCATAGGCTTCCGACAGGTAACGGTCGGCATCGGCAATGTCCCACTCACCGTGCGTGTAGCTTCCGTCATTGCGGATGGTGGCGGTCGAATACGCCCCAAACTGCGTCATGAAGCGCCCGCGCACATTGTCCCAGTGGAAATCGCCGCCGATGCCCAGTTGCTCCAACTGAATCTCACCGGAACGAAATAGCTCGCTCGACCCGCCCATTGAGTGGTCGGAAGGATGCTGGTTGTCCCACGTCGCCGTGACGTCGGAACGAATTTCGGGAGTGAAGAATTTCGAGTCCCAATAAATGTCCTTGGTGCGAGGGTTGCCGTTCAGCCAGGTCCAATCGTAATCGGAGAATGGGTCGATTTTCTTCTTGCTGTCAGCCGTGGGTACCGGATCGGCATTCGCTGACACCGTGGCCGGGCTGACGGGCTTGGCCGCAGGCGGGACGGAGATATTGGGAGGAATCATCGCTGCAACCAACCCCGACGGAGGTGAAGAAGTTGAAGGCTTGGTAACCGAGTTGATCCCTGCCGTACCGAGCGAAGCCAGTAGCGCGGGCTTGGGTTGTTCGGCACCGGCATTTGTGGATGGGGCAGGTGCGGAAGGTGCCGGCGCAGACGCAGCCTGGCTCGGCACAGATGTGGAAGCGGCCAGAGCCGGCCGGGCCGTGGCCTGCTGAACTACTGGGACTTGGCTTGGAGCCGCCGGCTGCGAAAGCGCCGCACTCTTGGGAACAACCTTCGGTTGAGTTGTGGCCGGAACGGTTTGCGCGGAAGCAGTGTTTGCACCCGCCAGCGCCGCCTCACGGGCTTCCATGGCCTCGAGCCGCTGCTCCAGGCGGTCCAACCGCTCAAGCAACAACCTTTCGCGCTCGGTCAGCGGAGGCTCGACCGCATTCGCGCTCGCTGGTGGTGTACGTAATTCCGCCGTTCGCGCCGGATTCCCTGCCCCCGCGGTTGCTGTTGAAGCCATCAAGGTCATATCAACGCGCAGGTCTTGTTGCGCCTTCACACTGACCGTGGTCACCGCGGACCCCGGCACGCCTGCCTTGCTGGCGCGCAACTGATATCGCCCAGGACGGAGATTTTCGATAGCAAAGGCTCCGCGCGCGTCGCTGATAATGTTGCGATCGGAATTGTCCTCAACGCCGTGCACCTGGACCTTCACTCCCGGTAGCAGCGCGCCCTGCGCATTGCGCGTAACGCCATGGACATCGCCTGACAACCGGCCTGCGTAGGCCGTCAGAACGCCCAAAAGCAAGCTCATCGCCAACGACGCCAGCTTCGACTGAAGAAAGATGCAGTGGGGGCCCGGACGGGGTTGAAATTGACGAGTTGTACCCTCCCTGAATTGGGTCATAAAAATGCCTCCTATGGGGTTAACGAATTGGACGCAGCAGGTATGCCCCCTACCCATATCGAAAGATATGGCCTGGGGCGTGAAGAAGGTATAAATGCGTCATAAGGATTTTGGGAATAAACGATTGATTCCGTTTGTGGGGGCTATATCTGAAATGCCCGCCAGTCGCGCTTGGGCAACAATCCCCGATGAGTCACCGTAACGAATCGCTCAGGAGATCCAAGGGCTCTGCCGGGGTGGCAGCCCCAGTTGGACAGTTCCGGGAGTCATCATATCGTGGGCATTTATCGCATTGGGCGAACCCCTCACCCCGACCCCCCTCCCCCTCTTCCCTCTCCCCGTGGAGAGGGAAGAGGGGCGAAGGGGTGATAGGGTGAGGGGTTTTTCCGGCGGCGGGCAGTCCGTCATCTGACGGACTGCCAGCGCAAGAGCCTGCGGCTTTGCCGCAGGATGATTGCATCGCATTACTTTGTGGAGGCGCCGACGCGATCCGGCGACGGCAGGTGGTTTTGGACAATGTCCAGAAAGGCTTTGGCGGGCAGAGACAAAGGACTCCCTCGACGGTAAATCAAGCCCAGCTCCCGGAAGAGTTTGTGTCCGCGCAGGGGAACAAGCTTCAGCGTTCCGGCAGCGACTTCGGCCTGCGCAAATCCCTCCGGAAGCAGCGAAATGCCGATGCCGGCGGACACATATTTCTTGATGATTTCAACACTTGCCAGTTCCATGGAAATTTGCACGGTCTTGCGATAAGGCCGCAACAGGTCTTCGATCATCTTTCGCGTCCTCCCGATTCTGGGCAGGAGGAGGGGGTAAAATGAGACTTCTGCAGGCGTGATTTCCTTTTTCTCTGCCAGTGGATGATCGGGCGGCAATACAACCTTGAGTTCGGCAGAGAAGATAGGCAAGATCTCCAGGCCTTTTGCAGTGCGGGGAAGGGAGACGATGCCGATCTCGATGTTCCCTTCCTGAATTTTCTCAACGATCTTGTGGCTGAAATTCCGAGTGATATTCACCTGCACCTGGGGATAAACGCGGCGGAAATTCGCCAAAGCGTTGGGGAGGACATAGAGAAAGGTCGCGTCGTTGGCTCCGATGCGCAGGCAGCCGCGAGGATTCGCCTTGATCTGGCGGATGGCTTCCAGCGCGCCCGCGCGTAAAGCCATCAGTTCCTCCGCGTAACGCTGAAGCATGATTCCGGCTTGTGTCAGTTTCACGGCCTTGAAGTCACGGTCGAAGAGCTTACGGCCAAATTCCTTCTCCAACCTCTGAATTTGCTGGCTGAGCGTGGGTTGGGTTCGATAGAGAGTCGAGGCGGCACGGGAAAAATTGAGCAGCCGGGCGACAGCAAGAAACCCTTCCAGTTGGTCGAAGCTCATCTGGTGCCGGACACGGGTTTGTTTCATCGTGGCCATGGTTAACAGGGGTTCGCGGCGTGAGCTTCCGCCGCACTGGCAAAACGACGTGCGCCCTGCCGTTCCTCAGCTCGAACGATGTGGGCTGGACGTTAAGAGTACATGAAGGCTATTGCAGAGCAGACGTAAAATCTTTTTTGCGTGATGATAGATTATCCTGATGGGGGTAGAATCAAGCGAAGCGCCTTCCCATATGCAAGACTTTCACCACGGAGCACACAGAAAGCCACAGAGCAGGCTTTCTCCGTGTACCTCTGTCATCTCTGTAGTGAGAACACATGATTCAGAAACCTAAGGTATACTCTCCAAACTTTGCCCGTCCGGCGCTGCCGGTGGCCGGACGCAGAGGTTAATCATTTCACCCCGGAGGTAAGCCGCCTTGCGCTACAGCCTGGCCATGTTGATCCTTCTTGCCGCTGCCTGCCTGGAGGCAGGGGGCGACGCCTTGATGCGTTTTGGTCTGCGTAGTCCCACGCCGGCGCGGATGGCGCTATTCTTCCTGCTCGGAGGCATGGTGCTGGCGCTCTACGGGTACACCGTTAATGCTCCTCCCTGGGATTTCGGACGGTTGCTGGGTGTGTACGTGGCTTTCTTCTTTGTTGTGGCGCAATTGATCTCGTGGCTGGCGTTTGGGCAGAAGCCCTCGCCGATGGTCATCCTGGGCGGTGCGCTCATCGTAGCCGGCGGATGCATCGTGTCGCTCGCCGGGTGAATAGCCATGCGTGAGCATCCCGCCCGGCCCATGAATTCATTATTCTTAATTCACGCATTCCTTATGAAGCGTTTATGCTTTCTTCATCCCCGCTGGAGCATCGTTAGGATGCGAGCTTGACGGCTTCGTTTCCACAATCATCCAGATTCTGCGCAGCCGGGTCCGTCAGCTCCATGCCGCAATTGTCTTTCATTGCGGCAAGGGATGGCGCCCATGGATTTCAGAATCCTGGTGGTTGATGATGACATGCAGATCCGTCGCGTTCTGCGTACCACCCTCGCGGCCGCGCAATATCAGGCGGACACTGCCGCCAGCGCTGAGGAAGCCCTGGAGATGATGAAGGACCGCAAATATCACCTGGTGCTCCTGGATTTGAGCATGCCCGGCGTTGACGGCCTGGAATTGTGCCGGATGCTGCGCGCCCAGTCCGATTCGGAAATCATCATCATCAGCGTGCGAAGCATCGAAGCCGATGTGATTGCCGGGCTGGATGCCGGCGCGGATGATTACGTAGTCAAACCCTTTCGCATGCCGGAGTTGCTGGCGCGAATCCGCTCCGCGCTCCGCCGCAGCACCGCTTCGCTGGAATCAGGACCGCCTACGCTCACCCTGGATACGGCGGTCATCGACTTTCGCAATCGGCGGGTAACCGTGCATGGGAAAGACGTGCGGCTGACTCCCAAAGAATTTGAAGTACTCCATTATCTCGCCACACATTCGGAAAAGCCCGTTCCTCATGAGGAAATCCTGGTCGCCCTCTGGGGGCCGGAACACGCCGAACACCACGAATACCTGCGGGCTTTCATCAAGCAGCTCCGCAAGAAGATCGAGCCCGAACCCGCCAAACCCCGATTTCTGATCACGGAGCCGTGGGTCGGTTACAAGCTGCAACTGAGCTGACGTCATGCTGTGGCGCGGCTGTCCCGCTGTTGTGGCATGGGCTTCCAGCCCATGGACATGGCCAGGATGGCCATGCCACGAGTCGCGGGTGGGGTCCGAGTCTTGGACTCCGATGGAGTCCATCGGACTCCCGAAATCGGAGACACCCGCGCTACATGACTCCGCCGGCCTGTGAAACAAAAGCGGGGCAGAACGATTTCCGCTCTGCCCCGCTCCCTTATCTCTCGCCCAATGTAACGAAATTCGCCGAGCCCAAGACCGACGCTTGCCAAATTTCAATACCTGCAGAATACCCCGGCCGTTTGCGGAAGGTACACTTCCGAATTGCGGCTAGAAGTGCACCTTCATCGAGAACTGGAAAATGCGCGGGTCGTTTGCGCCAGTGACTTCTCCGAAAGTCGAAGAACTCATCGCCTGGCTGGCCGTTCCTGCAAGGGACGCACTTACCGGCAGCCCGGACGGGATGGTTTGCCCAAAAAAGTTCGGGTGGTTCAGAATATTGAACGCTTCGGCGCGGATTTCCAGATTGAACCTCTCGGTCAGCTTCAGGCTCCGGGCCAGTGCGAGGTCGAAACCGAAGAAGTTAGGCCCACGCGTGCCATTGCGCTCGACGGTCCCGTACGCACCGACAGGAACACAATCGGCAGCATTCGAATTGACACTGCAGGCCGAAGCGAACGCCGCCGGATTGAGGAATTGAAAGCAGGGGGCGTTCGTACAAGAAGTTGGAGTGCTTGAGCGTATGGGTTGGCCCGTATAATTGGGGCGATCGTTTCCCAGGCCCGAGAGGGAGTTATCCACGCCGGTGGTAATGAACAAGGGCTGCCCCCCGGCAGCGTGAATCAGCGGTGCCAGTTCCCAGTTGCGGACCGCGCGGGCTACCCAGGGATTGGCCGGATTCCAGGGGCTGTGCGCCACCAGCGATAAATTGAAGTTGCTGCGCGTGTCGGAAACGCAGCGCCCCCAATCCGCCTGGCGATTGAACCGCTGAGAGTTGGTGGAGCCTGCCAGGGCGGCGCCAAAATCATAGTCGGACCAACATTCGGCGTCCGTGAAATTCGCGAGTGCCGTATAGTTGTTGCTCAAACGATGCGTTACCGATAACAGGACGCCTTCGTAGCGGGCTACCGCTCCGGGGTCCATGGTATCGACGCTCGCATAGTAAGTCCCCGTGGCGGGATTGTCCTGGAAGAATATGCGGCGCTGGTTGGTGTTGGAGGTCGTCGAACAGACAGTGTAGGCCACGCCGGCGATGGTGCACGCCCCGGTACCCAAATATTCCGCGGGATCCGATTCGTGGGCGATCCAGATGTGGGTGGTCTCATTACCCAGATAGCTGATGGAAGCGACCCAGTTGCCTGCGAACTGCCGCTGGTAAGTGGCGTTCCACTGCAACATGTAAGTCGGGGGAGGATTGATCGGAAAATTGATGTAGGTACCGAATTCCGGGAAGAACAGCGCGCCGGGTTTCTGGGGAAATGGGTCTACCCCGCCTTCATAACCCCTCCAGGGATTGCTGAGCAGGCCCGTCGAGCCCACGTCGATGTCATTGCCGAAAGGAGGATTGGTGGTTTCGCGCTCATTAAACCAGGTCTCCTGCGAGTCGTAGAGGAGTCCCGCGCCGGCGCGGAAGGTGTCGCGGCCCGTGCCACTCGGATTCCATACCAGCCCGACGCGCGGGCCGAAGTTGGGAAGGTGCCCGTTCCAGTTGGCGGGAGGAACTCCCGGGTCGCCGGGGAAGAAGAGTCCGGGGGGCGCGGTGGGATGCACCGTGCTGACCGTGCCCGCCAGGAATGCCGCCTCGTTGAAGGAAGTGCCACGGCCATATTTGTCGGGATCGGCAAAGGTCGGCTCCCAGCGCAAACCGAAGTTGAACGTAAAGTGCTTGGAGAACTTGAAGCTGTCCTGGGCGTAGAAGCTCATCACCCATTGCCTCAAATCGTCGGGCGTCTTATTGGTCTGCTGAAAATCGATCATCTCCCCGACCATGAAGTCCCCCATCCCCAGGCCGGTGAACGACCCGTTCCACTCCGGATACCCATTCTCGTCGAAACCGGAAATGGTATCGTTTTGGACGCGGATAATGTTGAAACCGAAGGACAATTCATGCCTCCCGCGAATCAGGTCCACGTCGTCGGCGATCTGCTCGTCGTCCACGTTGAAGTGGCCGGGCGCGCAGGTTCCGCAGAATGAGGTAAAGCCGCCGGTCATTTCCGCAATGTACAGGAAGTTGGGCACGGCACTGTAGATTAGTTGGGACGCCGGAATACCCGCTGCCTGCCCCAGGAGGGTCCAGTTGGCGGCAGTGGAGGTCGGCCCGCGATTGTCGCGGACGCGATTGTAACTGATGTGGAAGGTATTCAGGGTTCCGGCGCCGAGCGTATACGTGTCGCCAAAGGTGGCCGACTGCGCAAATTCCAGGTTCCCCGGCGATGTGGTGGTCAAGATATTGGTAAAAACCGGCGGATTCGTGTAAGCCTGCCCGTAATACCGCCCGTAGATGGTGTTCTTTGGACTCCGGGCATAGTCGACCCGCGAGATGTACTCGTTGGAGTCTCCTGTGACAGGGATACTGTATGTAATCTGGCCACACGGGCTGGCTTGGCTCTGAAGGGGCAGAATATATTCATTGATATACGCCATGGCCACCGGATCGAACAGCGTTGGGTTGATCGTGTTGGTTGCGTATCCGCCGGTGCCGAAGGGAGCCTTGAGAGTCAGGGCTTTCCCGCTCGACTGGCAACTGGCCCCGGCGATCGTGGTAAAATTCCCTGAAACCATCGCCGCGGTGGGAATATGGGTGATCGAGGAGGGCGAGACAAGGCGGTTTCGCGTGCCCTGAAATCCTCCGAAGTAGAATAACTTGTCCGTAATGATCTTGCCGCCCACCGTTCCGCCGAACTGGTTGCGCTTCAGGCTGTCGTGAGTCGGCGCGAAGAAATTGCGCGCGTCCATGTCGCCGTTGCGGAGGAATTCAAAAAGGTCCCCGTGAATTTTGTTTGTTCCTGACTTGGTAACCGCATTGACAGTCGCCCCCGGGTGCGTCCCGAAGCGCGAGGACACCGCGCTGGTCTCGATGCTGAACTCCTCAAGAGCGTCCGGGAATGGGAAAGGCATGTTGACGTTAGACATCGGGGCGGTGTAGTCCCCTCCATCCATCAAATAGGCGGTGCCGTTCCCCTGTCCGCCGGCCACCGAGATCCTCGTGGCACTCCAGAAGGACTTGCTTCCAAGGTCCCCGGAGTCGGCGTACACGGCCGCGCCGAGGGTGATAATCAACTGCGTGGGCTGCCGGTCGTCCAGCGGCAGTTCAGTGATTTTCTGCTCGTCGACCATGTTGGAAACCGAGGTTTCCTTTGTCTCCACCATGGTGGCGCTGGCCTGCACTTCCACGTGCTGGGTGGCTGAGCCCACCTGCATGGTCACATTGATCTCAATGTTGTTGTTGACCACGAGAACGATGCCGGATTCCACGAAATCCTTGAATCCTGACATTTTCGCTTCCAGCCGGTAGGGCCCGACCGGGAGGTCGTCGAACGTGTACCTGCCGCCAGAGTCTGTCGAGACGGTGTGGGTCAAACCTTTGTCAGTCTCCGTCATGGTGACTTGGGCGCCGGCGATCGCCGCGCCACTCGGATCCGTCACTGTTCCGCTGACCGTCGCCACCGCGGTTATTTGCGCCATGGCAGGCCTTAGTGCGCCTGCCATTACAACGAAGCACGCGAGCACAACCAGTCCGGCCCGCGTCCACCGGGACGTGTAATTCATTTTTTGCCCCCTGATTTGAAGATTTGATCGGAAGTCTACTTTCCAGACCCGCCACGACGCAAAAGCAAGTTCCACATTCGGTCCTATCGCGAATCTATAAAGCCGATGCGGAACACATCACAGATGCTTTCACTTATAACATTGATTTCCAGAATGTCAAGAAATATTTCTTACCGTGCTGGAAAACAAAGCAAGCCTGCTCGCTGACCGGAAGTTCTCCCAGAGTCGGGTCAAAGTGGCTCTCGCACAGAAAGCAAATGCCTTGACTCCTCCTGCTTGAAAATACGCGCTTCAAGATTCCAAGACTTGACCCTTCATGTGATCTTATTCCCCCGCGAAGATCCCTCCGTCACAGTCGGATGGAAAGAAATGTCCAAAGTTGTACTTGAAAAATTTCCGAACACAGGGTAAATTTAGCTTCGAATCCATGGAATGCGCCGTGACCTTATCTTTGCTATGCACGTCTCTAGGTAAAGTCACGCCCGGCGTTTCACAAGTGACTTGAGGCGTAAGTGACAAAGCGAAATCCCAAACCGAAGGTTCGAGTGCAAGACATCGCCCGTGCCGCAGGACTGAGCAACGCCACGGTCTCGCGCGTACTGAACGGCAGCGAGCGTGTTCGCGCCAACCTGCATGAACGCGTCATCAAGACCGCCCTGAAGCTGGGTTTCGAAGTTGAGCGCCGCAACGATTCACGCATCATCGCCTTTCTGCTCAGCAATCGAGCTGTCCTGCACCCGTTCCATTCCGCAGTACTGGTGGGCGCGGAAGCCCACTGCGCCGCCAATGACTTTGGCGTCCTCTTTCTGCCCCTGCAATACTCCCCAAAGCTGCCCTGGGATCAGCTTGTCATCCCCCGGCTTCTTCAGAATCGCCGCGTGGTGCGTGGGGTGATTGCCGCGGGCACCAACTTCCAGAATTTGCTCGACGCTCTCACCGATCGCCGCCTGCCCATCGTCTGCCTGGGCAACAACATCGTCGGTGACTGGCGGAGCGACCAGTACAGCTCGGTGTTCTTTGACGACATTGGCGGCGTGCAGGAAGCCACCAGCTACCTGCTTTCGCTGGGCCACCGGGATATCTGGTATATCGGGAACCTCCATTTAACGTGGTTTTCCCGCCGCTGCCAGGGGTATCGCCGCGCCATGGAAGAAGCCGGGCTCCCGCCGCTCATCCGCGACCTGAACATTGACAACACGGAGGACCTTGGCTACCTGGCTACCAAATCGATTTTGAGCGAGGGCCGGCCGATGACCGCGATCCTGGCCGGCGACGACACGACGGCGCGCGGCGCTTACCGGGCGCTTGCTGACAACGGGTTGAAGATTCCCGCCGACGTCAGCATCATCGGTGTGAATGACACGATTGAAGCCTCCGCCCTCATCCCTCCCCTTACCTCCGTGCGCGTCTTTACCGACCAGTTGGGCAAGCAGATGGCGGAGTTGCTGCTCAAGCAGATCTCGCGGTTGGACTCCCAACCGCAGGTCGTGACCCTGCCCACCCGGCTCATTCGCCGCGAATCCTGCGGGCCCGCCCCGCAAGGTGAACCGCTCGCATTGAAGCAAGAAGCCCGGGCGAGTTGACGCTCAGCGCTTCCTGCGAGCCCGACTCCCTAGTGAGGTGCGTCACGCAGATTGCAACTTATGGTGAGCCCCAACGGGGCGAAATAACAAAGCCCAGGCCGAAGGCCTGGGTTGAGAGTGCGCGTCAAAGGTTTGAATTCAAGCCCTGAAAGGGCGCAAGAGGTGTTCCGCCCCTTCAGGGCTGGGTGTCTAGGCTTGGGGGGATTTCTCCAATCCCAGGCCGATGGCCTGGGCTTTGCTATTTCGCCCCGTTGGGGCTCAAAAAGGCGGCGCCACAAGTTGCATGATTTATGACGCACTCCACTGGTTTCATCTATATCATTTCCTCTCAATATCAATCGGCATCACAAAAGCCCACGACAAGTCGTTTGAATCCCGAGGAATCCGCTCCGGGTCGCGGTCGTAAAGCAGAAGCAGCTTGTCAGGCGCCACCTCCACCAGACCCGTGTACGACGATGTCTGCCACTTGGTGGTCTCCGAAAGGTAGTCGTTGGGTGTGATTTCAAACGTCCCGATGCGCTCTGCGTCGTCAGTAACAGAGCGATTGTGCAGCCCGGCGACATCAATGCTCTGCCAGTTTTCGCCGCGCGGGTCAGTGGAAAACCACAAGTAGATTCCCGGCCGCCCGGTCGACAGCGCCAGAAGTCCCGAAGAGGTGCGAATCACCTGCGGATAAACACTCCAGGCGGGCAGCACATCCGCCTGCGACCACGTGCGGCCCTGGTCGCGACTGTACGCGCGGTGCAGATTCCATTTGCGCCCGCTGCCCACGCGGAAGACCGCCATCAGGTCGCCATCGGCAAGCTGCACGATGTTCATTTCATCCGCCCCTTCGTAGGAGCGCTGCCCCATCAGCGCGGAATCGGGTCCCGCCACGGTCGAAAAGTATCGCCAGGTATAACCGCCATCCTCGGAAGAAATAGTGAGGGCGTAGTATCCCTTCTCCCCTTTCTTGTGACCGTAGGCTGTGGCCAGAAGCTTGCCGCCTGCCTCCAGCGCGTTGCCCGTAATGTTCAAGTCGACGTGCCAATTGTCGCGCGGCTGCTGGCCCCTATCTACGTCCACCGGCCAAGGCCAGTCGACCACGCGCACGCCGTCGGGCACGAACTCCATGCTCTCGCCGCCACGCTTGAACAGGTAATAGGGACCGACGAAGTTGTGCTCGTCCCCTGGCGTCTTCTCGAACAGCTCGGAAGGCACAGCCAGAAGCGAGTCATGGGGCTTGGGGATGCAAACCATCGAAATGTGCTGCATGATCATGCTGTAGCGCCGTCCCCAGTGCGCGCCGCTGTCTTTTGAGATCTGGTAGCCCGTGGCAAAAACCGGGTTCTGCTGGGTGTCGGAATCGAGCGTGTAGGTCGCGATCAGCTCGCCGCTCGGAAACTTCGCCATGGCCGGAGTCAGGTGCGTAAAAGCGTGTTCCCACTCGTATCCGGGCCATCCCATCTTCCATCCAAGCTGTGCGGTTACCTGAACCGGCTTGCCCACCCATACGCGCAGACCCTGCAAATCGATTGACTGCATTTCAGAGCGCGAGAACAGGCTTGAACCGGTCGCCTGACCCGATTTGCCTCGGTTCGCTGACGCCGCGATGAACAGAATGGACAAGGCAGCGAGCCCCCATTTCTGAATTGGTTCTCGAATCATTCTGTCTCCTTATAGAAAATTACTTCCTGCCATGGTAGCCACGGCATGCCTTCTATGCCGTGGGTACTTCGCAAGATACGAAAGCCCACGGCACAAAAATCGTGCCGTGGCTACCCGCTTCGTCTAGTGGGTAGCGCAGAGTCTCGCATTTCAGAGACTCTGCGCTACCCATTCGACACCCGCCCGTTGACAACGCCTAGCAGGCACGTTACGTTGGTTCCATGGCCACAAACGGTAATCATCATCCTAATCTTACGGCATTCCACTACCTCGAGCGAAAAGGTCCTAGCCGGCCG
>JASHTY010000252.1 GCA_030040315.1 Terriglobia bacterium | reverse complement strand
GCTGGGCGCGATTCCGGTGCCGATCTACACGACGCTGCTGGAGCCGGACATTGAATACATTCTGCGTGATTCCGCTGCGAAGGGGATCGTTGTTGCGACTGACGCGCAGCTTGCGCGCGTGGTGAACGTGCGGCCGCGCCTGCCGGGATTACAATTCGTTCTGGCGATGGATTGCTCCAAGCTGGAAGGAACGGGAGTGGAGTGCTGGGAAGGCAGCTTGGAGCTCGAATTGGGCCTTGCGCTGAATGCCGTGGAGTCGTTCACGGCGAGAGCCTTAACGGCAAAGCCTGAAGATACCGCGACGATTCTCTACACCTCGGGAACGATGGGCACACCCAAGGGCGTGATTCTGGCGCACGCCAACATCATTTCCAACGTGCTCGAGTGCGCGAAGATTTTTCCCCTCCGCCGCGAGGATTCTGGCGTCTCGCTTCTGCCGCTTTCACACATTCTCGAGCGTACACTCGATTTCCTGTGCTTCTGGACCGGCGTCTCGATCGCCTATGCGGAGAGCCTTGAGGCAATGCCGCAGAATCTGCGCGAAGTCAGGCCCACTCTAATGGGTGTGGTTCCGCGCGTGCTCGAGAAAATTCATGATCGCGTCATGGAAGCCGTGCGAGCCGCGCCGGCGGTCAGGCAAAACATATTTTACTGGGCGCTGCGGGTCGGCAAGAAAGCGTTCCCGTACCGGCTGAGACAACAGAAGCCGCCACTTTTTCTTCGCTGGAAATATGCACTCGCCGACCGGATGATTTTTTCGAAGGTTCGCGCGCAACTGGGCGGGCGCGTGCGCATGCTCGCGTCGGGCGCGGCTCCGCTGGCGCGCGAGCTGGCGGAATTCTTTCACGCCATGGACCTGCCCGTATACGAAGGTTACGGATTGAGCGAAACCTCTCCGGTGATTTCAATCAACTACCCAGGGCACACGAAGTTAGGAACCGTCGGCCCGGTGCTTGGCGGCGTGACGGTGAGTTTCGGAGAGGAGCTTCTCGGCGAAGAAGGCGCGGCGGGCCGGGAGATTCTTGTGAAGGGACCGAATGTTTCACCCGGGTACTATCACCTGGAACAGGAAAACCGCGAAGCGTTCAAGGATGGGTGGTTCCACACGGGAGACCTGGGCGCAATGGACGAAGACGGATATCTGCGCATCACCGGGCGCAAGAAAAACCTCTTCAAGACCTCGGGCGGCAAATACATCTGTCCGGAGAAGTTGGAAAATCTGTTCCAGGGTCACCCGTACATCTACCAGATCATGGTGCTGGGCGAAGGCCGCAAGTTTGTGGGAGCGCTCGTGGCGCCCGTCTTCGAGCGGCTGGAAAGCATGGCGCGGGCGCGGGGCATCGATTTCGCCAGCCGCAAGGAGCTAACCGAACATCCCGAAATCTGCGCCTTCATGCAAGGCGTGGTCGACGAGGCCACACGGGACTTGCCGCCTTACGAAAGAATTCGCCAGATCGTCGTGCTTCCGCGCGAGCTGACGATCCTCGATGGCGAGCTTTCACCCACTCTCAAGGTGAAGCGGCGGGTGGTGGAGGAAAGATATCGGGTCGAAATCGAGGAAATGTTTTCGCGCCACGCGCCGGAAAAGCGAGATTCAGGCCCTGGCGGCTCCTAGAAAATGTGCATTTTTACGGTCAAATATTTCTTGGGGTCCTTCCGCAGTTCCGTCAGAAATTCCTTCATCGATTGTGCGGTCTCATTCAAGCTGTTGAACAGCGAGCTGTCTGTGGAAAGCTTGCCAAGCGTCCCCTGCCCCTGATCGATGCGAGTGGCGATGGTATCCATGTGTGCCAGCGTGGAGTTCAGCCGGTTGTACATTTCCTCATCCTTGACCAGCTTGCCGAGTGACCCATGCCCCTGATTGATGCCGTCGATCAGGGAGTTGCCACTGGCCATCAGCCGATTGAGATTGTTATACGCCGAGGGGTCCGAAATAAACTTGGCCAGGCTGCCGTTCCCGTGCTGGACGTCATCCATAATCTGGTTCAGGCGATCAATGGTACTCAGCGTGCGATTGTAGAGCGTATCATCCGCCATTAATTTTCCGATGGTGCCCTCGCCGCTGGAGACGCGATTCACCATGGCTTGGGCGGCGGAAACCGTGGCGTCCATTTTGTTGTAGAGCGCCTGGTCATAAATCAATTTTCCAAGCGTACCCTTGCCGGCCTGAATCTGCGTGCTGATGTCCTCAAGTTTGGAGGAAAGTGTTGTGAGATTCATGATGACGTCATTGGTATTCTGAACGACGGCGGTGATATCAGCCTTGGGAAGAGTCTTCACCGCTCCGCCATCGGGAAGCTCTTCGCCCGTTGTGCCCCGGGAAACGTTGATGTAGCTGTCGCCCAACAGGCCGACGGTTTCAATCGAAGCGACGGAGTCTGTGCGAATTTGCTTTTGATAGGTACGCGCAATCTTCAGGTCCAGCTCCACCGCACGAGCCGCGTCATTAAACGGGGAGATTTGGACATTGACCACACTTCCCACGGTGATTCCGGCCAGCCGCACCTGGGCGCCCTCACGCAGGTCGCCCGCGCCGGGAAAATAAGCCTTCAGAGTGTAATGCGGCGTCAAGAATCCGCCCTGGCCGCTGATGAAGAAAATGGAAACGGCCAGAACTGCCATGGCGACAACCACCATGATGCCAACCCGAAGCTGGGCCCACTGCACACGCTGCTGTTGAGGCATATTGGGTTTCCTCCGCAAAGTCCATACATCTATTCTAGTTCAATTGCGTGGGATGAGCGATGCGGGCAGGGGGTTGTGAGATTGACTTTCTTGAAATGCGAACGGGCACTCTTCTGCAGAATTCCTCGGCATTAGGCCAGAAACTTCTGCACATACGCGTCGGTCGAGTGCGTGAATTCCTGTTCGTTGCCCTGAAAATAGACCTCGGCGTCGCGCAGCATCAGGAACCGCGTAACGGGCCGCGACCCGGATGCGCCATTCACGGGCACGAGGGTTTGCTTTTCTTGTGAGTAGACAGAGTTCACAAGCTCGTAGGCATCCTGCAGCCGTTGCGTGACCACAACGGAAGTGACATGCTGCAAGTCACGCATTTTGGCAATCAGCACGTTGATGGTCAGGCAGGTTACGGGGTCAAGCCCGCCAGTTGGAGAGTCATAAAGCATAATCGCCGGATTGCTGATGATGGTGCGGGCAATCGCCACGCGGCGGCGCATGCCCCCGGAGAGTTCCGAGGGCGATTTCTCGATCGCAGCTTCCATTTCCACAAATCGCAGCACTTCGCGCACTTGTTGTTCCAAGGAGGCATCGTCCGCCAGATGCTCCTCGCGGAGCCGGTAGGCAACGTTTTCAAACACCGACAGAGAATCAAACAGGGCACCTTCCTGAAAGACAATTCCCATGCGCCGGCGCACGGGCTGGAGCTGTTCTTCGGAGAACGGCACCACATCCTGACCATCAATAAGTACCTGGCCGTCGTCGGGCTTGAGCAGCCCCAGCATGACTTTCAAGAGAACCGATTTCCCCGAGCCCGTCACACCCAGCAGGAACAGGGTCTCACCCCGGCCGAGGGCGAACGAAACGTTGTTCAGCACTCGTTTGGCGTCAAACGAAAGCGAAACGTTGCGAAGCTCGATGGCGGGACCGGGCATATGCGTCGAAAACTCAGAAGAAGCCAATGCCAATCAGGAATTTGGTGATGAAAAAATCCACCACCACGATCAGCACGGAGGCCACGACCATGGCGCGGGTGGTGGCTCGGCCCACGCCTTCCGTTCCACCGGTGGTGTGCAGGCCCTGGAAACATCCCACGAGTGAAATGATCACGGCAAAGAAAAACGGTTTCAGCAGGCCCTGGGTGACGTCCTGAAACGTAAGCGACTGGTAGGCGGTGGTCCAGTATTCCTCCGTGGTCAGGCGCACGGTGTAGTAGCTGACAAAATAGCCTCCCAACATCCCTGAAAAATCCGCCAAAATCGTGAGCAGCGGGAGTGTGGCCACCGTGCCGATCAGGCGCGGAACAACCAGCTTGCGCATGGGATCGGTGCCCAGGGCGCGCATCGCATCTACCTGTTCACTCACCACCATGGAGCCGATTTCGGAAGCGATGCCGGAGCTGTTCCGCCCCGCGACCATCAACGCGGTCAGAACCGGCCCGAGTTCAAGCACCAGGCTGAGCGCTACGACCTTCCCCAGCAGTCCTGTCTCACCGAAGGTGCTTAGCGTGCGATACGACTGCAACGCGAGTACGCCGCCGGTAAAGAATCCAATCAGAATCACAATGGGCAGCGAGCCGAACCCGATCACGTCCATTTGTAGGAGCGTATCGGCCAGGTATCGGGGAGATTTGAAGGCATACCGCAGGGAGTTAGAAAGCAGATAAGTGAATTCCTGAACCGCCAGCACCCAGCGCTTCAAAGCACCTGTAATCATGGCTCCGATCATCGGGCTCGGTCAGTCAATCACCGTCAAGCTGCAAAAGTGCCCCAAATGGCCACTGTAGCCAGCGCGGCGGGCGAAGTCAAGCAAAGGAAGCAACCGGACTTAACCCGAATTATTCATGAAAATAAGAGAACAAAACAAACCGAAGGGAGGTTCACATAGAGTTCACGGAGTCTTCAACCGGTGGAATCACCGATCCGTGGGCTCGCAGAGAGCACAGAGAAGTTCTCTGGGTTCTTTCCGTGCCCTCGGTGCCTCGACTCGGCGGGCTCTATGAGAAACTCGCCTATGGCCCGCAGGAGGCAATGGACAGGCTTGGTGGCGCGGGGATTTCAGGCAGGTGCGCGGCGGAAAGCATTTGGTTCAGGGCAGGCAAATCCTGCTGTCGAAGCCGATCGAGTTGCGCGGCGCTTTGCTGAATCTGCCGGCAGGAGGAGTTAATCGCCGTCAGCATGCTTTCGGCCGGCCGCATGTCGCCGAAATC
>JASHTY010000251.1 GCA_030040315.1 Terriglobia bacterium | reverse complement strand
GGGACTTGCGGCGACGTCGCCGGCCGGCGTCGCAATCCTGATAATCCCCTGCGAGCTGCCTTCGCTCGATATCGTCAGGTTTTCGGTCTTTACCCATACTCGGGCGCGCCAGAGCGAACCCACGGGAAGGAAGATCCGCTGGCTGACGGATGCGGAAGCGGACTCGGTCGCTTCAATGCGCAGCGACGCGCGGCCTGACTTTGCCTCGGTTTCGTCCACACTGACAGTGGGCTCGTGGCCACCTTCCTTAGGCGCAGGCGTATTTACCTTCCAACCCGACAGCGCAGGCGTGGCTTCAAATGAAGGATTTTGGATGACGGGTACAGAAGCCTGGCCCGCGGCCAGCAAGAAGAATACGAGTGCTGTCGAGAACATGAATTTCCCCGTACCAAAATTGTGGCCCGGCATCATACCACTCCGCCTCGCAACTACGAACAAACATCACGTGTGCGAAACTCGTGGCACGGCCATCCTGGCCGTGCCCATGGGCTGGAAGCCCATGCCACATCGTGCGACACGCCAGCAGAACTTGCGAGTTCCAAATTCTCTCGCGCCGGGTATAATGCGTGCCTCTTCTTGTGGCAGGCTAAAGTCCAACGCAACCCACGGAGCATCAGCACTTATGCGAATCAGTGAACACAGGATTGAAGCACTGAAAATTTCCACCCTGCGGCGAGCGAGCGCGTTCCTGGCGATTTCAATTGCCGCCGCCGCGTGGCTTGTGCGCGAACGGCCCATTGCTGCGGACGCTCCGCCCGATCCGCAGCGGTACGACATCGCGGTCTTCAAAGACGTCATGATCCCCATGCGCGACGGCGTGCGGCTGGCCCTGGATATTTACCGGCCCGCAACGAATGGACTTCCTGCGGAGGGCAAGTTCCCGGTCATTATGGAGCGCACGCCTTACAACAAAACCAGTGTGGAAGCCTGGGCGAGGTACTTCGTGCCGCGCGGTTACATCGCCATTGGCGCGGACGTGCGCGGGCGGTATCGCTCCGAGGGCCACTGGGACCCCTACCGCGTGGACGGCGCCGACGGTTTCGACACGGCCAAATGGATCGGCGAGCAGCCGTGGTGCGACCGCAGCATCGGCACGGTGGGCACATCGTATCCCGGCGGAATGCAACACGCTCTCGCCATCGCCAACGCTCCCTACGTGAAGGCGATGATTCCGGCGGACGCCGTTTCGAATATCGGCCGCTACGGCATTCGCCACAACGGCGCGTATGAGATGCGCTTCTTCAACTGGATTTTCAATATTGGCGGACCTTCCAGCCACCTGGCGCTGGAGGACAAGCAATCGGCCGACATGCTTGCTCATTTCGGCGAGCAGGTGCGCGAATACGCCACCGGGTTGCCGCTTCGTCCCGGCACCACGCCGTTGAAGTTCATCCCCGATTACGAGAGGTGGCTGGTCGACGTGATGTCGCACGGCGATTACGATGACTACTGGAAGAATTCCGGCGTGGACGTGGTCGAGCACGTGGCCGAATACAAGGACATTCCCGTCTACCACCTGACCGGCTGGTACGATTCCTGGACGGCGCAGGTTGCCAACATGAATTATGTAGTGCTGAGCAAGAACAAAAAGAGCCTGCAGCGCCTTATCATCGGGCCCTGGACGCACGGCGGGCGCCAGCTCACTTACGCCGGGGAAGCGGAATTCGGCCCCGACGCGAAGCTGGATTTCCTTCCCTTCGAGCAGCGCTGGTTTGACCACTGGCTTAGAGGAATCGACAATGGCGTTGGCGGCGAGCCGCACGTGCGCATCTTCGTGATGGGCGGCGGCGACGCGCACCGTACTCCCGAAGGGCGGATTTACGTGGGCGGACACTGGCGCAATGAGAATGAGTGGCCGCCGGTGCGCGCGGTCGCAACGCCGTATTACATGCACGCAAACGGCGTGCTTTCGACAGACAAGCCCGTGCTGGAAGCGCCGACCAGCTACACGTTTGATCCCAGGCATCCCGTGCCGACGCTGGGTGGGAACATATCCTCGACAGGCGCGCCGCCGTCCCATCACGACATCATCGAGCGGCCCGGCGATACGGGGAACTTTATTGAAATCGGCGCGTTCGATCAGCGCTGTCGTTTGAATATCTGGACCTGCGATGACGACCGCCCGCTCTCCGCGCGCAATGACGTGCTGGTATTCCAGACCGAGCCCTTGAAAGACGACGTGGAGGTCACCGGCCGACTGATCGTTAAGCTCTGGGCTTCCTCCAGCGCGGTCGACACGGACTTCACCGCCAAACTGATCGACGTGTATCCGCCCAATCACGACTTCCCCGCCGGAATCGACCTGAACATTGGTGACAGCATCGTGCGCGCGCGCTACCGCAATTCCCTCGAGCACGCCACGATGATGACTCCGGGCGAGGTCTATCCCTTCACCATCGAGTTGTATCCCACTTCGCTGGTTTTCCAGAAAGGCCACCGCATCCGGCTGGATATTTCCAGCAGCAATTTCCCGCGCTTCGACGTGAACCCCAACACCGGGGAGCCGCTGAACAATAATCGACGCTGGGCCATCGCCGTAAACACCATTTACCACGACGGCCCGCGGCCTTCGCAGATCGTGCTGCCGATTATTCCCGCGAGTTCGAGCGTGCAGTGACCCGACGTCAATTCCCGCTGGCGCAGACATGCCTTTCAATGTCTGCGTTTCCTCACAGTGAGCGCAGAGGTCGAGATGGTAAAACGCAGACACAAACAACGTGTTTGGGCCAGCGGGACGAATGAAGCCGTGCATCAGCAGAGCCATAGTACTTTCGTGCGCTGGAGTCGCTCGTTGCCACGACCGAGGTTTGCACTTACATGCTATGATAGCAGGAGCGGCTAAAATGGGCACAAATGGCCGGGGACGGCCTAAATACCAGTGCCCTTGCCGGACACATCGGAG
>JASHTY010000250.1 GCA_030040315.1 Terriglobia bacterium | reverse complement strand
CTCCAGCAGGCTGCGAAGACTGGTTTGCGCGTCCTGTAGAAACCGTGCGGGGATTTCCTCGCACCCTACTTCCAGCAGCAGAGGCCGTGTCAGGGATGTCGACGCGTCGACATTCGGTTGCGCTGAATGCTCGTGCGGTATGGATTTGCCAGCTTTCATTGTTTACCCAGTGCCCCTCTGTGGTCAGCTTGGTCGTGCAACCCACGGGCTGGAAGCCCGTGCTACGCGTGCTCGTGGCATGGCCATCCTGGCCATGTCCAATCACGGGCTGGAAGCCCGTGCCACGTTTTGCCGACCTACCTTGGGCCGCTTCCCCATCCGATCCACTTCCAATCCTTCAGCCCTGCCCGCTTCGGGTTGGCAAGCACGTATCCCGCTTGTTCGTGAAAATCCTTCTCATCCCGAACCATGTGGTCATAAGACTCCTGCTGCCAAAAGTGGCCGGTTCTGTCGAGCAGGCGATTCGCCTGCGTGGCACTAAATGATTTCCACGAGTGCAGGATTTGCGAGAGATCAAAGGGAGCATTCGGCTGAACGACCGCATGAACGTGGTTGGGCATGACGCACCATGCGAAGAGAGCATAGCGCGCCGCATCGAAATGCATCAGCGATTCTGCCACGTTTTCCGCCACATCCTCCCGTTTCTGCATCCAACATTCTCCGGCTCCGGCGTCCAGATACCGCTCGACTCGTTGTGAGTAAAGCTTGTCGAGGCGTCGCATTTCCACCTCAGAAAGCGGGCGATTCATTTTCTCAGCAGTCTTGATGATGTCTTCGCGCTCAAACTGCCAGGACTTGACTACCGATTGGGGCAGAGAGTCGGCCAGTCGAAAGGTGACAGCATAGATCGCCCCCTCCCGGGTCCAATGAGGGAGGTATGCGCCTTGGCGGACTCTAATTCCGCTCGTGGCATGGCCATCCTGGCCATGTTCAGTCACGGGCTGGAAGCCCGTGCCACGTCGGCTCGCCCTCACGCTCTGGCCTCCTGCCTTTCCAGAAAAATCCGCGCCACCTGGGTCGCGAGCTTCCTTACCCTGGCAATCAGTGCCACGCGCTCCGTCACGCTGATCGCTCCCCTGGCGTCGAGGATGTTGAACAGGTGCGAGCACTTCAGCGTGAGGTCGTAGACCTTGCGCAAAGGGAATCTTTTCTGACTTAAAGTTAAACTTTCACTTTCAGTCGTATCGGGTGATTTCTTATTAAGTTCGCCTGATGACCGGGCACGAGGAAAACCCGCCAGCAGGCGGGCTGCTTCGCCTTCGTACAGATCCAGAATCTTGCGGCAGGTTTCGGCGTCGGCGGCCTCGAAATCGTAGACGGAAAACTCCAGCTCTTCTGTCTGTCGCATCTCGCCGTAGCTGACCGAATCGTTCCAGTGTACCGCGTAAACGTTATCCACATTCTGCAGGAATGCGGCGATGCGCTCAAGCCCGTAAGTCAGTTCGACGCTGATGGGTTCAAGGTCCACTCCACCCGACTGCTGGAAGTAGGTAAACTGGCTGATCTCCAGCCCGTCGAGCATCACCTGCCAGCCGATTCCCCAGGCGCCGAGCGTGGGGGCTTCCCAGTTGTCCTCCTCAAAGCGGATGTCGTGGTGCCGGATATCAATGCCGATGGCGTCCAGGCTTTGCAAGTACTTGTCCTGAATATCCTCAGGTGGAGGTTTTAAAATCACCTGCATCTGCGTGTGCTTGAGCAGCCTGTTGGGGTTCTCGCCGTAGCGGCCGTCGGCGGGGCGGCGCGAGGGCTGGACGTACGCAACATTCCACCGCTGCGGGCCAAGGACGCGCAGAAACGTCTCAGGGCACATCGTCCCCGCCCCAACCTCCACGTCGTAGGGCAGGGCAATAACGCACCCCTGCTCGGCCCAGAAGGCGCTCAGGCGAAAGATCATATCCTGAAACGATAGCCCCCTAGCGGCGCCTTTAGGAGTCTTTGATGGGTTTCCCGCCATGGTGTTCGAGTCAACAATCATCAGATTTGGGTAGCCCGCAAAACTGCCTGAGGCTTGATTTGCGCCTGGCAGTGTTTTACGGTCAACTGTCGACTGTAAGCTTTCCTCAGACTTCCTCTTCCATCATTTTCTTCGAAATGAGCTTCTTTTCCGTGTGACTTTCGATGAGTTCCTCCAGGAAAAGTCGCGCCTCCCGGGTGCCGACGGGCGGTTTTTCCTGGAGCCATTTATCAAGCGGCTGCCGGCAGGCGGTCTGGACCATGCTCAGCGTGGCCGCGGCGACTCTTGTAGCTCCTGAAGGCCGGCAATCGTGGCAGAACAGACCCTCCGAACCGCCCGTGTAGTACCCGCCGTCCTCGCCCAGTGCCTTTCCGCAGCCGGCGCAAGCTTCAAAATCCGGCAGAAAACCACTCAGGCGCACCATCCAGTAATCGAAATAGAGCAGCGGGCAGTTGACCTCATTCGAATGCTTCAGGGCTCGCAGCACAGCGAGCAGCAGGCGGAACACGCGTTCGTTAATCTCGCGCTCGGGCAGCAGGCGCTCGCCGACTTCCGCCAAGTATTGCGCCGCAAGCTGCACGCGATAGTCCCTCTGCATGTCGAAGAAGGACTCGATGATCTCGACCGAATTCAAGTGCAGCAGGTCGCGATTTTCGCGCTCGAAGATCCACAGGCGCACGTAGCTGAGCGGCTCAAGCGTGCCGCCGTAGCGGCTCTTGGGGCGCAGAGCCCCGCGCGCCACCGCCCGCAGGCGGCCCAATTGGCGCGTAAATAACGAAGCAATCTTGTCAGCTTCTCCCAGACGGTAGGTTCGAAGGACAACGGCTTCGGTTTCGCGCAGGGGCATTCGAATGTCGACGCGACAACAAGCTCAGAATGTAACACACGCCTTGGTGGGCGTGAAGGGAAAAGTCTCGTTTTGCCCGTCGCCAGTTGTCCGTGGTCCTTCGTCCTTGTGGACATGAAGACTGTGGTTCCGTGATCATGGTCTGTGAACGTGCCGGATTAGGGCAAGGCTTCCGCAAAGCTCGGCGACGGACCAGTGAGGAAGGGCCAACTAGCGGCCTGTCTCATTCTAAATCAATGAGTTAGAGGCGTTTGCAAAAACCGCTCGACCGCCTGTGGAAATTGCCTTGGCTTTTGTGGAAATCAAATTATGTTAACCACAGCGCCTGCCACGAAAATATTATCAGACGTATCTGTGGAAACCCCTTAGCACCCTAGCCATGCTCGAGCATAGACTGGAAGCTCGTGTCACAACAGCCCTTCCCTGCCCCGTCAAACGCAGTAGCCTGGGTCAGTGGTCAATACTCAATTGCGCTTTGAGGAATCCTGCAAGCCGAGGGGATTGCTTTGATAGGGCCTGAAGCCCGCACCCCAACCCGACCAGCATTGTAATAGGCACCCCCTTAAAGGTTTCTCACTGAGATGATTACCCGCCTTAGGAGTAGAAACTGTGAAAGTCCCTTGGTAATTCCACATCCATTCTGAGGTAATAGTACTAGTGGAGCATTGTGAAGATTCTTCTCCAGCTTAATAATCTCATCTGATAAAGGAACGAGAGGGGGATAGCGGCGGCGTGGAAAAAAAGACTGCATTCCGAGGTCTCCTTGTTACGCCGCAGGGAAAGGGCACTCGTACTCTCTCTGGTCAGCTCCGCAGGTGCGAACCTGAACAGAGGGGAATTGCGTAATGGAAAAGACATTCCCGGATCGGGCCATCCGAAATCGGGGGGTCAGGCATTCAATTTGGAAGGGGTGTGAGGCTGATGAATCCGTTTGATTCTCGGATAGTTCATTTTGTCAATTCTTTCGCCCGTCGTTACTGGATTCTTGATTCGACAGTGGCGCAGATTGCCGTCATGGATCTTTTGATTGGTGCAGGGTTGATGACGATGTTTTGGCTGGCTTGGATGGAGCATGGAGAAGAAAGTATTGAAAACCGAGAATCCCTCATGGCCACTCTCTTCGCCACCCCCTTTGCTGTGCTCTTCGCAAGGGTGCTAGCCCTGTGTCTTCCGTACCGGGAGAGGCCGCTCCATGAGCCGCTGCTACATTTTCAAACTCCCTTAACACAGAATCCCGATTGGTTGATCCACTGGAGTTCATTCCCTAGCGACCATGCCGCTGTTTCCTTCTGCGTGGCGACAGGGCTCTGGATAGTTTCCAGACGCCTTGGTGGTTGGGCAATGGGTTATGCCACGCTGATCAGCCTGCCTAGAATCTATCTTGGGTTTCATTACCCGACAGACATCATCGGGGGTGCACTAGTGGGCATGGGTACGATGTTCCTTTGCAGGGCCGCAGGCCTCAGGTCCGGGGCGCGCTGGGTGTTGAATTACTTGGATCGACGTCCCGCTTTTTTGTATGGTTTCCTCTTTGTCTTCAGCTTTGAAGTTGCAGAAATGTTCAATTCACTTCAGCGCATCCTTTTCTTGGGGGTCGATGCTTTCCACAGATATCCCCGCTGGCAGTGGAAAGAATTCGCAGCCCCATTGCTTCTGTCGGGGGTGCTGTCCATCGTTGCTTGGGTGATATGGTGGTGGAAGCACCATTCAGTGACTGAACGTCCGGTGCAGACTATACAAGATTAATGTGCCTTCATCGAAGCTGCGTAAATGGTGATTTGGTGCCCTCGGCCGTGAGGCGATTGATGAAGAGGTTGAAGCTCACGTTCCACATCGGCGCTTCCTGACCGTGGACGCCGGCGTCGCCGGTTTGCAGGACGAACCGGATGGGCGAATCGCTGTCGCGCTGCTTCTTGATTTGCGCCAGGATGCCGTCCATCACCATGGAGCGCTCGTACCGAATCGCCGTGCCATCGTGGCGCCCGCGAGTGTCGCCATAGAGAATGAAGGAGAAGTCGGTCACCCCGCGCGTTTGGTCCTTGGGGGGCAGCGGCGTTGCCGGGGCCTTGATGGCCTGAACCCGCTCCCCTTCCCCGGCCTCGGCTCGCACCGGCGGCAAGGCGATTGTGGCCACCGCTATTAGGGCGAACATTGAAACTTTCACTTGAGGGTTAAGAGCCATCGGGAAAACTCCTTAGAGACCTCGATTCGCAAGGGCCGGAAGTTTACCGCGTGGCCCTTGCGCCTTGCCAGAGTATTCTTTCTGCGGCAGCGTTTGAGCCCCAAAGGGGCGCCCCAACAAAGTCCAGGCCGAAGGCTTGGGTTGAATCAAGGGTGCATTTCCGTTTTCTGAGCCGCGAAAGGGCGGTGTGCGGCTTCCGTCATCACATCACAGCCCTGACTTGTAGCACGATCTTCCGCCCTTTCAGGGCTTGGAACTTCGCCGGGTGCATCCCTGACCCAGGCCGTTGGCCTGGGCTGCGTTCGGTCGCCCCCTTGGGGCTTGGGAGAT
>JASHTY010000249.1 GCA_030040315.1 Terriglobia bacterium | reverse complement strand
CGTTTTCCGGGCTGTGCCGATAGGCCAATTTCGAGCTCCCGACTCGGGAAGCGCAATGCAAGTGCCTGTGTCTTCTCGCAACCGAAAACACCGTAATCCGCGCCAATAGACCCTGTCAAGGTGGGCCAGCCCGGCTGACCCGCAAAGCCGATTTGAGCCGTTAACCGTTAGTTCTTCCGTTAATCCCAGTTATGTCTGCACACTCCCTGCGGCATTTCCGCCCTTCCTGGCTTGATTCCGCCAAACTGACGCCCTCGTTTCTTCCTGATTCAGCCATCCCAGCGGCGCCAACTGCGTTCCGCCGGCCCGGACTGCCGCTTCTGAGCATCCGTCCCGGTGCGAACCACCCCACTTCAACCGATTCCATTCCTGTTTCACAGCGACGATTCGCCCCATCGCGCCTGTCGCGAAGTTCCTGCCACGGCATTTGCCCCTCGCTCAAAGGGACGAGTCCCTCTGCGAAGGCGCAATTCGTGGGGTCGACGCCGGAAAGTGGGCCCAGCAAGCATTCGCGACGCCTCTTAACCTGCCGATAACCTTGATTACCTTGAAGAAGCCAATCCAAGCGCCTACAAACATGACGGTTCAAAGCACAGACTTTTGCCGTGATTTTGGCTTTGGCCTAAAGGATTTTGCCCGAGGCCGCTACGAGGCTGGACTTGGGAGCGCTTGGGCCCGGAGTTCGCGGGCCCAGGGATGGGGTACTTGGGGAGATTCAAAATCATGCCGGTGCTGGCAAGGACCCTCAACTGCCTGGCCCTCCTGTCGCTCTTCCCCGCGGCGGTTCTGGTCTTCGCGGCCGACCGGGAGCTGGTGGTGACGCGGCAGATCGACAGCCCGGTGCTCACTGTGCGCTCCAACGGCGCGGAGGGCAACAAGTACGGTTTCGAGGGGGGGCGGGTGGTCAAGCTCGACGGCGTCTATCACCTGTTCACCTCGGAGATGATCGGCGACCCGCACTGGGTGAGGATGAAATTGGCTCACTGGATCAGCCGCGACGGCATGCACTGGCAGCGCGTAGGCACCCTGCGCGCCTCCAGCGGCGATTTCACCGGCGCCGACCCCCGCGCCGCCCTGTGGTCGCCCATCCCCATCTTCGATCCAGGCCGCAACCGCTGGAACCTCTTTTACGTGGCCTACCGCGCCGCGCCCGATACTCCGCGGCAATGGCTTACCAATCACGAGGGCCAGATCTGGCGCGCCGTCTCCCAAAAACCCGGCATCGCCGGAATTGGCGGGCCGTATCGCGACGTGGGCGTGGTTCTGCGCCGCGGCAAGAACTCCGATCCCTGGGAGGGTCTGCAGGGAACCGACTCGTTCTTCCCCTACCTCGTCGGGGACAAGTGGTACGCGCTCTATGGCAGCGCGCGCACTGAGTCCCTCCCCATCTCCCTCTGGCAGGTTGGTTTGGCGCGTGCCTCCCAGTTGGCCGGACCCTGGACCCGCTGTTCTCAGCTCAATCCCCTCAAGGTCGAGCCCAGCTTCATTGAGAATCCCATCGTTTCCCGTCTTGCGGATGGAAGCTTCGTTGCCGTTTACGACGACCATCGGCCCAACAGCATCGGCTACTCGTTTTCGAAAGACGGCATTCACTGGTCCACGGGCCTGCAGTTGACCGTGCAGAGCGGCGGCGGCGTGTGGGCCAGCGAGGTGCGCACACCACTCGGCCTCATCGATGAAGGCAACGGCTCCTTCTCGCTTTTCTACTCGGGGAACGAAAAGATCTCGGGTGCCCAAGCCGACACAAATGGAATTACCATGACTCCCGGCGCGGTGGGGCTCGTCGAAGTTCGACTGGAGGAGGATCGCAGTGCCACGCAACTGGGTGCGCGGTGAGCACGGTTATTGAGAGATTCAACCGGCGCGCCAGAGGCGCCGTATCGGGAGAGGAAAGCTTAGCAAGGGTTATACAGTTGGCGTTGTTTTGAACCTGGGGCATTGGAGGAGGCACTATGAACCACGCATCGAAGATCGGATGGCTCTGTCTCATCTCATTCGCGGTACTGGCGGGTCTCGGCCGCATGTCCGCACGGGCGCAGGCAAATCGGGCCACCATCACCGGAACCGTGACGGACACCAGCGGCGCCGTGGTTGCCGGCGCTGACGTGACCGTGACCAACACGGGCACCAACGTGACGGCGAAGACCGTCACCAACCAGGATGGCATTTACGTTGTCCCCAATCTATTCCCTGGCAGCTACTCCATCCACTTCGAAAAAACCGGCTTCGAGTCCTTTGACCGCACCGGCATCACGCTTAACTCCACTGAGGTTGCGCAGATCGATGTCCAGGTCAAGGTCGGCGCCGCAAGTGAGACCGTCACCGTCTCCGGCGGCGCGCCGATTCTCGATATGGACACCGCCTCAGTGGGCACCAATATGAAGGCCGACGTGGTCAACGATCTGCCTCTGAGCATCTACGGCGGCGGCCGCTTCGTTGAGGACTTTGCCGTTGCCATCACCCCCGGCTACTCGCTGGTCAGTTCGCCTTACGGCGCGGTGGTCAATGGTGGCCAGTGGTTCGTCAAGGACTACACCATCGACGGCACCTCGGGCACCTCGAACATCCGCGGCGACTCGATGGACGGCGGCCCCAGTATGGAAGCGGTGGAGGAAGTGCAGGCCACCACCAGCGGCCTCGACGCCGAGAGCAGCATTACCGGCGGCGGCGTGATGAGCTTCAACCTCAAGTCGGGCACCAACACCCTACACGGATCCACGTTCCTCTTCGGCCACAATGAGATGTTCGACGCCAACACCTGGACCAACGACAACCAGGGCGTGCGCAAGCCCAAGGAGCGCGCCTGGGACTACGGATTCAGGTTAGGCGGACCTATCTTCAAGAACAAGACCTTCTTCTCCGGCACCTTCGAGCGCTTCCAGTCTGAAGACTGGCGCCTCAACAGCGGCGGCGCCACGGTGCCCATCACGCCCTTCCTGCAGGGCAACTTTAATGCGCTGCTCGGTCCGAATCTGTGGACCAACAGCGGCGGCTCGGTCGTTCTTTGCCCCACGACGACCACGCCGGACTGCTCCCAACTCACGGCCATCATGGTGCAGAACGATGCCGGCCAGACCCTGCAGGCGCAGCAGGGCATGATCTACGACCCCGTCACCGGAAACCAGTTCACCAACAACACTATTCCCGGCTCGAGCATGAGCGCCATCGCGCAGAAGGTGAACACCTACTTCGCCAATTACGCACCCAACCTGGGCGGCGCCAACAACGACGAAGACAACGAGCGCACGCTCCTTTCCAACACCCCCAGCCAGACCCCCAATGAGTTCGTGGTCAAGCTCGATCACGTCGTGCGCGAGCAGGATCATCTCTCCGGCTCCTGGATTTACGATCACAAGCCGCGCACGCTCGACGACGGCGGCGGCGTATGGCAAAACGGCACCTCCAATGGCGGGCCGCTCTCGAATGCCCGCATTCAGAAGTACACGCAGACCCAGTTCCGCATCAGCGAGGCGCACACCTTCAGCCCCAATATGCTCAACGTCGTCAACGTGACGGATGCCTACGACGACAACGGCAGCGCACCCGCCGACCCCGGAACCTGGAATCAGGCAATCGGATTCGGCAACACCGGAGCCAACACCTTTCCGGTGATCTCCTTCTCCGATAACGGAATTAACACCGTCAACGG
>JASHTY010000248.1 GCA_030040315.1 Terriglobia bacterium | reverse complement strand
CAGCCGATGCGTCAGCCGAAGCTGCGTCTGCTCCGTAGTCCGCCTGCAGAGAAGACGCCGAACCCACTGGATTGACTTGCTGGGAAAAGCACAGGCTGCCGGCTAGAAGAATACACGCGCCGACTTGGCGTGCAACTGCGAGCTTCATATGGTCTCCTGTCAGCTTCCACTGGCCGCGCTTCCCTGAGACTGGCGCGAAGCAACTACAGTGGGTAAATCTGCCGCAAATCGATGGTTGGGATGCGCCCGGACGGTCCAATTATCCGTATGGCCTTTTCGACGCGTCAATAATATGAATCAGTAATGATGGCCATTTTTTTCGATTATGCGGACCGCGCCCTGCGAAACGATTGGCCGAAGTCCGCGGCAGTATTCATTCACCGCGTCCCGCGGGACGCCTTTTACGTCCAATCTTCTTTCGCATTAAGTGATGGGCTGCGGAGATACCTATCTGCGGGCGGCTCTGGCTCTGTGGGTGAGGCAGGAAGGGTTTGGCTAACGCGGGAGTCCATCGCGCAAAACTCCACACCGTGAGCCGCCAAAGCACAAGACAAGGAGGTCTGCAAGGAAGAAACAGAAACCTGCCCGATCAGGTCAAATCTCCCTTACTTCTTCAACAGTGAGAGGATTTCGTGTTGATTCTTGAGAATGAGATTCAGGCTTTTCTGGTTCTTCTTAATGGTCCCTTGATTCTCCAGGATCGTCTTCTGGTTGTTTTTGATTGTCTGCTGATTGCTTTTGATGGCGCCCTGGTTGGCGAGAATGGCCTTCTGGTTGGCCAGGATATGCTTCTGATTTGCCAGGATTGTTTTCTCAGACATGACAGCCTCCTTCATACAGCTCTGATTGAAAAGCAGGAACAGAAACCGGTCCAATGCTCAGGGCGCATTTAATCCAGCTTAGCCTCGATCAATTCCAAGTGGCCATCTCATAAGAGCCCTTCAAGGGACCGGAAAGCCTATCAATGCGAACCAATGACGTCAAGCGCCACGGCTTGCCCTCCTGCACGCATCTACGGGTTCCCGGACTCAGCGGGCCGAAGGTGATAGACATCGGGAAGAATTCTCTCTCTGGCTCTGCGCCTTCAGAACACTCCGGGATTCAGCTATCGTGGTTGCAGAAAATTAATCTTAGATTGCTTCGCCAGACTCTCAATTGCCGTGAGGATCAGACAAGCATGGATATCGTAGACAGGTATTCTCCACAGAGTGTTTTGGCGGAAAGTGCAGACTGATTTGAAACTCCCCGCCGATGCCGTGATAAACTCATTTCGTCACACCTTCAGGACACGGCTGGGTGAGACAGGGGCGGACGCCTTCAGGATCATGCGTGCCATGGGGCACAGTTCGGTTGTAATTTCCCGGAAGTATGCACATCCGACCCCCGAAGCGACGGAGCGGGCATTTGAGCGGCTGAACGCCGCCAATGAGAAGGCAATTGCCAGCCTGCCCGGAAACCCGAAAGCGGCTCTGTTGGCTATGGTTTCTGCTACGGTAGCCAAAGCCAAATCGAAGCCTGTAGAACAACCCGTTTAGAATCAATCGTGCCGGGGTGGCGGAACTGGCAGACGCAAGGGACTTAAAATCCCTCGGTCCGCAAGGACTGTGCGGGTTCGATTCCCGCCCTCGGCACCAGCCGCTCTGGACACCCGGCGAGCATCATCAGCGCCTCCAGCAGTTTGCCCTCTGAAAATCGGCCGCAAATTCACGCCCCACGCGTCCACGCGTGGACAGTTCATCCTCAGCTTTGTGCCCACGCAGAGGCGGCTCCACCTTGTTCCGCCGCCCGGCCCTGCCGAAGCGTGCTTGATGTCGAAACCCTTGTTCTCGATAAGCTGCTTCACCTGCTGGGTTTTCGGGTCGTACTCAAACAGCGTGATGGGCCCGTTGCGGTGGGAAAGGAAATAGACCATACCGCCGATCCACATGGGGTACCTATCGGTGGAGTTTTCGCGCGGCACCTTCACGATGCCGGAATCGCTCAAGTCGGCGATCCAGATAGGTGTGGTCTGCCCGCCTTTGTAACTCTTCCACTCCGGCTGCCACTGGATAAAGGGCGACTAGGCGATGTGCAAGGCATGGGGAGAGAACGCGCCGTCTTCCGCCGTAATCAGCGGCAGCGGCGTTGCAAATCCGCCCTCAACCGGAACCGTGAAGAGTTGGTCCGAGTCGGCATAGCTGTAACGCAGCGACCTGAAGAGTACCGACTTGCCGTCAGGAGCCCAGCCGATGGCAACGTCCGGGCCGGGATGATAGGTCAACCGTCGCGGCTCGCCGCCCAGCGCGGGGACTACGTAAACGTCAAGATTGCCTTCGTAATTTCCGGTGTAGGCAATCATCGAGCCGTCAGGAGAAAAGCGCGGCCCACCCAACAGTCCCGTGCCCGTCACCGGGCAATGAGCGTCCCCGCCCGAGCGGCTGACGATCCAGATGTCTCCGCCGAACGCAAAGGCGATTTGGGTTTTGCTGAGCGTGGGGTTTTGCAGAAGCATCGGCTGGGAACCTGCCGAAAATGCAAGTGTGCAAGCGTACAGCACCAGAAAGCCGGTCAGCAGTAAGCGACGCATGGGCTCTCCTGTTCAATTCAGTTTGGGGAGTTTATACCAGATTTTGGGACTGGACACTACCTACCGAAATCAGGTTTCGCCGTTCGCGAGCGTGGGTTGGCTTTGGCGAAGAATCATTTTGGGATGGCGGTAAACGACCGCACTAGCGAAGCGGCTGGCCGGAAGCTTTATGCCAAAGGTATGAGTTCTCCCGCCCCGGCCTTCACGTGCTTTCCTTCGTATTTCCAGTCATTCTCGCCGAGGAATGCAACGTCCACCCTCCAGATCACTACGGATTTTCCGGCCTTGATGATTTTTGCGGGATCCACCAAATGCCGCCACACAATGTACCAACCCTCGTGGTTGTAGTGCGACTGCAAAGTCCATGGGCGTGTGGTGCCTTTCGATTCGAGAGCCTGTTTGGAAGGGGGATTCAGCCTGCCTCCGAGGGACATATCGGGAAACCGCTGCTGCGCGACGTCCGGGTGTTTGTGGTTCTTGTAGGGGCTCAAGGAATGCAGCGCGCGCACGCCGAAGATTCCCACCAGGCCGCTAAATACATTCGCTTGTTCGAAGTAGACTTCGATTAACGCGGAAGTTTCGCGTTCGATGTATTCGATGGCCTTACGGATGTGCGCAATCTTCAATTCAGGGGGGAGCGGAACGGTTCTGTCGAATCCTTCAACATCAAAGGCCAAACTTTGCTCCTCCTGATTGCTCACATCTGGAATGGCAGGGATAGAATTCGCTCGCTGTGCGGAAGACGGCGGGAGGCCTCAGAGCGGCTGACTCCCAACTCCGTTTCCAGTACGGCCAGCTTGGGAATCGCTTGCTCGGCCATCCGATAGAACACCGGATCGCTTTCGATTCCAATGCTCTCGTAACCGACAGCTTGCGCGGCGGCGATGGTTGAGCCACCTCCCATGAAGGGGTCGAGCACGATTCCGGTTCCAAGCGGGAGCGACGCGCGCACCAACTGGCGCATAATGGCCTGGGGCTTCAAGGAAGGATGCGGAGCGATCGCACGCTCCTCGCGACGCGTGGGCGATGAGCGAATGACGTCCTCGAAAGGCTTTTCGGCGGAAATCCGCCGCAGCCCTCCGGTCTTCCATTTGCGCAGATTGTCCTGTACCCGTCCCGCGCACGGTTTGCGGAAGAGCCCCCACGGTTCCCACCCCGAACGCGGCATCACGGTGACTTGGGCAAACTCCCCGTGGGCGTTCTTGGGACGGTCGCCGCCACGAAGCGTTTTGACCAGGCGGATGATTTCGCCGCGTTTTTCGAACCCAGCCTCAGCTAAAGGCACGTAGACATGATGTGAAAGCAGGGGATTGGTGGCGATAAAAAGATGCCCGCCCGGCACCAGCACGCGGAATGCTCGTCCTGCAAAGTCGGCAAAAAACCTTCGCAGGTTGGCGTAGTCCGCCTCGGTCAGAATCGTAAAGCGCGGCAGCGGTCGGCGTTTGCAGCCGTCAAAAGAAGGGGGGATTCGCCACACGCCGCCGTGCCCGTTGCGGAGTTTCTCTTTTTCCAGGGACGTGTATTCTTTCAGGCCATACGGTGGGTCCGTAACAATGGCGTGAATAGAGCGCTCATCCCGCCTCTCCATCCACGAGAGGCAATCGCCCAAGTGCAATGTGTAGCCCGCCACGGTTTCCCTCGATACTGCTGGATTGGATGTTATCACGATTCTTGTAGCCGCTTCTAATCCCCGCAAGGGAGTCGGAAAGATGGGAATATTTGGGCCCTACGAGACCAAGTACTGAAGGTACAGCCCCATATAATAAGGAAGCAGAAAGGCCTCGCCGTCGCCGAGCGTGCGGCCGTCGCCACCTTCATCCAGCTCCCAGGGATCGTGGTTCCAGTGGCCGACCCAGCGCTCGTCGATGGGCAGAACTTTGCCGTTTACGCGAGAGCCCGCGGCACGGGAGTTACGGTCGAGCTCAATATAATCGGGCAGGCGAATGATATCCAGGCGATGGCTGTTGATGAGCCGCCAATTCACGCGATCGAGCGGGAAGCGCTCAAGCGTGTCCACGGAATCTTGCAGCCATTCATTGTTTTTTGGCGACAGGTCCTGTCTTTCGAACGCGCCCTTGGCCGTTTGCCCAGCGCAACTTGCGGCGTAGATGAAATCGAAGAAGGGATTCAGCTCCGGCCGCTCCAGATTCCAGTGCCGGTAGAGCGCCAGCGCGTAGGTCTCGCGCAGAATGGGATCCGTCTCATAGCGGAGCAGGTTGTAGAAATTCATGAAAATCATTTCGTCATCCGACTGGTTGCCGCTGCCGGGTCCCGTGTCCGACTTGGGAATTAGAATGTTTGCGGCATAATCGTGCTGCTGTACCAGCCAGCGAGCCGCGGCGGCGAACCGCGCGTCACCGGTGATGTGCGCCGCTACTTTCATGTAGTTCACGATGCTCAGGGAATTCGTGCCGCGTCCGCCGAGCCACGCGAAATTCTGGTTCAGATTTTCCGGATTGAACACCGCCCAGCGGGTCGGTTGGCCATCGTGGTCGACAAGCTGGAAGTTGTGGTCGAGCAGGTGGAGGGCGATGGCGGAAACCTGCTCGCGCACGCGCTGGCGCTCCTCGTCTGTGTCTGCAACCAGATCGTAGTAGAGTGCATAGAAGAAAAAGTGGCCGTCCAGCTCGTCCGAGCTCGCGTCCGACTTCCAATACCACTGGCCGTCGGCAGAAATGGGCCAGCGCGGCGTGATGATCTTCCACAAGGCGTCGCGCGTCGAGCGCTTCTGTTCGTCGCGCTGCGGACTGTCTTGCAGATTCGGGTCGGGGCCGCTCGCGGGAAGAATCGCGCGCGCAATAAAGCCGGGCGGGGCAGGGTGCGCTCCGCCCTGGGTCACCACGCGCAGAAAGCGCAGAGCTTCAAAAACCGCCTTGGCGCGCTGCTTGGCCTGCGGATCCTTGGTGGCGGCGTAAGCGAAGCACTCCCCCGCGCCGTACATCGCCGTCCACAGGCCGTCGTTGTCGCTATCGTGCTGCGTCCAGTCGCTGGTGTCGCCGGGGCGCTTCAGCGTGACTTCATTGATGTAACCGTACGGCGTGCGGCGATGGCGTTTGTCGATTTCGTCCTCAAAGAATTTTGCTTTCTCGGCCAGAGTCATGCTGCGCCGCTCGATCTCGCTCACGCCCGCAGAGGTGGCGATCCAGGCGTCGCCGTTGGCGTTCACGGCAATCGAGCGAACCTCGTCGTCCGGCAGCCAGCGCCGCCCCTGGCGATACTCCCAGTCCGAGCCATCAAAGCGGATCGCTCCCATGTGCGTTCCGAACCACACCGCACCCTTTGTGTCCACCGCAAGCGTCGTGAAGTCGTTGTAAGGAAGCCCGTCCGCGCCAGCGTAGAGCCGCCATTCAGCGTCCTGGCAACCCACGCCCTGCACGCTCGCAAACCACAGGCGGTTTTTGGGATCAAACGCCACGCCACGCACGTCATAGGGAGCCCAACTGCGCGAGGCG
>JASHTY010000247.1 GCA_030040315.1 Terriglobia bacterium | reverse complement strand
CGGGCCGCATCCGCCGTGCTGCTGATGCCGGCGATGCGGAGCTTGAATTCGTCAGGGTTAGTGGAATTGACCAGGGCCTCATCCAGGGTGATGATTCCCTGCGAGTACAAGTCGTAAAGGGACTGATCGAAGGTTTGCATGCCGTACTGGCTGACGCCCGCGGCCACGGCATCGTGAATCATGCGGGTCTTGTCCGGATTAATGATGCAATCCTTGATGTACTCGGTGGAAATCAGCACTTCCACGGCCGGGGCGCGGCCCACGCCGTCCGCCTTGCGAACCAGGCGCTGGGAGATAATCGCCTTCAGCGTGCTGGCGAGCTGCATGCGAATCTGCTTCTGCTCCGGCGGAGGAAAGACGGCAATAATACGCTGAATGGTTTCCGGAGCGTCCATGGTGTGCAGGGTTGAAAAAACCATGTGGCCGGTTTCAGCCGCCAGCAGCGCGGTTTGGATGGTTTCCAGGTCGTGCATTTCGCCGACCAAAATCACATCGGGGTCCTGGCGCAGCGCGGCGCGCAGCGCGGAGCCGAAACTGGAAGTATCCACTTCGATCTCGCGCTGGTTCACAAAGCCTTTCTTGTCGCGGTGCAGGAACTCAATGGGATCTTCAATGGTGATGATGTGATCGGTGCGCGTGGAATTGATCCTGTCCACCATGGCCGCGAGCGTGGTGGACTTGCCGCTTCCGGTGGTCCCCGTCACCAGCACCAGGCCGCGAGATTCCCCGCAGATCCGGTCGATCACGCGGGGCAGGATAAGTTCTTCGAGCGTGCGGATCTTGGTGGGAATGACACGAAGAACCATGCCCACGTTGCCGCGCTGCTGAAAGACGTTCACGCGAAACCGGCCCAGGCCCGCGACGCCGTAGGCCATGTCCAGTTCGGCATTCTCCTTGAATTTTTGCTTCTGCCGGTTGGTCATCATGCTGAACGCCATGTTCAGCATGTCCTCACTGGAAATTCGCGTGTACTGGGTCAGCGGGCGCAGTTCGCCGTCAACGCGAAGGTAGGGATAATTCCCGACTTTCAAGTGCAGGTCGGAAGCTTTGTTCTCGCAGGCACTCCGCAGCAATGTGTCAATGTTCAGACCATCGGCGCCATTTGGCATCTCAGTCCCTCTCGCGGCTGTTAGCTGAGGTTCGAACAAAGTAGCACACGCTTGGGCGAGTGTCAAAGAATAAGGGGTGGAGGATGGTGGGTATCGTCTCAGTCTTATAATCGGGCGAACACGCGCCCGAAGGCCGCGAGCGTCTCTTCCACGTCGCGGTCGTCATGAACGATGGACAAATACATGCGGCCGTCGGGAACCACAATGACGCCCTCTTCCATCGCCAGGAAGGCAAAACGGCGCAGGCGCTCCCGGTCGTCGTCAAGAATGTCGCGGTATTCCCACAATTCGTCGCGGCGGGTGAAGTGCAGGCACAGCGCCGCGCCGAATCCTGTGACTTGAAGCGGAATATTCTGCCGGCGGGAAAGCTCCTGTAGACCGGCGCGAAGTCTTTCTCCCGTGTGGTTGGCGCGCTGAATGGCCGCGCCTCCGTCGCGCGCCAATTCTTCCAGCGTAGCGTTTGCGCCGGTGAGAGAAGTCGGGTTGCCGTTGAACGACCCGCCAAAAACCACGCCGCGGGTGAACATCTGCTCCAAAATTTCCTTGCGCCCGCCCACTACGCTGAGCGGCAGACCGCCGCCCACAGCCTTGCCAAACGTGGCGCAATCGGGAATCACGCCATAGTGGCTCTGCGCGCCACCGAGCGCAACGCGAAATCCCGTGATGATTTCGTCGAAGATCAGCAATGCCCCGTGGCGAGTGGTCAGTTCGCGCGCCTTTTGCAAATATCCCGGACGCGGCATCAGGCACCCGCTGTTGCACAAAATGGGTTCCATAATCACCGCCGCCACCTTGCCGGAATTCTGCGCCAGCAAGCGCTCAAGCAGGCCAACGTCGTTCCAGGGCGCGACGACGATGTTGTCCGTCGAATTCGCCACCTGCCCTGCGGACTCCCGCACCACGTTGGGCTTTTCGCGTGGCCCCGTTTGCGCTGCCCCGGGGTGGTGGCTGTGCAGCACGGAATCCATCCAGCCGTGATAGTGGCCTTCGAATTTCAAAATCAACGGCCGCCCCGTAAAGGCGCGAGCCAGCCGTTGCACAAGCTGCACGGCCTCACTGCCGCTGGAAGTGAACGCCACGCGCTCGGCGCAGGGGACGGAGGATTGAATGCGCTCGGCGACGGCAATTTCCAGTTCGTGCTGGGCGCCATAGTTGTAAGGACGCTCGGCCAGCACGCGCATCGCCTCCACCATGCGCGGGTGGCAGTATCCGAGGATGTTAGGCCCCCAGCCAAGCTGGTAATCAATGTACTCGTTACCGTCCACGTCTCGCAGACGGGCGCCGCAGCCGCTGGAGAAATAGAGCGGCACGGGCGAAGTGGCGCGCACGGGGCTGCTGACACCCCCGGCCAGCGACTTCCCGGCGCGCTCGAACAGGGCGCGCGATTGGTCCCAGGATCGGCTCATTTTGTGGCTGCCCCTTCTCCTTGGAAAGCCGCGGCCGTGGATCCGCGTATTACCAATTCCGTCGGCACGGTAAGGCGGCCGGAATTTCGGGGAGCGCCGCGAATCTGGTCAATCAGCGCGCGCACCGCCAGCCGGCCCACTTCCGCGGAATCGGTTCGCATGGTCGTGATGGGGCGGTCGGACTCCACGCCCAAATCGTCAAACCCCATGATGCTGATACGCTCCGGCACCTTGATTCCCGCCACAGCCAGCGCGTCGTTCGCACCCAAGGCTACGACGTCGTTCGTGGCAATCATGGCCGTGGGAAGCGAGTCCATTGCCAGAATGGATTGCATCGAGCGGTAGCCTGAAAGCATGCTCGACTGGAGATCCGGCAGTTGAAGGAAAACAACCCAACGCGGCTCGTAACGCATCCCCAGGGACGACATCGTCTGCCAGAACGCGATGTATTTCTGGGAATTGGGAAACCCGATGAAGCCGATCCGCCTGTGTCCCAGGGTGTGGAGGTACGTCACTGCCTGGCGCATTCCACTTTCATAGTCAATTCCCACCGAAGCCGAGCGATCGTCCAGCAAGAGGTCCACCATCACCAGCGGGGTGTTCGCCGCGCGCAGGCGCTCCAGGAATCGCCGGGGCGCTCCGCCCACCACCATGTAACCGGCCACGCCGCCTTCAACGATGGGTGCATCATCAGTCAGGACGTGGAACAAAAGCCGGTAGCCGCTCTGCTGGCAACTCTTCTGGACTCCCAGCAGAATCCGGTTGTACCCCACAGAGACAAACTCAAAAATTTCCTCGCTGATGACAAAACCCAGCGTCCCCTGAAGGGTGCCAGCCGGAATGACGGTGTTGGGATCCTGCACGGGCCAGGACGCGCTGGGTGCTCCGGCCACAAAGGTGCCCTTGCTTGGGCTGCGGACCAGTACCCCTCCTTCAACCAGGGATTCTATGGCTTGGCGAACGGTGGTGCGGGAAGTTCCAAATCTTATCGCCAGCTCACGTTCCGAGGGCAGCTTGGCCCCGCGCAGAAAGGCTCCCCGCTCGATTTCCCCGAGCATCAGGATGCGAAGCTGCTCTCGCACGGGCTCAGGAGAGCGGGTCAGAAGCTGGCGCGATTTGAACCGCACTGGACCATTCTCTTCAAAGACCCTATCGCTGTCAATCATTAGTTTTCAAGCATCTTTACCCTTGACTAGACCAAGGCGCTTGAACATAATGACCGCGATAGACCAAAGCTTTAGAATCTCATCTTGGGCGGAACTTGTGGCAAACCAAGCGCTTTGCCGGCTGGACGGGAAGACTGCCTTCATTACCGGCGCCGGAGCTGGGATTGGAGAAGCAACGGCTAGGCTCTTTTCCCGGCAAGGAGCGAGCGTCGTGGTCTTTGATCGCGACGGATCGGGCGCCGCGGGGGTGGCGGCGGCTATTCAAGCTTCCGGCGGCCGCGCCATTTCCGTTTTGGGAGACGTCCGGGATGTCAAGGTGGTGAAAAGTGCGGTTGACCGGGCAGGGACGGAGTTCGGGGGCATCCATATCCTGATCAACAATGCTGGAATCTATCCCCGTGCTTCTCTCGTGGAGATGACCGGCGAGCAATGGGACGAAGTGCTGGACATAAACCTGAAAGGCGTATTCCATTGCACGCGCGCGGTGGCGCCGCAGATGATCGAGCGGCGGGCGGGAAAGATCGTCAACATTTCTTCCGTAAACATTCACGTGGGCGCGCCGAACTTTTCGCACTACATTGCGTCCAAGGGCGGCGTGATCGGATTTACTCGCGCGCTGGCTCGCGAATTGGGCGATTACAACATTCATGTGAACGCGGTGACGCCGGGGGCGATTCAGACCGAGGCGGAGAAACGCCTGGTGGCCGCGCAGGGTAAAGCCGGCGATGAAGCCGTCGCCGCCATCGTGGCCCGGCAGTGCCTGAAGCGCCGCATTCAACCTGCGGAGATCGCCGCCGTCTGCCTGTTCCTGGCCTCGGATCTTTCCGACTCAATGACCGGCCAGACGCTCAACGCGGACTGCGGCAACGCGCTTTATTAAAGGTCCGGGCCACGAGCGCCGGATATCGTACCGGGACGCGGGCGGCACTTCCATGGTTCGTCAAGTGGCAACGCCGCAGCTTTTAACCTTCGACTTTCAGCAGGTTTTTGATGAACACACAACTGGGTGGCATTGCGCTGGTTCTTGTCGCAGGATCGCTGGGCGGCACGGTCCTGGCGCCCATGAAGCTGGTCCGGACCTGGAAGTGGGATCACGCCTGGGGATTTTACGTTTGCAATGCCTATTTCATGTTTCCGTGGTTGGTGGCTTTCCTCACAGTTCCCCATCTGCTGAGTGTTTACCCGGTTGCAGGATGGAAGGTGGTCCTGCCAACGGCTTCCTTCGGTCTATTTTGGGGACTATCGCTCGCACTCTACGGCATCGCGTTTGATATTGTAGGGCTGACGCTGACCCAGGGAATAATTCTCGGCGCCTCGGTGGCCTTGGGCTCGCTTCTACCGCTGTTGTTCGTTCCGGCATCGCGACGCGGCTTGGGCCATACGCTCGAAATCGCGGGAGCCGACGGAATCATGCTGGTGGGTGTTCTGCTTTGTACGGTGGCCGGCGACCTGAGGGAGAAAATGCAGTCGCAGGCCGTGGCGCGCCCGCGCGACCCGAGGTTCCGTTGGGGGCTGGCGATCTGCATCGTGGCGGGCGTTATGTCCACGGCATTCAATCTGGCGCTGGTGGTTGGCCAGCCCATTGCGCACATTGCGGAGCAGGTCGGCGCAAAGCCCTTCTATGCCTCCAACGCCATCTGGTGCCTCTCCGTCGGCACAGGAGCGCTCCCCAGCATTTTCCTCTCGACTCGAAAGATTACTCGCGCACGCGCCTGGGGCGGATTCGCGGAAGGCCGGTGGTTGATGAACGGCGGCCTGTGCATCTTTATGGGTGCGATGTGGATTTCCGGTACGGTGCTCTATGGATCTTCGGTCAGGATTCTGGGCACGTATGGCGCCGTCATCGGTTGGCCGATTTACATGTCGATCATGATGATCGCCGGCGTATTCTGGGGCTGGGTGACCAAAGAATGGGAACACGTGCGAGGCCTCCCGGTGGTTCTGCTGCTGGGCGGAATCGCCGTCCAAATCCTTGCCATGGTTCTGTTGGGGAGGTTTCAGTAATGAGGATCGGGATCCTGGGAGTCCATCAGGAGTGCAACACCTTTTCTCCCACGCCTACTACTCTGGAGGATTTCCATATTCGCCTGGGCCGCGACGTTCTTGACCACTGGCGCGGCACGCGCGTGGAAATCGGCGGGTTCATTGATGTGCTCAACCGGCCGGACATTGAAATTGTGCCGATCCTTTCCGGCTGGGCCATCACCAAGGGCCGCATTCTTGAGCCGGAATTCGCGCGCATGAAGCAAATGTTGGCCGAATCGCTGCGCGCCGCGCTGCCCCTGGATGGAATGCTGATCGCCCTGCACGGAGCGATGTGCTCGGAAGGCGCGGACGATGCCGAAGGCGCGCTGCTGGAGGTTGTTCGCGGAGTCACCGGCCCGTCGCTGCCCATCTGCCTGACTCTGGACCTGCACGCCAACGTGACCGAGCGCATGTGCCGCCTGGCCGATGCGGTGATCGGCTATCGCACCTATCCGCACATCGATTTGTATGAAACTGCCACTACCGCCGGCGAAATGTTGCTCAGGATTCTGGCGGGCGACCCGCGCCCACGGACTTTCCTGCAGAAAGTTCCAATGATAGTGCCCGGCGAGAACATGCAGACCGCCTACGGACCGTTCGCGGAAGTTTGGAGTTATGCCAAGTCATTGCAGACTGCCGAAATCGATTCGTTCTCGATTTTCGGAGTGCAAGCCTGGATGGACATTGCGGAAATGGGCGGAGCCGTGCTGGCCGTAACCAAACGGGAGGAAGCCAAGGCCCGCCAGTTTTGCCGCATGGTGGCAAAACTCTTTTGGGACCTGCGCAAGGATTTTGAGGTTCATTTCCCGTCGCCCGAAGCCGCCATCAAGGAAGCTGTGGAAACTCCAGGCCAGCCGGTGGTGCTTTCCGAATCTTCCGACAGCCCCACGGCAGGATCGCCGGGCGACAGTTCGGAGATGCTGCGCGCTCTCCTGCAAGCTGCGCCGGGCGTGCCCGCCACGCTCTGGTTGCGGGATGAAGCAGCCGTGGAACGTGTTGAACAGAGCCAGGCCGGCGCGAAGCTGCGAGTCTCTCTGGGTGGCGGCTACGACAAAGTCAATCGGCGGCCGCTTACGGTGGACGCTGAAGTCCTGCGCGTTTCTGATGGCGATTTTGTGATGACGGGCTCGCAGTATACCGGCATGAAAACCTCGATGGGCCGGGCCGCCGTGTTGCAGGTCGGCGCCGTCACCGTGCTGGTTTCGAAACTTCCCGCCATTAACATCGATCCGCAGCTCTTTCGCAGTCAGGGTATCGAGCCGAACGAGAAGAAAATCGTGGTCGTGAAGTCCTGCAACGCCTTCCGCAACGAATATATGCCCTTCGCCGCGAAAATCCTGATGGTGGATACGCCCGGGGTCAGCACGCCGAATATCCGGTCAATTCCCTTCCGCCATGTTTCGCGGCCGATTTATCCGCTGGATGAAATTGAGTTCAATCCTTAAGAATTTTTGGCCCGGGCTTAAATGAAGGGGTTCCGGATTTCCAATAATCCGAATCTCTGGCCGGCCTGAAGGTCCTCGCTGTAGAGGACACTACATTGGCCCTCAAGGGCCGCGGCAACAATGAGAGAATCGTACAAGGATAGGCGGAAGCGGTCACTCAGGCGAAGCGCCTCGGCAAAGAGCGACTGTGAAGGCAGAATAGCCATCAAGGGACGGAAGACAGTGGAGAGGTAGTTTTCCGCATCGGCGCGGGTCATCGGTTTTGCCATGCGCCGGAGCGCTACGTTAAAGAACTCCTGCACGACCTGATAGCTTACAATACCTTTACGGGTATCGAGCGCCCGGCGAATCAGTTCCGCAGCACGGCGCGCTTTGGCCGGCGACGCGGAATCAAACGAGTAGACGAAGAGATTCGTGTCGAGAAAGAATCTACCGTTCATTCATCTCGTCCCGGCTGAACTTGCGCCCCGGCTTCACGTATTGCAAGCGCTTCATAAGCGCGTCGTACTCCCGCGCGCTCCCGACCCGGGCTGTATATTCAACCAACCACCTTCGGAAGGCGTCATTCAAGGATTCGCGCTGGGTACGGGCAGTAAGCCGTGCCAGCTCGATCAGGTCCTCATCGGCGCTGAATGTAATATTCTTCATACGACTTCAGTGTACACGAAACTCGTGGGATTTTCTGAGCCATCCCCCACGAATTGCCTTTGCACAGGTGATGCGAAGGCCCATATCCAGCCAACTCTCAATCCGCACTGGAATTTAATGGTCGGCACACTGCGGGAATTCGGCGACGTAGGTATTGCCCTGGTATTCAAGGTCCTGGTGGATGCCGATTTCGGAGGAGTAGTAACCGTTCGCAGTCATCTGCTTCAGGGTGATGAAGAAATGCTCAAGGTCTGATTGCGGATTGGCCTCGCCGGCGGCGGCGCGCGCCAGGGTTTCGGCGAGGGTCGATTTCGCAGCTTCGTCCTTGAAGAGTTGCAGGCCATTGCGCCACACAGTCTTCTCCGCCTCGCTTCCTGTCCCGACCATGTGGTCGGCAAACAAGCTCACCCGCGCGGCATGGGCCCCGCCCGAGTGCGCGTCGGCGGGAATGATCATCTCCATAAGCTGGTCGAGCAGCTCATTTTCCGCCGGGCTGAAAAACTTCAGTTGGTAGTCAGCAGCCGCCCATGCGGCAAGCTCATTCGACTGCGGAGGACAATGGGCGTAAATCGCCTCCATGCGGGGAGTCAGCGCGCTCAGGGCAACAATTTTGATAGCGGTTCGTCGTTTCATGTCCTCTGAATTCAGGAGCCAGGGCATTACCCGCCACCCGACTTCCGCCTTCTTGCTCCGACTCCTTCCTCTAAAGTTCCCCACGCCGCCGCTGCTGGATGATGTAATCCGCCGCGCGCATGGAGAGCGCCATGATCGTCAGCGTGGGGTTCTTTTCGCTCGAGCATGTAAAGCAGCTTCCATCCGTTACAAAGAGATTCTTCACATCGTGCGATTGGCAAAAACCATTCAGGGCAGAATTCTTCGGGTCTTTCCCCATGCGCACCGTGCCCACTTCATGGCTGGCAAATCCCGAGGGCCTCGGGTTGTCATCCAGAAATATATCCGCTGAAAGCTCTCCGGTAATCTGCCGCACGCCGTCCTGCATCGCCTTCCAAAGCCGCATGTCGTTTTCGACGTACTGGAAATTAACCACTGGAATCGGGATGCCGTGCATATCGGTCTTGTTCTTGTCGACCGAGACGTAATTCTCCTTCGCGGCCAGGGATTTCCCAAAAGTGCCGAACATGGCATAACCCGGCTGCATCTCCCGAATGCGGCGCTTGTATTCCGCGCCATAGCCGTGCACCAGCATCGTATGATGCGGAGTCATATAGGAACTGAAGTTCACCTGAATTCCGTATCCGCCCGCGTATCCCCGTTTGGTGTCGCGATAATCCCACCGCGCGATGTAAACGTGATCGGTGGCGCCATCCTGGTTTACGGGCTTCGTGCCCTCAAGTTCCTTCAAATAAAATTGCGCGGCCATGCCGATGTGTCCGTGCAGGTAATGCCCCACCACGCCGCTGGAATTGCCGAGCCCGCCCGGATGCTGGGTCGAAACGGAATTGAGCAGCAGCCGCGCGGATTCCACCGTAGCGGCGCACAACACTACAATGCGCGCCTTTGCCTCCTCCGTCTTGCCCGTCGTGGTATCGACGAACGAGACGGCTCGGGCTCGGCCCTCGCTGTCCACCAGAACCTCTCGCGCCAGCGCGTTCTGGCGGAGCGTAAAATTTCCCGTGGCTGCAGCTTTGGGCAGCATGCAACCGGGTGAACTGAAAATCGCGGAAACGTCGCACCCATCCATGCAGTGACCGCAATAATGGCAGGGAGGACGATTGTCGTAAGGTTTGGTCAGCACCGCTTTGCGTACGGGAATGAGAGGAAGCTTCAGCGCGTCGGTGGCGCGCTTAAGAATGTGCTCGCTGCACCGCCAGGGCAGCGGTGGCAGGTAATGCTTCCCGGCGGGAAGGATTTCCAGGCCGTCGTCCTGCCCGCACACTCCGATGATCTGCTCGACCCGTTCGTAGTACGGCGCCAGCTCCTCATAGGTAATTGGCCAGTCGTCTTCAACGCCCTCCAGGGACCAGGTGCGGAAGTCAATCGGTGCATAGCGCAGCGCTACAGCATTCCAGTGCATCGTCCGGCCGCCCAGAACGCGCACGCGGTCAACGTTCACGCGCGCGTGGGTGTCATAGCGAATCGACCGCGACACGTCGCCCTGATGCATATAGAACTGCTTCTCACCCCGCAGATTGGCGAAGGGAAGTTGGTAGGGCCATTTGTGAGAGAGGAATTCGGAGGGCTTCACTTCCTTCCCTGCCTCGAGCATCAGCACCTTGGCGCCGCCTGCGCATAATTGCATAGCCATAGTGCCGCCCGCGGCGCCGGAGCCGACTATGCACACATCGTAGACGGGGGTTTCAGTTGGCATCGCTAAAGGGCCTGCTCCAAATCGGCAATCAAATCGCGAACGTCCTCAAGACCCACCGAAATACGGACCAGGTCCGGAGTGACGCCCATTCTCTCCTGCACCTCGCACGGGACGGAGGCGTGGGTCATTGTGCAGGGCTGCTCAATGAGCGACTCCACGCCGCCCAGCGATTCGGCGAGAGTGAAGATCCGGCATCGACCCAGCAAGCGCTTCACTGCCGCTTCACCGCCGCGCAGCCGGAAGGAAAATGTTCCTCCGCACCCCCGCATCTGGCGCTTCGCCAGTTCGTGCTGGGGGTGGCTTTCCAACCCGGGGTGCCGCACCTGTGATACTGCCGGGTGTTTCTCAAGCCAGCGGGCGATTTCGAGCGCGTTGCGATGGTGCTCCTCCATGCGGACCGCCAGCGTCTTGACGCCTCGCAGAATCAGGAAACTATCGTTCGGACCGGCGCCCGTGCCCAGCGCGTTCTGAAGATATTTGATTTTATCCGCGAGCGCCGCGTCTTTCAAGATTAATGCTCCGCCCAGCACATCGGAGTGGCCATTAATGTATTTGGTGGTGGAATGCAACACAATGTCGGCGCCAAGTTCAAGCGGATTCTGGAAGTAAGGCGACAAGAATGTATTGTCACACACCACCAGTGCGCCGTGTTGGTGCGCGAGCTCCGAAACGGCGTGGATATCCACCAGATTCATGACCGGGTTAGAAGGCGACTCCACCCACACAGCCTTTGGTCCGCGGGCAAGCGCGGATTTCACCTGTGCGAGGTCGCGCATATTGATGAATTGAGCGCCAATCTGTTTGCTGGCAAACACCGCGCTGAAGATGCGGTAGGTTCCCCCGTAGTGATCCTCCTGAACAAGAATGTGATCACCCGGAGAAAACATCATGAGAAGCGTGGTTTCCGCGGCCATGCCGGTGGCAAATGCGAAGCCCGCCGCACCACCTTCCAGTTGCGCGAGGCATGTCTCAAGCGCCGCGCGCGTGGGGTTGCCACTGCGCGAATAATTGTACGGGCCGGGCTGGCCGACATCCCGAAAAGCGAAGGTGGAGGTTTGATAGATGGGCGGCATCACCGCGCCCATGTGTTCCTGGGGATCGTGTCCCGCATGAATCGCCAGGGTTTTGAAGTTCATGATTCTTCCTGAAAGAATATTGAGCCGGCTGAAAAGTGTCAATTGCAATTTAAACGATTGACTCGGATGGTATTCGTGTGACTATTCGACGCTTCCGGCCAGACTTATGCCCGGACTACAGCCGTGTTGCGCGAACGGGCCTTTTTTTCTAAACTGGTGGCCTTGACGCAGGCAAGCCCTCGGGCGGCCTGGAAGTCTTGGTCGAGTGGCAGAGAACACTCCATGACCCACCTTGTCGAATTGCCAAAAGACTGGCCGGCAGAAATTGGTGAACAGCCCGAACGAGCGCGCTGGTGCTGCTCACAGCTTGAGATGGGGAACATCCTTTTCTTCCCCGGCATTCCTTTCGAACTTCCCGCCCAAGCCCTGGAGTTCCTCCTGACCCAGCAGCAGAGCGGCGCGCGCATTCACAAGAACATCGCCTACCGGCCCGCGCAGAATCGCCTGACGGGCTACGCGGGGGGAAGCCCGGAGCAGGTTGCGCGCCTGCGCGAGATCATGCGCCTCTATTCCCAGCGCGCCATCCAATTCGCTTCGGAGTTGCTGGCCCCCTACGCCGCGCACTGGCATGTGGACTTTACCAGCTTTCGCCCCCAGCAGGAAAAAGGCAGGCAAATCCGTGAGAGCGCGCGAAACGATCTGTTCCACGTCGACTCATTTCCCACCCGGCCCACGGATGGCGACCGCATTCTACGCATCTTCACTAACATCAATCCCAGCGAGCCGCGCGTATGGCTGACTTCCGAAACCTTCGATGAGCTGGCAGCGCGATTCGCCGGCAGCGAGAGCATGCCCCTGCCCCGGAATTTCGCCGGCCTCCGCCGCGCCGTCCTGAGGCTGGCCGGCGCTGCGGGCTTCAAAAGTCTGGCGCGCTCACCTTACGACCGCTGGATGCTGCGCTTCCATCATTTCCTGAAAGCCCATCGTGATTTTCAAGCCAACGGCCCTCGCACGCGGTGGGAATTCCCGCCCAACTCCACGTGGCTGGCCTTTACCGACATGGTGAGCCACGCGGTCCTTTCCGGCCAGTTTGCCCTCGAGCAGACGCTCATCATTTCACGCCAATCCCTGCAATTGGCCGAAAAGGCGCCAGTTAAGATCCTTGAGCGGCTCGCCGGCTGCACCCTGACGCTCAGTTAGCTTCGTCTTTAGCAACTGGACGATACCGAGGCGAGAATGAATTTGGCAGCCGAAACCTTGCGCACGATGGTATAATTTCGCTTAAGTGTAGGACCCGCTTAGGCGATATCTTTTCAGGGGTGAAGGTGCGAAGGCGCCTGAGAGGATAGATTTAGGGAGCGCGCAACTCGGCGCTTCAGCCCGGGTTGAACTGTAGCTGAATCGGGAGGCGTCTTCGCGGCGCCATCAATATTCATGAGCAAATGTCTCCCATCGCGCCGGGTAACCCTGTTGGGCGGGATTATTTTTTGTTCCTTCCTTCCTATTGCCGCTCGTGCCGATGAAATCGTCGTGTTGGTCGATGCCAACGGGCGCAAGATTTTCGTCAATACTTGCGAAACGCGCTCACGGGTGGACTGGATGACGCGCAGTTTCGGCTCCGACGCCTCCGGCGCCACGCCGGCCACTGCGGCGGACATCGACCAAATGGTGCGTGAAACCGCAGCCCGCTACCAAGTTGATCCCGACCTGGTTCGCGCCATCGTGCGAGTGGAATCCGACTACGATCCCAGGGCCGTTTCCAACAAAGGGGCCATGGGGCTGATGCAGTTGGTTCCAGCCACGGCGCAGCGATTCGGCGTAACTGACCCATTCGACCCCAAGCAGAACATTGAAGGCGGGGTCACCTATCTCAAGTACCTGATGGACATGTTCGATGGCGATGTGTCGCTTTCACTCGCAGCCTACAATTCCGGTGAGCACACCGTGCAACGCTCCGGCGGCGTCCCGGCTATTCCCCAAACCCAGAATTACGTTCGCAAGGTAAGAAGCATCTATCAAACTGGGGATGCACCCGGCGCGACGCAGCCTGCGGCAGCAAAAGCCACTTCCAAGGAGCCGCCCAAGGCTCAGCTTCTTCGCTACGTCGATCAGTATGGGGTGGTGCACTACACGAATGTTGAGTAACCTGCGCAGTTCTCAGTCGTCAGTTTTCAGTGGTCGGCGGGCGATCTTGAGGGGGTTCGCCTGCCGGAACGGGATGACGATCACGCCGCCAGCACGAGGCACAATTTGAAGGTAATGGGCTCACGGAAGCCGAAAGAATGGGCATTGGTTCTGGCTGGGATTGCCCTGCTTGCCGCGCCGGCCATTGCCGCCGACTCTTCGCGCCGCCAACACGCCACCACCGCCTACGAAAAGGCCGAACAGATGCACGCCGCGCTGGAAGCGCATCCGGAAAGCAGACGCAACAAGGACGAGTATAAGAAGGTCATTGACGCCTACACGGACGTCTATCGCTTTGATCCCTCCTACGGCAAAGCTCCCGCCGCGCTGACCGCGGTCGCCGATCTCTACCACGAGATGGGGCGCGAATTCGCCTCCGACACCTATTTTCTTGAATGTATCAAGTCCTACCGCTTCCTGATGGCTCAGTATCCGCAGAACCGCGTGTCGCGCGAGGCGCTGTTCACCATTGGCGAGGTCTATCGCCAGGACTTGCAGGATCCCGATGACGCGCGGAAAGCGTTTCAGGAATTCATCACCAGCTTCCCCAAGTCTGACAAGGTGCCGGAAGCGAAGAATCGATTGAAGCAGATCGACCAGACGAGGGAAAAGACTGAGGCTGAGGCTCAGACTGGGGCTGAGGCACAGGCAATCTCCGCACCGGTGGAAAGACCCGCAGACGCGAAAGCCGGCGGCCTGCGCCAGGTGACGGCCGTGCGCCGCTGGGTGGGACCTAATTATCTGCGCATCGTCATCGGCGTCGATAGCGAGGTCAAATTCGACTCCGTACGCCTTTCGAATCCCGACCGCATCGTCCTGAATCTTCAGGGTGCGCGCCTAAGCCCGGATTTGAAAGGCAAGACCTTCCCTGTTGAAAATGGCTTCCTGCGGCAAATTCGCGTGGCGCAGTTTTCCGCAGACGTCACGCGAGTGGTGCTGGACGTCGACAAGATTGACACCTATTCAATTTTTACGCTGCCTAATCCCTTCCGGCTGGTGATCGACGTTCAAGGCGCCGCACCCACGCTCGTGGCAGGCAGCACCAAACCACTCCCGACCACTGCGACCGACACGCACAAGACGGAAAAGACCGCGTCTTCGGCTAACCCACCGGCGTCTTTGGAGGCGAAATCGGAACCCACGTCTCCGCCATCTGGTCACGAAAAGACGACGTCCGCAGTTAACATACCTCCGGCTCCTGAATCGGATGTGAAATCGACAAAGACATCGGCGGCCGAAACAGAGGTTACGCCAGGCGTTCAAACTGGCAACTCCTCGGAAGCTGCGCGCACGTTGACCCGCGCGCTGGGGCTCAAGATCGGGCGCATCGTCATCGATCCCGGCCACGGCGGACACGATACCGGAACCATTGGGCCCACGGGCTTGATGGAAAAGGACGTGGTTCTGGACGTCGGACTGAGGCTGCGAAAGCTTCTTGAGCAAAATACCGGCTGCGAAGTGATTATGACCCGCACTGATGACACGTTTATTCCCCTCGAGGAGCGCACGGCCATCGCCAACGAAAAAGGCGCGGACCTGTTCCTATCGATTCACGCCAATTCCAGCCCCGATAAGAGCGCGCGCGGAATCGAAACCTACTATCTGAACTTCACCTCCAATTCAGACGCTCTGGAAGTCGCCGCCCGCGAAAACGCCACTTCGCAGGAAGCGGTGCACCAGCTCCAGGACCTGATCAAGAAGATTGCTCTTACGGAAAAGATCGAAGAGTCCCAGGAATTTGCCCAGGTTGTGCAGCGCGAAGTTTATTCGCGGGTGACGAAAGTGAGCGGCGCGCAGCGCGATCGCGGGACCAAAAAGGCTCCCTTTGTAGTTCTCATTGGCGCCAACATGCCCTCGGTTCTGGCGGAAATCTCCTTCCTCAGCAATCCCCGCGATGAGCACTCATTAAGGCGCCCCGATTATCGCGAAAAGATCGCCTACGCGCTCTATGAGGGAATTCTGGGATACGTCAAAAACCTGGGTGAAATGAGGACGGCGCAGCGGCTTGCTTCGGACGAAACTTCACGCACTTCCCGCTCCGATTTCTGATATTGTGTTAAACATGGCACGGAAATACGCGAGGCTCGCCTGGCTGGCGGCCGTGCTTGCGGCCTTCCCTCCCCTCTGCCCTGGCAATGTAAAATCCATTCCACAGGTTCCCGCCGCGGATTGGCGGCAAGCGAATTCCGAAAGAATCCCCGTTGCCCGCGTGGGCCAATACGGCGGCGACCCGGCAATCGAACGCGAGTACGGCGTCAATTCTATCGAACTGCGCACCTATCAAATGGGAAAAACCAACGCCAAGGTGCTGGTGGAGATTGCGCCTGATCCAATCGCCGCATACGGCCTGCTGACGTTTTATCAAACGCCGGAGATGACGCCTGAAAAGGATTTCGAGCTGGTCGTCGGTGATTCCACCCATGTCTTAATGGCACGCGGTGATAAGTTCATTCGGTTCGTTCGCGGGAAAGACTGGAAGCTCTCGGAGAGTGATTTCCAGGCGCTCCTCACCTTCGTGGGAGGAGTCCGGGAACCGAAAAGTGTGGAAGAAACCCTACCGGCCCCAATGCCCTTCAAAGGACAAGTGCCCGGTACCGAGAAATACGTGGTGGGCCTCGCGGCCGCCAGGCGGTTGCTGCCCTCGTTTCGAACCGATCTGATCGGATTCGGTACCGGGCCCGGTGAGGGCGCGGAACTGCAATTAGCCCGGTACAAGACGGAGACGGGCGAATCCACCGTAATCTCCATCGGCTATCCCACGCCCCAAATCGCGCGCGTGCGATTCGGATCGCTGAGCCATTTTTTGGCTTTGAATCAGGACCGCGGGGCCGATTCTGTGTACGGAAAACGCCAGCACACTTATGTCTTCCTGATTCTGAATGCGGGTAGTGCGGCCACCGCGTCTTCTCTCATGAATCAATTCCAGGTTGACTCTACCTTAAGCTGGGACCGGCCCCCTAATCCGCAAAGGACCTTCACGCTGCAAGTGGTTCACATGATTCTCGCGATTCTTATTCTTACTGGGTATCTGATTGGGGCTTGCGTCGTTGCGGGTGTCGCATTCTTCTTATCCAAGCGAATTGCATTGAAGTATTTTCCAGATTCTGCCTGGGGCCATACCGACGATGACCAACTCATCCGATTGAACCTAAAATTCTAGTAAGCCTTTTATAATCAATTATATACATAAGAAATCTCGAGCCGTGACGGATTTTGCCCATTTTTCTAATAATTCACACTTCGGTCAGACAAATCGGTCCAAATCATTGATAATGAATGGCTTATTGGATCGAAAAAAACCAGAAAATTCCCTTGACACAAACTGAGGGTTTTTCTAGACTCCCAGTGAGCTTAGGTGGCGGAGCGCGTCCGTCATTCTATTCTCCTCTGAAAATGCTCACCCGCTGATTGGCGGTAACGCTATACTTGGTGGGTGAGCATTTTTGTATCTATCAGCCGGCGTAGCTCAGTTGGTAGAGCACCTGATTCGTAATCAGGGGGTCACCAGTTCAAGTCTGGTCGCCGGCTCCAGGCCACCAATCACTTCGCAGGAATCTCCGAACGCAACGAGTACAAGCTGGACTAATCGCTTGACCCTCAGCGGACAAACCTTACAATGGGTGCGCTGCGCGACGGCCAACGATTGTTCTGCAATAAGGTTATGAACAAGCGGCAGTTTCTGAAAAAGTCGAGCGCGTTCGTCGCCGGGAGCATGCTGGCCCGATCGGCACGCGGGCAGTTGCAATCCGCCGCCCGTACGAATTGGGCCGGGAACTACACTTACCGCGCGGAACGGCTTGACGAACCCGGCAGCGTCGCGGAGGTCCAAGCACTTGTGAAGGAGCGCCGCCGGCTGAAGACGCTGGGCTCCCACCACTCCTTCAATTCCATTGCCGACACCATCGGCGACCAAATCTCGCTCCGGCATCTCGATGAAATGGTGATCGACCCGAAGTCGAGCACCGTGACGGTAGGCGGAGGCGTGACCTATGGCCAACTGGGGCCTTATCTCGATCACCGCGGTTATGCTCTGCACAACCTTGCTTCGTTGCCACACATTTCCGTGGCGGGAGCCTGCGCTACGGCGACACACGGCTCCGGCAATAAGAATCGCAACCTGGCCGCGGCAGTTGCTGGAATGGAAGTCGTGACGGCGGAGGGCGAGCTGAAGTCTTTCTCAAGGGAGCACGACGCGGAACTATTTAGAGGGGCGGTGGTTCACCTGGGAGCTCTCGGAGTGGTGACCCGGCTCACGCTGGAAGTCGAACCTACGTACCAGGTTCGGCAGGTCGTCTATCAGAATCTTTCCATGAATCACCTGGAGCAACACCTGGATGAGATCTTTGCGACCGGCTACAGCGTGAGCTTGTTTACCGACTGGCAGAATCACCGGATCACGCAAGTGTGGATCAAGAGCCGGGTGGAGCCGGGGGCGCCGGCCGAATCGCCGGCCGAATTCTTCGGGGCGAAGCGCGCCACGCGCAAGCTGCACCCGCTTGAAGGGCATTCCGCCGAGAATTGCACGGAACAAATGGGCATTCCGGGTCCCTGGTATGACCGCCTTCCCCACTTCCGCCTGAATTTCGTCCCCAGCAGCGGCGCCGAACTGCAATCGGAATACTTCGTTCCCCGCGATCGGGGCTATGAGGCCATTCTTGCGGTCGAGCAGTTGCGCGAGCTGGTCACTCCGCACCTGCACATCACGGAGTTGCGCACCATTGATGCGGATGATCTTTGGATGAGCACCTGCTACCAGCGCCCCTCCATGACCATTCACTTCACCTGGAAGCCGGAATGGCCGGCGGTCAGCAAGCTGCTGCCCAAGATCGAGGAGAAACTCGCCCCCTTCAACGCGCGCCCACACTGGGGAAAGCTATTCACCTTGCCGCAGGTGCGCTTCGCATCACTCTACGAAAAACTGCCCGCCTTTAAAACTCTCATCGAGCATCACGATCCGGAGAAAAAGTTCCGCAATGAGTTCCTCGCTACTAATCTGCTTGGAGCGTAAGCATTGCGGACACACCAGGAATCTCCGCAACTACCAGAAGAGCCATTGCAGGAAGGCGAAGAAGACCGCCACGCCGGCGGCCCAGAAAATCGGCCGGTGGTAGAGTGGGACATCCATTTCCTTCGGAATGGCGGTGTATCCATAGACCAAGCCGGTAAGCTGATCGTGTGACGGCGGCATGGTGAGCAGGCTCACCACAATTGTCACGCAAACGCAGATCAGCCAAGACCAAAGCGCTCGATAGAGGTTTTCGGCCATGGCCTTGGCGTCGGGCGATAGGGCGATGATGGCAAGGTATGCCGGCCGCGCTTTCACCAGGGCGAACATGGCGATTGAAGAAACCGTGCCGGCCAGCAGGCCCCAGAATCCTCCTTTGGGGGTAGTGCGTTTCCAAAGCATACCCAGAATGACCG
>JASHTY010000246.1 GCA_030040315.1 Terriglobia bacterium | reverse complement strand
CACGGCACGACCTTTTTGCCGTGGGCTCGGGCTTCCTTCGAAGAACCCACGGCATAAAAGACATGCCGTGGCTACCCGCCAATCACTTCTCAGACACAACTGCCGTGGGCATGAAATTGTCCAGTGCTTGAACCGCCGGTTTTTCGACCTCGGGATCGAGTTGAATAGCGACCTTGGCTTTTCGCAGGTCGTTTCCGAACAAACTGATGTCGTGGGTGTCGAGCCCGCTCAGCTTTAGGAAGGTTGCCGTACCCTCGGGAGCCATGGAGTCGCGGATCATCACGTCGCACACGTTCTTCAGCGCAATGGCCGGCACGTCGCGCCCCACGTAGGCCTGTCGCCCACTGAATCCGTCGATCTCTACTCCCCGGGCATCTTCTATGTAGACGGCACTCGTCCAGTTCTTCGCGGCGGGCTCTTCCCAGTGGACTTCAACATCCTTCAGCTTCAGGTTCTTTACCCAGTGAAACTGCATGGCGTTGGTCGTCCAATCAAAGGGCGCCTCGGGGTCCGTACCGACGAAGAATTTGATGTTCTCCATCGTAAGTCCATCGATCCAACTATTGGGATGGCCGTCAATGTGAGCGCGGCCTTTGGCGTGCACGATGATGTTCCGGATCAGGATGTTCTGGATCGTCCCGGGCGCAGGATCATCCTTCGAAACGGGTTTGCCGTGATATTCGGCGGAAGTTTTCAGCGTCATGCCCATAAAGCCGCCCTGTCCCCAGAACCAGTCGAAGCGCCTTGAGTTCTGCGTGATGTTTGAGATCACCACGTCCCTGACGAATCCGCCATTGGATGCGGCAAATGAGAACCCTGAGCTGTCATCGCTGATCACGCAATTATCGATGGTGACGTGTTGAACTCCCTTAATGTTACCTTCACTGAATTTGATCGCATTGGCGGAGGAGGAGAGGCGGCAATTGGTGACAGTAATGTTCTCGCAAGGGCGGGCCGGACCCCAGAAGTCCCCGGAAATGAAAACCAGGCAATCATCGCCGGTCGTAATCGTACTGTTCGAAATATGCACGTCGCGGCAACCGTCCATATCGATCCCATCGGCCCACACGGCGTCATTGGGCTTGGTGTAACAATACACGCCGTCAATCACTATGCGCTCGACGCCGTGAAACCCCATCGTCCACGTCGGGGAATTGATGAAGGAAAGGCCCGTGATGCGGATGTCGGTCGAGTCCCCCATCCAGACCAGGTGGGGATAAATCTTCCGATCGGGATAGCCCTCCGGGAACGATCGCAGCAGGGACTTTCCCAGGGATCGCATCAGGTCTTTCGCGGGACGCACAAAGACGTCGTCCAAATCATCTTCTTTCCAAATGTAGCCGCCCTGGCCATCCACGGTGCCACGCCCTTCCAGAGTTACGTCCTCGACATGATCGGCGAAAAGCAGTGCGGTTTTGGAGGCGACTGCCTGCCCGGCGAACAGACTCATGTCCCGGGAGGCGTAAAGCGTTGCGCCGCCTTCTATGTGAAATCGCACATGGCTACGCAAATACAGCGTGCCGGATGTGTACTCGCCGGGTGGCAAGTAGACTGTTCCGCCACCCGCTTGGGCGCAGGCATCGATGGCTTTTTGAATGGCATCGGTCGCGTTGTCAGCCCTTATGCCGGTTGCGCCATAGTCTTTCACGTTGAACACGGCCGTGCCGGCCGCAAAGAGAGTGGAACCGGTGGCAAGATACATTATCAAGATAACTGCCCAGAACGCGTTTCTAAGATTATTTTTTCCCATTGATGAACTCCTGAGCTGAAAATCACAACTTCCACGTCAAAGCCGTACGCTTCGGCCAGTCTCTGCTGATCGATAGATTGCCTCAACCACTTCTAATGCCTTCAACCCGTCGTGCCCGGTGATGGAGAGCGGCGAGCCATTCCGAATGGACTGAACCAGGCCGGCGACGAATCGCTGTCCCATGATTCCCGCATACCCGGGGTGTTGGGGAAGGTCGAACTCGACGCTCCGGGGCTCACCACTTGCGTCGCTGCACACAAATAGCCGTTCCTTTGTGCCTTCGAATGAGGGGCTCCAGGAAAGGACGCCTTTCGTGCCGCGCAGTGCGAGATAAAGATCGCGGCCGGCGGGATAGAAATCCGGCACCGTGTAACTGACATCCAGCGCCAGCACGGCACCGCGCGAGAAGGTCAATATCGCGAAGGAATTATCCTCAATGTCGTATTGCGGATCGGCACGGACGGTTTTGCCGATCGCCTCCACTACTTCGTCTTCCAGCGCCCAGCGTAACAGGTCGATCCAATGCACTCCGAGATTGATCATGGGGCCGCCGCCGCTGCGCGCCTTCTCGAGCATCCAGCCGGCGTGGCCCTCCGTGTAGCGCGAAATGCGCCCAGCGGCGCAGCGGCCTTCGCAGCTCACGATGCGCCCCATGACGCCGTGCCCAATCAGCCTCTTCATTTCGATGGCGACGGGATGGTAACGCCAGACGTAGGGAGTGGAAAGAATCACGCTGGCCTTTTGCGCAGCATCGATCATCTCCCTGATCCCTGAGGCGTTCGCTGCCATGGGCTTTTCCACCAGGACGTGGACGCCCCGGCGGGCGCATTCCACCGCAGCTTCGGGACAATCAGCGTGAGGAAGAAAAATCACGGCAAGGTCCAATCTCTCACGCTCGAGCAGCTCCTGCCAGTCAGAGTAGCCGTGGACGGCGAAATCCTTCACAAAGGCTTCGCGAAGCGAATCATCCTGTTCCGCCACTGCCACCACTGCGGCTTCCGGCACGGATTGGAAGAGTGGGATGTAACTACGGGGGTGCAGGTGCCGCAAGCCGACAAAGCCTACAGCAAGCTGCTGGGGCATCAGAATATTCCGTCCCGGATTTCAAAGTGGGTGGGCTTGTTCAGGGTTCGGCCGTTCAGCAGGATCCACTGTGCCGTCCACTCGACCAGTTGCATGACCGATACGGAAGGAGAGCCAAACAGGTGGCGATAGATGGAGGTATTGCTCAACAACGCATCGGGCGACTCCTGGCCTTCGAAGACGGGTTCCTTCTCAAAGATTTCTCCGAAGTGCAGGGCCAGACTGCGAACCGAAATCGTATCGGGGCCGGTAAGGTTCAGGATGAAGGGTGGTGATTTGGCAAGCGCAAGGCATCGTATGGCCGCGGAGTTCGCATCGCCCTGCCAGATGACGTTGACATATCCCATCGAAAGGCCGATGGGTTCGCCCGCAAAGACCTTGCTGGCCACATCCAGCAGAACTCCATAACGAAGGTCGACCGCGTAATTGAGGCGCAACAACGTAACCGGAGTTCCGCCGGCCCTGGAAAAGTGTTCGAAAATGCGTTCGCGCGCCAATACGGAGGCAGCATATTCGCCGAGCGGGTGGGCGGCGGTTTGCTCCGTTGCGCCGCCTGACTCTACGCGCGTAAAGGGGTAAACTCCGCCGCTTGAAAAAACCACGATGCGCGATCTTGCATATCGCTCGGCCACCAGTGCCGGAACGTAGGCGTTCATCGCCCACGTCAGGCTTTCCGCACCCGCGGAGCCAAATTTGCGGCCCGCCATAAAGATGATATTGGGCGCATCGGGCAAGGCTGCGACCGCGCGACGATCCAGCAGGTCGGCGTGAATGGTTTCGATGCCGGACGATTGCAGAAATTCCTCAATCGAGGGTGTGGTGAATCTGGAAACACCGATGATTCTTCGCGATGCGCCGGCCGCTTGATTCGCGCGTGCCGCGCGGCGCGCCAGGCTCGGACCCATCTTGCCGCCGACTCCCAGGATGATCAGGTCACCTTCCAACTGGCGAAAGAATCCCACATCCTCGCTGCTGGGCGCGGAAAGCAGATCCTCAAGTTGCGGTTCCGATTCGATTTGCTGTGGCATTGGATGAAATCTATTTCGCGGCGATTGCCATGTCAACCCAATCCGTCGCGTGGGCGTCTTGTGGCGCGGGTGCCCCCACCCGCGACTCGTGGCATGGCCATCCTGGCCATGTCCATGGGCTGGAAGCCCATGCCACAGGTGGATCGCGGGTGGGGACACCCGCGCTACAGCCGGTTTTCCGATCACCGCGACAACACCGCCAGGAGCGCCTGGTAGCCGTCAACGAGCAGCCCTTCGTAGCCGTGCGGCGTCCCATCCCAGGCCTTCCAGTCGTAGGTCATGCCATTGGGTCCGAAGCCCTGGAACCCGCCTTTTTCAAAACCCGCCAGCATGGGGAACAGCATGGCGTCCGCGTCCTTGTGCCAGCCCAACCGGTAGAGTGCCTGGAGCGTGAAATAGGCATAGCACGCCGTCGCGCCGCCATTTTCGTAGACCTGGAATCCGTCGGAGCCGTCTTCTTTCGCCGGCCCTCCGTAGCGGGGATTGTAATCCACGTAGTCGCCGTGGCGAATGGGAATCAGATTTCCGGGCAGGCCGTACTCGAAGTGGGTGTACCCGACTTCCTTCATTTTGGTAAGCATCCGGTCCATGATCGGTCCGGCCTTGTCTTTCGGGACCAGCCCGTAGACGATGGCGGCGCTGTTCACGAAGGTGAAATAGTAGTCGTGCAATTGGCCGTCGGCGCTTTTCCATCCGGCCAGCACACCTGTTTCCGGATCATAGAAGGTTTTGAAGTAGACCGATCGAAGCTTTTCGGCGCGTGCGGCGTAAAGCTGCGCATCATCTTCCTGATGCGCGGCGCGGGCCACTTCCTGCATGTCGATGAGCGCATGGTAGGCGAGCGCATTTGAGTAGGCATCCTCATGGCCGAAGCCGATGGTGTCCCACCAGTTTGAGGGGCGCAGATCGAGCTTTTGCGGCCAGGAATTGTAGTTGCCGCTTAACGGGTATTCGATCAAGCCGTCTCCGTCGACGTCCATGGCCAGCATTTTCGCGGTCCAATCTTTCAGCGCCGGATAGTTTTTCTCGATCCACGCCTGATCCTTGCTGCCCTGGAAATATTCCGCCGCGGCAATCAGCAGCGAGGGATAGGTATTGGCAAAGTCGTAGGGAGTGTGCGGGCCATAACCTGCCATTCCATAACCTTTCATACCGCTCAGGTAGCGGCCGAGGGTCTGGCGGAGCATGTCAAGGGCGGTCAGGCCGGGCGCCAGCGGCGGAGTGCGTAGCGCCACGGAGGAGTACTCGAATACTGTAAAGGCCACGGGATCGCTCGCGGCGTGATTGGCCAGCACCCGCGCACGTGGATTCAGTTGAAAGATGTTCAGCCAGTCGCGACGGAAGCCGTCAAAGCGCGGGTCGCCGGCGCGTTCCGCCGAGCTGGGGTAGATGGCCACCACGTCCAGCGTGTATTCAACCTCTGGCCGGTCAGCGGTGGCGGCAGGGAAGGTGACTCGCACAAAATCATCCGCCTGCTGGGGCTGGGGGTAGCGGTATGCATCGTAACCCAGCGCCGCCTGGGTGACGTTCGTGGTAATGCGAAATGTTCCCAGATCGGGCAGATGAAGCAGCGCGGGGAGTTGCACGCTGCTGTCCTGGTTGATAATCCCCAGCAGCGTGGCGTGATTCAGGTGGGGATTGAAGTCCAGAACGAAACTGGGAGGCGGATTCGCCGCATTGTAGTGCGAGATCATGCGGATTTGCCGGGGCAAAAATTGAAACGACCATGCGGGCGGGGCGGCGCTGGAAGCCGCTACCGCCCGATATTCGAACAGCGGGCCCACACGGCGAATTTGGTAGACGGCTTCGCGTTTATCCGGCGGTTTCAAAGGATTGGCGCTGAGCTTTCCTTTGCCCAGTGAATCCACGCTCAAGGAAGTGAATGCAGGCTGGTCAGGGGCAAGCTCGACGTGCATGTACTGTGATTGAAACCTAAGCGCGTCACTGGGCGGTGTGCCGAGCGTGGCAGCATAAATCAGCAGGGCAGGAATGAAATAGCGGGCACGTGCGAGCATCAGCAGTCTCCACTAGACAAATTTTCACGGCGTCATACTAGCACGTCTCTAGTGGGGAATACGTCATTGTGAACTTGATGCCGTCGGAGATGACCCCTCACCCGACCTCCTCCGTCGGCCACCCTCTCCCCTCGGAGAGGGAAAACATATGCTCGGGCTGCGACGTCGCGGCCATGATAGGCAGTTCCTTCTCCCTCGGGAAGAAGGTGGCTGAGGGACGATGCAGGGGGCCCCACGTCCTGCTTGTCGTGGGGATGAGGGGTTTCTCCAGAGTTCTTTCGAGCCGCGGGGGAAGATCACAGTGGTGAGCGGCTAGCCGTGCCGGGCTCAGGCCCACCGTTACGCCGGGCTGTGAGGAGCAATCGATCCGCTTCGTCATATCCTGTGGGTATCTTGATCCCGGCGGTCGACGCTCTGGCGTCCAGGAGCGCGGCAATGGAATCCGGCTTGCGGTACTCCTTCCAGTAGGAATCCACGCAGGCTTTGATCGCCAGTGCCAGCGCGCTGCGACCCTTTGAA
>JASHTY010000245.1 GCA_030040315.1 Terriglobia bacterium | reverse complement strand
GGATGTCCCGTGCCGCGCAGGTCCGCAGCGGCCGCGGCCAGCGCCCACCGGCGGCTGTTGATGCCCACCTGGGCGCTTACCTCCTCAAATTTTCCGTTGCCGAGATTGTGAAAGAGATACTTACGCCCGCCGTTGTCGGCATACTCAAACTGATTGGGCATGATGCGCGTGGTGGTGAGATGCCACAGGTCGATATTTTCGTCGTAGTAGCCCCCGACAAAAAGATCGAGCAACCCATCGCCGTCGTAATCGAACCAGATCGCCGTATCGGCGTTGATCCACGCCGGCAACCCGGCCTGCTCGGTAACTCGTGTAAACCCCTGACCATGATCGTTGTGAAAAAGTTCCGGCCTGCCCCACTTGATCAGGAACAAATCCTCGTAGCCGTCATTATCATAGTCGCCCCACACGGCCCCGGTGGAAACGCCAGTGCCCGGCCGATTCACGTCGGCAATGCCCATTTCCGCGGCCACATCCTTGAACGTGCCGTCGTGCATGTTGCGATAGAGCGCGTTCTTGCTGCCCTCGGCGCTGTTGACGACATAAATGTCCGGCCACCCGTCACGGTCGAAATCGACAATCGAAACCGCCGCTCCCATCGATGCGACTTCGGGCATGATCGGATCAAGTTTGTGGTCCAGCGTTGGCGCGTGATGCCTGAAATCAATCCCCGCCGCGTGTGAAACCTCTTGAAAGTGGAAGCCGTGCCGCGCCAGCGCCGTTTGCACATCAGCTTTGGACCGGTCCGCATCGCGCCGCGCGGCGAGCCTCTTCATCACCGAAGGAACACAGAGGAGCGCGACAAAGAAGACGGCAGTCAGGATCCTCGCGACGCGACTGCCTTTTATGTTCAGGGCTGGCTCCGCAGCGCGTTCTCGAACACTTCCGGCGTCACGTAGCGCGTGTGATAGTTCTGCCAGTCCTCGGGATGCTGCCGGTAGACCCACTCATCTTCAAGTCTTCCAGGACGCGTGGTGTATTCGTTCTTGGCGTGATACGGCAATGGCAGGACGGTTTTTGAGAATGTCGAGTTGTAGTCTCCGTCCTTGATCCAGCCGTCGCCCTTGATCACAAAATCACGCACCCATCCTTCCTGCGGCGCGGGCAACTCCGGAAAGCGCATCGATAATTCATCCCCCGAGTTCACAATGACATAGCGATCGTCAATTTGCTTGATCAGTTCACGCACATCGCCGTAGCGTGTGTAGTAGCCGACCAGATCGCGCCAGCGCTGCTTCGTGCCCTCAATCTGCTCGTAGTCCGGAACCTCCGGCGCGCCGGCGCCGACCGGCATGTGCATCACGGAGTATCCGCGATAGTGAAGATCGGCCATGGAGGGATCCAAAGTCGTTTCCTTGAGCGGGGCACTCGGAGCCCCTTGGGCCCATTGAATCCGGTCCCAATAGATTTCGAGATTCGTGCGCAGCCTTACCTTGCGCGGCGTTCCGGGACGGAAGACGTTGGTCAAATTGAACAGAATTGTCTTCTTCCTTCCCGCCGGAAAGCCGAGATTGTCCTGCGCGGTCACCCAGCCGCCCTTGCCATCCGGTACTTCCAGGCTGAGCCCGTGGGCGCGCCAGCGGCTGCCTTGGGTAATCGCAACGTTCACTGACGATTCGGTGTCGTGAATTGAGCCTTGCGCAATCAAATAGAGTGGTCCGGATCTCGGCGCATCGTCCCCTAGATCCACTTCCAGATAATGATCTCGGGTCACTCCCTGAAATTGCCCTTTTCCAAAACTGGCCACGGCCTTTCCATCCAGCTCGCGGAGCAGACCCGTGACATCCTGCCCGGTGTCATCCACCGCGCGTTCGATCGGGTGTGGCGTGGAAACCGTGGTAATTCCCAACTTCAGCGGGGGAATCACAAAGCGCTCATCGACAAAAATCTCCGTGCCCACGGGATGATCGACCACCGTCAGGGCAATGTAATCGTAGTAGTACACTTCCCAAAGTTCGGCGGTAATTCGCAGGTCGTAATAACCGTCGTGCGGCACAAGCTGTTCGCGGCCGATCTTGTACCACTCACCGGTCGCGGCAATCTGGGCCGAGCCCAGCGTGTTGATGCGCAGTCCGATCGCGGAGCCCCAGGGAACCGCGTCCTTCACAAATTCCATCCGCCTGCCGTTGAAGGCGAATAGAAATGGGCACGAAGCCTTTAACCGCTGCTCGGTTAATACATCCTGGTCGGCCTTGACTCCGAATTCAGCGCGCACCGTGCCGTTAGGCCAGATGACGCGAACAACTTCCGCTTCGGTCTGCTCGCCCAGTCCGAAATGCAGCTTCGGTCCCGTAATCGGCTGCTTCTGCAGCAGCAGCCCCGAGCGCACTTCGATTTCGCCGCCGACGCCGAAAGGATTGATGCGCTGGTCGCCCACCGCCTGCACGGCATGCGGCCGCACCACCTGCCAGTGATAGTTCTTTGCGCTCTGATTTTCGGCTTGCAGGGGCTGCCCATCCGCCGAAAGTCCCAGCAGATCCAGCCTGCCGTTGCCGGTGAGATCAGCCGCATCAAAGGTTAACGCGGGTCCGACCGGCTGGTTCAGCAGGGTAAACTTGCCGTCGCCGTCATCAAGCCAAACCAGCGCGCCACCCGGGTTTCCCGCGGGGAGTGTGACGGGAGAAAGATACAGATCGAGCGCACCGTTGTTGTCCAGGTCGGCCACGCGCAAGCGCACTTCCGCGGAGAGCACCTGCGCCGCATTCGGAACTTTGGCAATCTCCGCCGTCTCCCAGCTCAGCCCGCCTTCCGGGTCTGAGGTTTTCCGGTCAGAGACGCGGACGATTGCCCCATCGGGCTGAACGGCCAGCAGATCCAGCGCGCCACCGTTGTCCGCGTCGGCAATCGCGATGGCTTTCGCTTCGCGCACATTCGCGGGCAGAGCGCGCTCGCGGAACTGCCCCTGGCGCTCATTCATGAACACGTGCAAGCGGCCTGCTCCATCGATGATTGCAGCATCCGGATTGCCGTCGCCGTCCAAATCAGCCCAGGCAAATTGGCGAATGCCGGAGATTCCGGCAAAAGGATGGATCGCCAGAAACGTGCCATCACCATTATTCCGTAATACCGTTGGAATGCCGGAGGTTGAGCCCAGCACAAGGTCAAGGTCCCCGTCAGCCTCAATGTCCACTGCCCAGACGCCTGCGTACGGGGCGCTGGACACGGCTTTCGGCAGCTTGGTTTGATCGGTGACATCGGTGAATGCGCTCGGAGAATCCTGGCGCATTAACCGCACGCCGCCCGCCCCCGCCAGTACTAAATCGGTTTTGAAGTCGTAGTTGAAATCAACCTGGACAATTCCTTCGGGCGCGGGCGGCGTGTTCGAAGCCCCGCCGGGGAAGGGAAATTTCGTGCCGGTCGATAGCACCACCTCATGCGCGTTGGCCATTGCCACAACCGGGCCGCCTTCGCTGCCAAGCTGTATCGCTTGAATCCAATTCCAACGCCTGTTGCCGGCGTTGGGCAGCGGATGGCTTGCGAAAGTAATCGCCGTATCGGGTGGTGCAGGTGTAAAGACCGGGGGTTCCATACGCAGAAAATGTGTGAACGGTGCAGCCTCCTCTCCCGGCGCGGCCTTGATCGCTGCCAGGCTCAAACGGAAGTCGGGAACACGCATGAGCACGTTTCGCAAGAACGTGGTCTGTGTGGCAGCGCCTCGCAGGTCAGAGCTCTTCATGGCAGCTTGCACCGCGGCAAATTTCTGCTGTACCTCGGCAGGCCATTGTAAAGCGAACGCGTTGAGCCGCTCCACGGTCGAATTCAGCGTGGTGGCATCGCCGCGTTTTGCGGCCACGCGGGCGAGTTCGAGCATCGCGGCAAGGTTTTCCGGCTGCGCCGCCAGAATTTTTTGCATCAATTGCTGGTATTCACTCTCGGCGCTTTCGCCCCCCTGGCGCTCGACTTCTTCTGCGAGCTGATAAATCGCCTTCAGATTTCCGGGGTTGAGCTCGATGGCCTTCTGCAGATTGCTGATCGCCTGCGCCGAATTTCCCCGTTCGCTCTCCAGCAGCGCGAGCAGTTGGTAAATCTGGTCGTTCTGCGGAGCCCAATCGCGCGCTTTCTGCAGCCGCTGCGCGGCCACATCGTAGTTGCGTTGGCGCAATGCCAGCACTCCCCAATTTCCCCACCCCGCCGGCTCCGCGGGAACGAGTTGCGTTACTTCGGAGAGACTGCTATCGGCATGAACATCGTCGCCAACTTGGAGCGCCGACAATCCAATGTAGAAAGCCGATACGACTTTCTTGTATTCCGGTGAACCCTTCAGAGGAAGATTTTCCCGGGATCGGCAACCTGTAAGACCTGATATGAAAATGCCTGCGAGGCAAGCTAAGACGCGGATTTTAAGGCGGGCTGAACCCGGTGTGTGTTTGTTCACGTTCCCGGCGCCTGTACTTCCTGAACTTGTTTCTTCCTGCGCTTGCGTACTTTTGACACTCCGCGGTACCACAGGAAGGCAACGGCGAGAAATGGCAGGAGGAAGAAAACCAGCCCGAAGCGTCCCATCACCGTGGGAGTCGCTTCCACCCGGGAAAATGCCTCGCCGTTCCCCTCTGAACTCTCGATGACCAGATGGACGCGCCACCACTCATCGCGGTCAAAATCCGCAAAGGTTTTGTACTGGATTTCTCCGCGCACATCGTCGCGTTCGGCATTATAGAACACTTCCGGCAATCGGTGGTTTTCCGGCTCCACTCCAATCTTAACCTTCAGATTGCCGCAAACGTCGCTGCCCGGCTGCGGGTTCACCATCACATAGAATGCACCGGTCCCGATATCGGGGTGGGTCCATAGCGCGATGACGCACGGCCCGACCTTCTGGTTTTCGATAATGGGGAAGGGAGGTCCAATATGTGCACGGGCGGGCGCGCTCACTGCGAACAGCAGAGCCAAGAGTAGACCGCGGGCCAGATATCGATTCGGCATCATCAGTCAGCATTGCCTCGTTGAGCGTTAGTTGCTCATCATGAATGTGGCGCGCATTTCCATTGGCTGAAAAATCAGCCAGGCGGCCGCAAGCCCGATCACAACACAAACCGCGGCCCACGGAATGAATGCGCGCATGGGGCTTGCTTCACAATCCTCTTCCGCCAGCCGATGCGTAACCAGTAGAGATCCTAGAAAGCCCAGAACCACAAAGCCCAGTTCCATGGGCTGCACGAATCGTATGGGAATTCCCGTCAGCAGCCAGCGCGGCTTTCCCAGAAACGTTAAGCCCAGGCTGGCCGCGGCGCTCTGGCTTACCGGAATGATTGTGAGAATCCCGGTAAAGAAGTGAAAACCGTAATGCGCAAGCCACATTCCAAAGCCCAAGGGAACCAGTGCATAGCTGTACCGCACCATGAGCGGCACCAGCTTGCGGGGGCTGCCCTTCAGCTTCTGAGTCAGCCAGGCTGCCCCGCCCAGAAGCACGGTGGGTTCAACCAGGAGAAAGAAGGCAAAGATAACCCCCAAAACCGGCGCTTTGTGCGTTACATGCAGCAACTTTCCCAGCCACCTCTCGACCACATAGACCGGGCTCACCATGCCGAAAGCGTTCAGCAGGGCGCCAAAGGTGAAGACGATCGTCAGCACGGCCATATCCTTGCGGCGGGAGAAGAGGCCGATACCCGAGCGAAATGTATCCGTCAGCAATTCGCCGGCGGGGAGGCGGCTGAGTATGCCGATGTTGTCGTGCGGGCAGGCGTGCACACAGTCCAAACAAAATGTGCAATCCATATTGCCGAACTTGCGCGGCTGGAATAGAGCCAATTCGCAGCCGCGTTGCAGGACCACTAGGTCCGAAGCCGGTTCACGCCGTCCCCGAATGCAGTCCTTCGTGTTGCAGCGGGCGCAAATATCCTGGTCGCGGACAGCCACCTCCAGCGGCGATACCGTGGAGGCGACAAAGTTGAACTGACCGAGGGGGCAGACATATTTGCAGAACGCAGCGTGTTTGAAGAGGCCGTCAATAACCAGGACAGCGGCGAAATAGGCCAAAATCAGCCAGGCCGTCCACCACGGCGATGCCCACAGACCAAACAGTTCATACAAGAAGAGGATTAGGACGAACAACCCGGCCGCCAGCCACTTATTGCGCAACGCCCGCGGCCAATTCCAGCGCGGGCGAAAAATCTTCCTGGCTGCATCTCGAACCAGGATAAAGGGGCAGGAAAGGCAGAAAAAATTTCCCGCGGCCAGTAGCGCCAATGCGAGGACGCCACGGAAATGCAGCCAGGTCAGTGTCGTCGCCAGGTTTTTCGGCGCGAGCGACGGCCCCAGCAGTCCATGCAGGACCATCAACACGCTGACAATCAGGAGTGGAATTTGCAGGAATGTCCGCGCGTGCCGCCAGCCCAGAAATGCACCAACCCCCGGGACGCGCATCAGGTCAAACGGTGGCGCTTCAATTTCCGGTAATTCGACGTTGAGGCCCGAATGGGTTGGCATCTATGGCAGAACTATTTGGCCTGGACTCCGTTGACATTCATTTGATCTTCCACTTTTCGGCCGTCGGGGAGGGTGATGTGCATCAGCACGACCCAGTCGCCTTGCATAGTGAGCGTCAACTCCCCCTGATATTGCCCGGGTGAAATCTCCTTTGCGGAGCCGAATACAGGAGCCATGCCCGCATGGGTCATGTCACCTTCCAACTGAACCATTGCGCCGCTTACCGGGACTGAGCCGTTAACTAAACGGAAGGTTATCGTGTTCGGACCAATATGAGGAGGTTGAGGCGCAGCGTGTTTCTCAACGACCGTGGCAGCGGCCGCCTGGGAAGTTCTTGAGCAATTGCTCGTCACCATCGCGGCCGTCAGGAATAGCAATGCGAAGCCATGATGCTTTACGTAAAACAGGCCGGTTCTTAGCGAAACTCTTCTTAACTCGACTGTCTTGAATCCATGCCTCATGTCCGCGCTGATTTTGTGGGCCAGATTTCGAGGTCCGGATGATTCCCTGTTATGCGGGATCGCAAACCGCAGCCTTGTCTCGCCCCCACTCGCAGCTGCAGGCCGGGTTCCCCGCTTCACCCTCTGGTGGGAACATGTGGTAGTACATCGCAATCACCATGGGGATGAAAACAATCGAGTTGTAGAAAAGGTGCAACTCGACCCGGGGAAAGAACAGTTGCAGAACGCTGCACGGCACTGGCTTGTGCCAGAAGTTGTGGTGTGTGGTGGCCTGGAAAATAAGCAGAAAATGCTCAATGTGGTGCCAGAACTGGATCCAGAAAGAAATCATCCACCAGACGTACGAACGCCCCGTGAACCCTTTGCGGAAAATCCACAATCCAATCAGCATCACCAGCGCGTAGCCATAGTGTAGGGTCTCCGACTGAATCAGCCACGGATACCAGAGGCCCAGCAAGCCGTTGGCTTTCGGCCTTGGCCAGTGCATGACATAAATTTGATATGCCTGAAAGAAATGCTCCGCCCAGTGGGCCAGCACAATGAACATAAAAACTTGCAGCCCACGCTCGTGCCAGCGGGTGTTCAGTTTCTCAGAAAGGCTGGCATTTGCGGCCGGAGCCGAGTGCAGATTTGTAATTGCAGGATTAGAAACCGCCATTCGGCCCTCCATGCCTGTGAATTCCTTGCACAAGGGACTAGACTACTTTTGCATCTTCAATTCGCTCTGTCAATGATCGGATTCAAATTCCCTCTCCGCTCACCCGAAGTCAAAATTAGAAGTGGTAATTCGTCTCCAGGAAAATCAACTGGCCGTTTGGATTGTTGGGATAGATTTTGTCGATCACGGTTTTGCCCCACGCATGGCCATAGTAAGGCGTTATGCTGAGGGATTTGGTGATCTGGATATCCCCGGAGAGGTCCCACACATTCGCGAGGCTGCGAGCGCCATTGCTGGGGCGGCCCGTGTAACCGAAGGTCTGGGGCTGAAATGCGCCGCCGCCCGAGTACCAAAGGTCGGCAGCGTTGGCCAAACGCAGCGCGTGCGCTTCACTGCGAATCGACAGCCGCGAAACAGGTCTTAGGTTGAGGCTTCCGTAGACGTCCTCATTGTTCATCATGTTATAAAAGGGGAAGCGGGCGTATTGACGGGGCGTCGTGAGCACCTGGAAAAACGTGCCGTGCTTGGAATCAGTGGCGTTGCTGTCGCCGCTGCCGTACGAATAGCCCGCACTGAACCAGGGTTTCAATTGTTTCACCGGCAATTGCCAGCCGACTTCGCCCACGAACGCACTGGCGCGTTGCGTCAGGCTGCCCCATGAACCGGTTTGAGCGACTCCCCAGACCAGGAAATCAAATCTGCCGGCGGCCGCGGTGTTGAAAACATGGACGTAATCTCCGCCCCAGGTCGCGATTTCGATTTTGCCCAGGTCGGCCGTGCGCGCCGCGGTCGACCGGTTGTCGGTCTTCAGGTCTATCGTGCGATGGTCGATGTAGCCCAGCGCGAACACGCGCAGTTCCCCCGCGCCGGTGGTTGTCCTTACGGACCTTGTATACGCGCCGTAGTAGAGATCGACGTCAAGTTCACCCATGCCTTTGGCCTGGAAGACCCCTGCCGTAGGCCGAACGCCAATGAACGTGAAATTGTTCTTGCCGGAGTCAGCAGAAAACTGCAGCCCATCGTACGAGCGTTGGACCGCGGAGAACCCAAAGTTGGAAATCAGGCGGCTTGAAATGCGTGTTTGCACCACAGCGGCGAGCAAAGGGTCCACAGGTTTAACTTCAGTCCCGTCAAAATACTCAAAGCGCCCGATTTTCACGGCTGCGGCGCCAAGATTTTTAAAATTAACAAAGCCCTGCTTCACGAATCCATTGGCGACGTTGGTGCGATTGCTGTTGGCCGCGTAATAACTTCCACCGAGTCCTAGCTGGCCCTGAGGAGCGGCAACCACTGCAGTGTTCGGAAGACCCAGGATGGAGGGCTGCTCGCCCTCCAGAAACCAATCGAAATGCTTTCCGGTTTGACCGATACCGATGCGCAGAAGCGAATCCCAAAAACCGTAGTCGCTGTCTCCCGTCGCCCCCTGAAACCAATACCACCCCTCAGTCCGAGTGCGCCAGTTCACTGTGACTTCCAGCGATCCAATCTTGTGCTTTTCGGGACCGGCCTGCGCGGGATTATCGCTTGCCGCACCCGAAGAAGGCGTCGAGGTGCCAGCCGATGCGTCAGCCGAAGCTGCGTCTGCTCCGTAGTCCGCCTGCAGAGAAGACGCCGAACCCACTGGATTGACTTGCTGGGAAAAGCACAGGCTGCCGGCTAGAAGAATACACGCGCCGACTTGGCGTGCAACTGCGAGCTTCATATGGTCTCCTGTCAGCTTCCACTGGCCGCGCTTCCCTGAGACTGGCGCG
>JASHTY010000244.1 GCA_030040315.1 Terriglobia bacterium | reverse complement strand
GTAGCCACCTCAACGTTGGGCGCGATCGCCATCAGCACCAATCCGGTAATGGCCCCGGCGCAGCAGGCCACCAGGAATTGCGGCCCGCGCACATGCTTCACCACCTGGCTGGCAATCACCCGGCCGAGCATCATCATGATCCAAAACGAGGTCAGAATAATCTTGGAGGTCTCGGGCGAAGTTGCGAGATCCGTTTGCAGGAATGTGCGAATCCAGCCGGAGGTTGAGATCTCCAGCGCGGAATAGCAGAACAAGACGCCGGCCAGAATGATGACCACGGGGTGCACGGCCACGGCCATCGCCTCTCCCCAATCAAATCCTCCCGCCATACTGGCCGGTGGAAATTTCTGCGAGAGCGCCACAAACGCCACCAGTCCCACCAGCAGAGCCACCAGCCACATGGTGGCCACCAGCCCAATGCTGCGCGTCAAAACCGCCACGAGCAGGGGAAAGAAAAACGCTCCCACGCCGAAAAATGTGTTACCCAGGTTGAGCGCCGACGAGGGATTTTCGGGATAAAGGTCGGGGATCAAAGTGTTGGCCGCCGCCATCGCGGAACTGCTGCCGATCCCCAACAACGCCAGCAGCGCTCCCAGCATCGTGTAGCTGGGAGTGTAAGCCATACCCACCAGCGCCGCCGCGCTCAGCAAAAATCCCGCGGCCAACACCAGCTTCTTGCCGAAGCGGTCAATCAGCGGCCCGGCCAGGAAGACCATGGGCACCTGCGGGAGGTAGAGAAAACTGAAAAGCGTTCCGCTGCGGGTCAGGTCAAATCCCGCGCGCGCGCTCAATTCCGGCAGCGTCGCGCCGAGGAATGACGTGACTACGCCAAATGTGAACAGGCCCGCGCAGGCGGTTCCCATCAGGTAAACGTTTGAAGTGCGATTCTCGCTGGTCATGAAGTATTCGCCTTCCCGTTGGATTCGGCGCCTCATTCTTGCACAATCGCGCGCGATGCGCCATGAAGTGCTCGAGCTTCAAAGCTTCAGGAACGCCCACAACCCGATCACCAGGCCGGCGCTCAACAGCGATCCTATCAGCAAGCCCTTCAAATCCTCCCGATAGGCTTTGAAGAAGCCCACGCCGCCCGCCCCGCGCATCGGATGCAGAAGGTTGACCAGCAGTAACTGCCGGCCGTTCTCCGCCGCCCATTGGCGGGTCTCGAGCGAAATACCTTCTTTCCAGTCTTTCCCTTCTTCGTGGTCGTCTGCAGAACTTGCCTGGCCCGACAGTTCAGGCGCGATGCGGTCACTGGGGGTTTGCAGCTTGGCGTAAAACGGCGCGACGTGTGATGGGTCTTCGGGCCGAGTCAGAAGGCTTACCACCACCAGGGTCACGACTCCTGCCGCGAGCGAGGCGAAGAAAATTCCGGGATCCCAGTAATCCAGTCGCTGGTGCTTCAAGTGGTACAAAATAAAATTTGTGCCCATGCTCACCAGGATGCTGCCCACCGCTCCCCAGCGGTTGGCGCGCTTCCAGATAATCTCCGCCACGATGCTGATTCCGACGTAAGCCGCCAGTGTTTCCGTCAGGAGAAATGAGTAGAGCACGCGTTCGATCAAAAAGAGCGCATAAATCACCGCGAAGACCACCGCCAGGAATCCGCTGACGCGCCCTACCCAGAGATAGTGCTGGTCCGATTCGTCGGGGGCAAGGCGCGGGCGGTAAAATCCCTGCGTGAAAAGCGCGCCACTATCCACCATGAGGGCGGAACATGCGGCCAGGCACGCTCCCATCACGCTGGAAATCAGCAGGCCGCGAAATCCTGGGGAGAGCAGGTGCTGGCAAGCAAAGCCAAAAGCGTCTTCGGGGTCCTTGAGCGCGCTTGCGCCAAACAACCCCAGCTTCATCATGGCTGCGACCATCAGGCCCACCAGCGCCCAGCCGACGGTACACAATCGCTTGGCCCACATTCCATGAAAGAATCCGATGCGGCACGTGTACTCATCCTTCCCTGTGCCCACTGCCGCCAGCATGTGGGGCTGAGCCATCACCCCAATCAGACCATTGAGCGTCAGCATCACGATGAACCACGGCCCGACCTCCTGCGGCGTGGCGAGTGAGAAATTATGCGCCGGCAGCGTCCGCTTCATTCCTGCCAATCCCCCCACCAACCCCCATCCCAGAGGTAGAAGCATGAACGAAAGCAGAATGAGCAGGAAACCCTGAACGAAGTTGCTCCACGCCGATGCCACCAGGCCTCCGACAAAACTGAAAATCACGAAGATGAGCGCCAGGCCAAACACGATGGAATTTATGCTTACATTCGCACCCAGCATCTGGTTCAAGACCTTGGCGGCGCCTTTGAGGATGCTGGCCATGTTGATGATGAAAAACGCCAGCGCGAACACCGCATAAAGACCGGACATTCCTGCCCCATAGCGGTCCTCAATCATTTCCGCGGTAGTGGTGCGCCGCACGCGCCGGAAGACCGGCGCCATGACCCAATAAAATGGTGTGGCGAACAGGTTCTTCCACTGATACCAGATCGCCGACATCCCGAAGCTGTAGACCGCTCCCGATAAACTGACGGGCATCTCCGCGTGCGTTCCAACGCCGAATGACTGGGCAATCATGATCAGCTTGCCGAACCGGCGTTTCCCGAGGAAGAAGTTCTTGGTGTCCTTAACCCGGCGGCTGGCGACGATTCCCATGCCAAGCTGCGATGCCAGGTAAGCGATGACGATGAACCAATCCAGGAGTGCGAGGGTCATTGAGACAGGAATCGAACGGCGCCCGCGCCACGCGGATCAGGCCAGGCCGCCTTTGGTTTCTGATGCTGCGACGCACGGGATTCTAGCAGTTTTCCGAAAACAATCCTTGGTTATCGTGGAATGGCGGCAGTGAAAACCCACGCGGTAGAGGGCTCAGGTGACGAATTGACAACGGCTGGACGACCCTCGGCAGAATCGCTTGACAGGCGGCACAAGGGCGTGCCATGCTTTGCTGAGAGTCCCTCAATCATAAACTGGAGGTTGGGAAGTCCATCCGGGGTTAACTCCGATCTGACTGATATTATCATCCAAATCGAAACCGTATCCGGAACGCACAGGGCCATGTAGTTCAATCCACGAACGGGAGATAGTGCCATGGCGGGAAACAAACTGACCATCCAGCTCACCGAAGACCAGCAGAAGCAGATCAAGGACGCAACCGGCAAAAGCATCAAGGAATTGAGCATTCCGATTGCCGCGACACGCGATCTTTCGGACAATGATTTGGATCACGTCAGCGGTGGTCCAATTTTCATGGACAAGAGCTCGACTTAATCGCGCGGCTGGCTGCCTGGCAATCTGTGGAGCCTTGTCGCTCCTAAGCGTACGGATACCGTCAAGCAGCAAGAGCGCGATGGGGCACGCTCATCTTTGACCTCCGTTAAACGAGTCGTGTTGTTGCCTTCTTACAGGCAAAGAGGCTCACGATGGCCCAACCTCCGGTTGTCATCACCTTGACTTCTGAGCAACAGGCGCTTCTCCGCGCAGCTTCGGGGAAGAGTGTCTCGACGCTGAGGATTGAGGCTGTTGAATCGGAGTCAGGGTGGCTGTACTCCGCCCAGGGCAAGAAGTTCTGGTTGCTGAAGCACCCGGATGCGAAATCCTACGAAGCCGCCCGGCGAAACCACCAGCCGCATATCGACCTGCAGCGCGCCCGTTTCCGGCTGAGAATCGGCGCTTCGCGCATTCACCGCTGGGGCGTGTTCGCGGACGAACGTATTCCGGCGCGGCGAAACGTGATCGAGTACACCGGGGAGTTGGTCAACCCGGTGGAAGCCTACCGTCGGGTAAAAGGCGCGAAGCGGACCTATGCTTTTGCGCTCGACAAGTTTTGGCGGATCGACGGGGCGGTGGGTGGCAGCGGTGCCGAGTTCATCAACCACAGTTGCGACCCCAACCTCCGTTGGCGAAGGGTGGAGAATGGTGTTTTTTGCCAAAGCGTTCGGCCCATCAATGCGGGCGAAGAGCTCACGCTGGACTACCACTTTTCTCATAAAGCCCCAAAGGTACGGTGCAACTGCGGCTCCTCCAAGTGCCGGGGCAGCATTAATGTCGCGAAACGTGGCAGAGCGGGGAAAATATAGCGTGTTGCGGATTGGCTTCTGGGGGCTGTTTGTGGAATCAGCTCCCTCTTCGGGCCTCCGGTTGGTCTCACAGGGATTCTACAAATTAAGGTATGAACATGAGCAAATGATGGACCTAACGAATTAAATCCAAAACAAGGATAGGACGCCATGGCAGGGAACAAAGTAACTACAAAACTTACCGACGAGCAGCAGATTCAAATCGAAACCGCAACTGGAAAAAGAATCAGGGAGTTAAACATTGATCTGGCGGCGAGCGGCGACCTCACCAAAGGTGACCTCGATAAAGTGGCTGGAGGAAACACGGCCATAAAGCCTTGGTGATAGCCCTGGCGGGCTCCGTGATCATGGATATGAACCAGCGGCTCGCAGCATATATTCGGCCTGCCTGGCCGAATGATGAAATGCAACTGCAATTATCCGAAAGGAGACAATCAATGGCAGGGAAAAAGCTGACGATCAAATTGACCGACGAGCAGCAGAAGCAGATTAAGAAAGCCTCCGGCCAGAGCATCACGGAGTTGAGTATTGACCTGGGGACGACTGGTGACCTGACCCAAAAGGAACTCGACAACGTAAGCGGGGGCCCTATTTACATGAAGTACAGTAACCCGACGGGCGATTAAAACCGCGACAGACTTCCACAAGGTGGTTTAGCTTGTTCTCACAAATCGAATAGGAGTCAACATCATGGCAGGGAACAAACTGACGATCAAGCTGACCGACGAGCAGCAGAAGCAGATTAAAAGCGCCACCGGCAAGAGCATATCCGAGCTGA
>JASHTY010000243.1 GCA_030040315.1 Terriglobia bacterium | reverse complement strand
CTGACGGACAGCGTCAATTCCATGGCCAACAACCTAACGGCCCAGGTGCGCAACATCGCCGACGTGACCATCGCCGTGGCCAGCGGCGACCTTTCGAAGAAAATCACGGTTGACGTGCGCGGCGAAATTCTGCAACTCAAGGAAGCCATCAACACCATGGTGGACCAGCTGCGCTCGTTCGCCAGCGAAGTCACCCGTGTGGCGCGCGAAGTGGGCACAGACGGCCGTTTGGGCGGCCAAGCGGTGGTGCCGGGTGTGGCGGGGACGTGGAAAGATCTTACGGACAGCGTCAACTCCATGGCCAACAACCTGACTTCGCAGGTCCGCAACATCGCCGACGTCACCACCGCCGTGGCGCGCGGCGACCTTTCCCGCAAGATCACCGTGGACGTGCGAGGCGAGATTCTGGAGCTCAAGAACACCGTCAACACCATGGTGGACCAACTCAACGCTTTCGCTTCGGAAGTGACCCGCGTGGCGCGCGAGGTGGGCACGGAAGGCAAGCTGGGCGGCCAGGCGCAGGTGCGCGAAGTCAGCGGCGTATGGAAGGACTTGACCGAGAACGTCAATCTGATGGCCAGCAACCTAACGGCCCAGGTGCGCAACATCGCCGACGTGACCATCGCCGTAGCCAACGGCGACCTTTCCAAGAAAATCACGGTTGACGTGCGCGGTGAAATTCTGCAACTCAAGGAAGCCATCAACACCATGGTGGACCAGTTGCGCTCGTTCGCCAGCGAAGTGACGCGCGTGGCGCAAGAAGTAGGCACGGACGGCCGTTTGGGCGGCCAGGCGGTGGTGCCGGGCGTGGCGGGCACGTGGAAAGATCTTACGGACAGCGTCAACTCCATGGCCAACAACCTGACTTCGCAAGTCCGCAACATCGCTGACGTCACCACGGCCGTGGCGCGCGGCGACCTTTCCCGCAAGATCACCGTGGACGTGCGAGGCGAAATTCTGGAGCTCAAAAATACCATCAATACCATGGTCGATCAGCTCAACTCCTTCGCTTCGGAAGTGACCCGCGTGGCGCGCGAAGTGGGCACGGACGGAAAGCTGGGCGGCCAGGCGCAGGTTCCGGGCGTTGCCGGAACGTGGAAAGACTTGACCGACAACGTGAACTTCATGGCCAGCAACCTGACTTCCCAGGTGCGCAACATCGCCGACGTCACCACGGCCGTGGCGCGCGGCGATTTGTCCCGCAAGATTACGGTAGACGTGCGGGGCGAGATTCTGGAACTGAAGAACACGGTCAACACCATGGTGGACCAGCTCAATGCGTTTGCGGGCGAGGTGACCCGAGTGGCGCGCGAGGTGGGTACGGAAGGCCGTTTGGGCGGCCAAGCCAACGTGCGCGGCGTGGCCGGCACGTGGAAAGACCTGACGGACAGCGTGAATTCCATGGCCAACAACCTCACCGCACAGGTCAGGAATATCGCCGAGGTTTCCACCGCGATCGCCACCGGCGACCTTTCGAAGAAGATCACCGTGGACGTGAGCGGCGAAATTCTTCAGCTCAAAGAGACGATCAACACTATGGTGGACCAGTTGAACGCCTTCGCGGGCGAAGTGACACGCGTGGCGCGCGAAGTGGGCTCGGAAGGGCGACTGGCCGGCCAGGCCAACGTGCCCGGTGTCGCGGGCACGTGGAAAGACCTGACGGACAGCGTGAATTCCATGGCCGGAAACCTGACCAGCCAGGTGCGCAACATCGCGGAGGTGACCACAGCAGTGGCCCGCGGCGACCTTTCGCGCAAAATTACCGTGGACGTGAAGGGCGAAATCCTGGAACTGAAGAACACCATCAACACTATGGTGGACCAGCTCAACGCCTTCGCCTCGGAAGTCACCCGCGTGGCGCGCGAAGTGGGCACCGAAGGCAAACTGGGCGGCCAGGCCGTCGTCCCCGGCGTCGCCGGAACGTGGAAAGACCTGACCGACAACGTGAACTTCATGGCCAGCAACCTGACAGCCCAGGTGCGCAACATCGCAGAAGTCGCGACGGCCATTGCCAACGGCGACCTTTCCAAGAAAATCACCGTGGACGTGCGCGGCGAAATCCTACAGCTAAAGGAAACGCTCAACACCATGGTGGAGCAGCTCCGCTCGTTCGCCGCGGAAGTTACCCGCGTGGCGCGCGAAGTGGGAACCGACGGCCGGCTGGGCGGCCAAGCCGTGGTCCCCGGCGTGGGCGGAACGTGGAAGGACTTAACGGATAACGTCAACCTGCTGGCGGCCAATCTGACCACGCAGGTGCGCAACATCGCGGAAGTCACCACCGCCGTGGCGCGCGGCGACCTGTCGAGAAAAATCACCGTGGACGTGAAGGGCGAAATCCTGGAACTGAAGAACACCATCAACACCATGGTGGACCAGCTCAACTCCTTCGCCGCGGAAGTCACGCGTGTGGCGCGCGAAGTGGGCACGGAGGGCAAACTGGGCGGCCAGTCGCAGGCCGGCGGCGTGGTGGGAATCTGGAAAGATCTTTCCGACAACGTCAACGTGATGGCCGCGAACCTGACCGAGCAGGTGCGCGGAATTGTGAAGGTGGTGACCGCCGTGGCCAACGGCGACCTGAAGCAGAAGCTGACGGTGCGCGCCAAGGGTGAAGTGGCGGCGCTGGCTGAGACTATCAACAGCATGACCGATACGCTGGCCACCTTTTCCGAGCAGGTGATCCGCGTGGCGCGCGAAGTGGGCGTGGAAGGCCGCCTGGGAGGACAGGCAGACGTTCCCGGCGCCGCCGGCTCCTGGAAAGACCTGACCGGCAATGTCAACCTGCTCGCGGCCAACCTGACGACGCAGGTGCGCGCCATTGCCGAAGTGGCCACCGCCGTCACCAAGGGCGACCTGACGCGCTCGATTCAGGTGGATGCACGCGGCGAGGTGGCGGAATTGAAAGACAACATCAACACCATGATTACCAACCTGCGGTATACCACCGACCGCAACAGTGAGCAGGACTGGCTGAAAACCAACCTGGCGCGCGTCACGGGAATGTTGCAGGGCCAGCGCGACCTTGGGGCGGTCGGCCAATTGCTCCTGTCCGAACTAACACCCCTGGTGAACGCCCAACTGGGCATGATCTACCTGATGGACGCTGAGTCCAAGGAACCCAAACTGCACCAGCTCGCCTCCTACGGAAGTACGGGGACAAACGGGCACTCCGATAGTTCGCAAACGTGGCTGGAGCCAGGTGAAGGGTTAGTGGGCCAGGTGGCCGTGGAGAAACGGCGGGTGCTGCTGACAGAGGTGCCCGCCAGCGCGCAACCCATCCGCTCAGGCTTATTTGAGGCCCCTCCCCGCAGCGTGGTGATTCTTCCCGTGCTGTTTGAGAATCAGGTGAAGGCGGTGATCGAACTGGCCACGCTAAGTTCTTTTACGGCCTCCCACCTGGCGTTCCTGGAACAACTGACCGCCAGCATTGGAATCGTGCTGAACAGCATTGAGGCAACTATGAAGACAGAGGGCCTGTTGAAGCAGTCGCAGCAACTGGCCACGGAACTGCAAATCCAGCAGAAGGAGTTGCAGGAAAAGAACGAAGAGCTTGCCCAGAAGGCACAGGAACTGGCCGACCAGAACGCGGAGGTGGAACGCAAGAACCAGGTGATTGAGCACGCGCGCGTGGAACTGGAGGAAAAGGCGAATGAGCTGGCGTTGACCTCCAAATACAAGTCGGAATTCCTTGCCAACATGTCTCACGAGTTGCGCACGCCGCTGAACAGCATCCTGATTCTGGGCCAGCAACTGAGCGAAAACGCCGAGGGCAACCTGAATCCCAAGCAGGTGGAATTTGCCCGCACCATTCACAGTGCCGGAACCGACCTGCTGAACCTGATCAGCGACATTCTGGACCTTTCCAAGATCGAATCGGGCACGGTGGCCGTGGATGTAGAGGAAGTTCACTTCGCGAAGCTGCTGGAGACGGTGGAGCGCTCATTCCGGCATGAAGCGGAAAACCGCAACCTGGCGTTTGAAGTTCAAATGGACCCCAGTCTGGGCCGCAGCATGCACACCGATCCCAAACGGCTGATGCAGGTGCTGAAGAATCTGCTTTCCAACGCCTTCAAATTCACGGAGAAAGGCGGCGTGAAGGTGAATGTCAAGCCCGCTACCGGGGGCTGGCGGTCGGACCACCCGGTCTTGCGCGATGCCGGGCAGGTGGTGGCATTCGAAGTTTCCGATTCCGGCATCGGCATTCCGCTCGACAAACAGCGCATTATCTTTGAGGCCTTCCAGCAGGCCGACGCCAGCACCAGCCGCAAGTACGGAGGCACGGGCCTGGGTCTGGCCATCAGCCGCGAGCTGGCATACCTGCTGGGTGGTGAAATTCAACTGCGCAGCAAGCCCGGTGAAGGCAGCGCCTTCACCCTTTACCTGCCCATAAACTTTGTGGGCGGCGCGGTGGCACCCAAGTCTGAAGCATCGGCGCCGGCAACTTCCGGAGTCATTCAGTTGCCTGCCGTCCGCGTTCTGGAGCGCCGCGAGGTGGAAAGGATTCCTGACGATCGCGATGGCCTGGCTCCCGGCGAGCCCACGGTGCTGATTGTGGAGGACGAGCCGCATTACTGCCAGGTGCTGGTTGACCTGGCGCGTGCGGCGGGATTCAAGGTGCTGGTGGCCATGCGCGGTGTCGAGGCGCTGGAACTGGCCCGCAAGCATTTGCCCAGCGCTATTTCCCTCGATATCTTCCTGCCCGACATGCTGGGCTGGACCGTGCTCAGCCAGTTAAAGCAGGATCCCTCCACGCGGCACATTCCGGTTCAAATCCTGACGCTCGATGAAGACCGCCAACTGGGTCTGTCGCGCGGCGCCTTCAGTTTCATTACCAAGCCGGCAACCACGGAAGGGCTGCAATCCTCGTTCTCGCGAATCAAGGAGTACACGACGCCACGACGCCGCCGTTTGCTGGTGGTGGAGGACGAACCCTCCGAGCAGTTGAGCATCCGCGCCCTGCTCGAACACGAGGACATTGAAATCGAATCCGCCGCTTCCGGGCAGGAAGCCCTGACCAAACTCCACGAACAGGATTATGACTGTATCGTGCTGGACCTGCGCCTTCCCGACATTTCCGGATTTGAGGTCATGGAACGGCTGAGCAAGGAGGAATCCCTGCGCGAAATCCCCATCGTGGTCTTCACGGGCAAGGAGCTGACGCCGGAGGAGGACGCGCAACTCCATATGCTGGCCCGCAGCATCGTGGTGAAGGGAGTGGAATCGCCGGAAAGACTTTTGGACGAAACGGCGCTATTCTTACACCGTGTGGTGAACAATCTGCCCCCGGAAAAGCAGAAGATGCTGGAACGCCTGCATCGCTCCGACGACGATCTGGTGGGCAAGCCCGTTCTGGTGGTGGACGACGACGTGCGCAATATCTTCGCGCTGTCCAGCGTGCTGGAGCGGCGGGGCATGAAGGTGCTTTCCGCCACCACCGGACAGGAGGCGCTGGCGACGCTCAACACCCAGAGCGATATTTCCATCGTGTTGATGGACATCATGATGCCGGAAATGGATGGCTACAAAACGATGCAGTTCATCCGGCAGAATCCCAAGTATCAGCGTCTGCCGATCATTGCGCTAACGGCCAAGGCCATGAAGGGCGACCGGGAAAAATGTCTGGAAGCCGGTGCATCGGAGTACCTGGCAAAGCCAGTGAATACAGAGCAATTGCTTTCGTCGTTGAGGATGTGGCTGCATAGGTAAGGAGATTTTGTGGCAGGGGCTTCCAGCCCGTGCCATGGCCAGGATGGCCACGCCACAGTGCCGGGCTGGGCGCCCGCGCCAAAGCATTGGGTCGTAACTTTATTTTGACGGCGTGGCTGACAAGCAAACCATGGAACAAAAAGAACCTGTCAACATCCTGCTGGTCGATGACCAACCCGCCAAGCTCATGAGCTATGAGAGCATTCTGGGCGGACTGGGCGAGAAACTGATTCGCGCCACTTCGGGAAATGAAGCTCTGGCTTGCCTGCTCAAGACCGAAGTTGCCGTCGTACTGGTGGATGTGCACATGCCGGAAATGGACGGCTATGAGCTGGCATCATTGATCCGCAATCACCCCAGGTACTCCAAGACGGCAATCATTCTGGTTTCGGGAGTTTTCACCGAGGAGCGGGATCGAATCAAAGGCTACCTGTCAGGCGCCATGGATTACGTGCTGGTGCCGATCGTTCCGGAGATTCTGCGCGCCAAGGTGCGGGCGTTCGCCGACCTCTACCGAAAAACCATTGAACTTGAGCGACTGAACCAGGACCTTGAAGAACGCGTGCGGCAACGCACGGAGGAAATTGAGTCCGCCGCCGCACTGCTGCAGAGCAGTGAGGAACGCCTGCGCCTGGTTCTGGCCACCAGCGGAATCCAGGGCTGGACGTGGGACCTGAAACGGAATGAATTCACCTGGATCGGACCGTGGGGCGACGCCAAGCAGGTATGCCAATCCTTCGCGGACTTCCTGACGGTGGTCCGGCCCAGTGACCGGAAGCTGGTTCAGGATGCGTTCAATCAAGCGGTGCATACCGGAACCGATTATCACGCGGAATTCCGCACGCTGGAGGCAGGCGAAGAGCGCTGGTGGCTGGGGCGCGGCACGGTGATTCGTGACACTTCCGGCGAGCCCACCTCCATCGCCGGAATCAATATCAACATTACCGCCCAGAAACGCGCGGAAGAAGAAAGAGTTGTCCTGCTGAAGAACGCGGAGAGTGCGCGCCGCGAGGCGGAACGTGCCAATCGCCTGAAGGATGAGTTTCTGGCGCTGCTTTCCCATGAACTGCGCACTCCCCTGAATGCCATCACCGGGTGGGGGCAGATGCTGCAGGGGGGCGGGCTGGATGCGGAGACGCAGGCCAAAGCCATCGATACCATTAACCGCAACGCCCTGCTTCAGGCGCAGTTGATTTCCGACCTTCTGGACGTTTCGCGAATCGTCAGCGGCAAGCTGAGCCTGGATCCCAAGCCCCTGGACCTGCGCTCGGTGGTAAAGGCGGTGCTGGACTCCGTTCGCCCTGCTGCCGAGGCCAAGGAGATCCAAATCGACCTGGCCGTACCGTTCGAACCGGTTACGATTCTGGGTGACAGCGTGCGCCTGCAGCAGGTGGTGTGGAATCTGTTGACCAACGCGACGCGGTTTACACCGCCGAAAGGTCACGTTCAGATTTCGGTCGAGAAGATGGGATCGCACGTGGGCATTTCCGTTCAGGACGATGGCCCGGGCATTCCACAGGACTTCCTGCCCCACATCTTTGAACCCTTTCGCCAGGCGAATCCGGTCGGCCGGCAGGCGAACCAGGGACTGGGGCTGGGCCTGGCCATTGTAAGGAACCTGGTGGAAGCGCACGGTGGACACGTTCAAGCGACGAATCGCGACGATCATCCAGGGGCGCTTTTCAAAACCGTCCTGCCGCTCGCTTCCAGCGCCCCGGAACTCGCCGCCGCTCCCCGCAGAGCTGCACAGGTGCTGGCCCGGGACACGAACTGGCTGCAGTCTGCGCCGTCATTGCGAAACATCCGGGTGCTGGTGGTTGATGACGAGGCCGATTCACGGGAAGTTGCGGCGCTGGTGTTGGAGCGATGCGGCGCCAAGGTTCGGATTGGCGCCTCCGCAGCCGAGGCATTTGACATGCTGGCGGAGGAGTTGCCCGACGTCGTAGCCGCGGACATCGAAATGCCCGGAGAGGACGGCTACGGCCTGATCCGCCGAATCAGGGCATTGCCGTCCGGAATGGGTGGAAATCTTCCGGTAATCGCATTTACCGCGCGGGCCAGCGCACAGGACCGCAGCAAGCTGCTGCTGGCAGGTTTCTCCCGCTATGTGCCAAAACCGTTGATTCCGCTTGAATTGGTCACAGCCGTAGCGACCCTTGCCGGTCAACCCGAGACGCCGGAGGGGGAAGCTTATAATGTGTCAGACAAGGAAGAGGGGCGGATGGTGGAGCGCCGGAGTGCTGAAGACGGCCAAGCCGTTTCCCATGGTGGCCTGGCAGCAAGGAGGCATGCCTAGCACGTGATAGCACAAACGAGGATTACCAAGCGCATCTTGATTGTCGATGACTTCAAGGATGACCGTGAGATGTACAGCCACTACCTCACACGGTACGGGTTTGATGTCACACTGGCGAGCGATGGGCAGGAGGCTCTGGACAAGGCCCTCGAAATCCACCCGGACCTCATCCTGATGGACCTCTGGCTGCCCCAAATCGCGGGTTGGGAAGCCATTCGCCAACTGCGCGCCGATGATAAGACCAAGCAGATTCCCATCGTCGTGCTGACGGCGCGCGCGTTTGTATCGGCGGGTGCTGTGGGGTGCGAGGGATGCCTCATCAAGCCCTGCCGGCCAGAAGATTTGATGGTCGAAGTGATGCGGGTTTTGGAATTGAAAGAAAAAGGAAATGGCTCGGGTGCGCAGGCCGACAAAGGGGCCAAGAAAGCCGTCTGATAGTCATCACGCGGGGCTTTCAATTCTACATTTTCTGTTCAGACCACCCCGCGCCGTTGCGAACCCAACCACGCCCGAGTCTTAGACGATTGCCTTCCCTGCCCCAATACCGGCCATTGGGTATGCGCCGTGCCGATTCGTCTGCCGTCCGACTTGGGGCGTGAACCATTGGAAGGAATTGAGTCCGGTAAAATGTCCGTGGCCCAGGACTTCGCTGCGGGCGCGTACGTCGGCCAGAGCAGAACTCACCGTCAATTGCAATCGCTCGCAGGAGAAGGGCGGAGCAATATAACTGAACGCTCCCCGTTCGATGGTCGAAACGTAAAGCTCGATATCCGGCTTGGAACCCACCACGATGACATTGGGAATGGGATCGGCGCTCCACGCCAGGCTGATGATACTCGAAGCCGACCGGTTCCAGACGGGAAGATCG
>JASHTY010000242.1 GCA_030040315.1 Terriglobia bacterium | reverse complement strand
TATTTACGCCTGCGCCTGGTTGAAGCCTATTGCCATCTTGCCAAGGGCGAATCGGATGAAAGCATAGAGAAGCTCGACCTTGTCCTGAGGGACTACAAAGACATGCCCGATGGCTCCAACGCGGCCCTGGCGCATTTCTGGAAGGGGCGTGCACACAGAAAGAAGGGAGAATACGAAGCCGCACTGAAGCACATCGTCCAGGCTCGCGAATTGGCCGAGGCCGACGGGGATGAAACCCTTACCGCAGTCATTCAGATTCAGGAGAGCTGGTTGCTTTTTCAAAAGGGGCTATCCAGGGAGGCTATGCAACTGCTCGATCGCGCCGAGTCGATCCTGAAATCGACAGATCATTTTGTGGCTCTCGGAAACATCGCGTCGGCCCGCGGGCGGATTGTCCGGCGTTCGGGAGAATATGGAAAGGCTCTCGACTATTTCTCGCGCGCCGTGGAGATCTATGCGCGGCGCGACGCCAATCACGTGAATGTTGCGCGCACCCTTGTAAACGCGGCCTACGTGCAGCGGCTGTTGGCGTTGCAGGTGCGCAAGAGAATCGACACAAAGGCGCATGCGGGCAGATCTGGCCGCCATTCCAGTCAGTCGGCCCTGTCCCGCGAGCTTCCTCTCACGCGGTATGAGCACTTTTGGCAAGGAGCGGTTGATTCTCTGAAACAAGCCCAGGAAATTTACGCTCTCCATGCCAATCTGGACGGCATTGGCAAGGTAATGATGAGCCTCGGCTACCTGTTTCTCGATCGAGGAGATATTGAGCCCGCAGAGAAGGAGGCGCGCAAGGCTTATGAGGCCGGCGTAGAACGCAACGATCACATTCTCATGGCGCGGGCCCGGATCCTTGAAGCCGCAATTGAAAATGCTCACGTGGAGGAACAGACCGGGGAGGATGTCGACATCGCGGTTCATGCCAACCAGGCACGTCAATTCAGCGAGGAGGCGCTGGACCTGGCACATCATACGCAGAATCGGCGCCTGCTGGCCGGGGCGTGCATTGCACGCGGATTGACAGCCGCCAACGATTTCTTTCTGGACTGGGAGACAGCCCGCCGCTATGCGAGTGAGGCGACCGCGCTCATCGGTCCGGGCGAGAACGACCACCTGCTAGAGGATCTCGCATCGCTCAAGTCGAAGATTGTGCGGTCTTCGGGGATCAACGATATGCTTCGCGGATGGTCGGAAGGTGTGGTGGGGAATAAGACGTTTCAGCAGATTACAGAAGAGTTTGCTGAAATCGTGATTCCGAAGGTGTGGCTAAGGGAAGGGCGGAAAATCTCACGAGTTGCCTCCTCGCTCTCCGTATCGCCCAAGAAGGTGCGGCGAATCCTTCGGAATTCAGGATTGCTGGGCGGGAGATAGAACCCTTCGGCCCGGCTGCCGCTTCAGGGTCCTGCAGAACGCCGGCAGTGCGGGACTCTCCTGAAGGAGCTCTAATTATCTTGGATTTCAACCCACTAAAGCCCTGCACACGGCCACTCACTTCTTACGCGCAGTTCGTTTCCGAGCCGTTTTCCTGGGGCGGGACTTCTGCGATGCGAGTGTGAGCACGAGCTTTTCCAACTCGCTCACCCGGTCTTTGAGACGGTCGACGTCGTCGGCGTCGCGTCCGTTACCGGGGCTGGAGCGGGGTTCCGATTCGCCCGAAGGCTGCTCAACCGGCGGGGCCACGGGCGCCCCGGCTTTCTGCATGAACTCGAATGGATTCAATGCCGGAGCCATTGCACGGTAGGTGCTCTGATACAAGTCCAGCATGGCCTTTGTATAGCGAACGGCGCTCTCCTGACTGGCCCGGCCCGAAGCGATCACCATCTGCCGGAGAATATCGAGCGGGAAGGCGGAGTTGGGCGTTTTGGCGCCCTCGGCAATGATCTGGGTGAGAATCACACGGGTGATGTCTTCGCCCGATGCGACATCGATCACCCGCACCTCATTGCCTTGCTGTACAAACTGGGCCACTTCTTCGAGGTTCACGTAGCGGCTGTTGGAAGCGTCGTAAAGGCGGCGGTTCTCATACTTTTTGATCAGGATGGTCTTAGCGGTCATGGAAGCTTCTCCATTTTATTCCCTTGACAGGTTGGAACAACGGAGTATGATTCTGTCAGTGCTGCAGTGCAGCATATTTTGCAGCAAGAACGGAGGGCATATGAGCCCAGCACCGAAAACAAGCCGTGAGCCGGCAGTGGATGAGACGCCAGAAAAGGTAGAATTCGGCGAAAAAAAGGCAGAATTCGGGGAAAACATGAGTGCTGTCTTCCTGCATGGGATCGCGCGCATTGCCGAGATCCAGAAACAGTATATCGACCTTGCTTTGCAGCAAAATGCGGAGATGGCCGACATATGGAAGAAGACCGCCGACAATTTGCCCGGTGCTCCCCGCCTTCCTTTGCTTGACCTGGCCACCGGCGCCGTCTCGCGTCTGGCCGAAACCCAGAAGGCGGTGATCGACTATTTCGTGGAGCAGAGCCAGACGTGGACCGACGCTCTCAAGGATCGCCCCGGAACCGGGAAGAGCACGGTGGATTCCGTGACCAACGCGGCCAAACAGGCCGTCGAGCGGTCATTTGCCGTGCAGAAGAAAGCCCTGGAGAGCACGGCTGCCCAGACAAAGGCGGTCGTGGATGCGGCGAAGCATCAATTCGGATTCACCGGGAAACAGGCGGAGACGATGACCGATACGTTCCAAAAGGGCTTGGACACCATTGTGGAAGCCCAGAAGGAGCTCCTGGACCTGGTGATTCACTGAGGGGATGCCGACCAGCGACGGTTGGGTTAAGCGATCGGCGCAGATGGGAGTGAGGGTACGCATGGGCGTGCGCTAAATCACTGCCATGGATTGCAAAAGAGGTTACCCTTGCCGGGGTTCGAGGTGAATCTATGCCCGACGCAAAGGACGGGGGCGCAAAGCCGGCTGATCCCTTTCAGCGATTTCGCGGTGTGCGCGATGCCTATCTGGAAGCGATGTCGAAGGCAATGATCGATGCCGTAAACACCGAGGGATACGCGCAGGCGACAGGAGCGATGCTCGATTATTACCTGACCGCCTCGGCTCCTTTCCGAGAAGCACTGGAAAAGGCGATGGTCCAGGCGCTGGTGCAACTCTCCCTGCC
>JASHTY010000241.1 GCA_030040315.1 Terriglobia bacterium | reverse complement strand
TTTGTAGGTGGGCTCGTCAATGTAGATTTTCCCCGCCTCACCGATTTCCTCCAGGCGCTTTGAGACGTTCACCCGGTCGCCGAGCGCGGTGTAAGCCTGGCGCTGCACTCCCAGCATGCCCACGATGGTGGTGCCGGTGGCGATTCCCACGCGCAGCCGCCAGGGCAGGTCGATTCTCTCCACTTCCTGCTGCATGCGGAGCGCGGCCAGCACCGCCAATAGTGCGTGCTGGTCGTAGTCAATGGGCGCGCCGAATTCCACCATCACCCCTTCGCCCATGTGCTTGTCAATGTGCCCGTGGAACAGTTCCACGATGGGCTCAATGTATCCGAGGAAGCGATTCAGCTCTTCCAGCACAACTTCCGGGCGGTTCTTGTCGGAAAAGCCGGAGAAGTTGGTAAGCCCCGTGAACATGATGCTGATTTCGCGCTTTTCAAACCGCAGCTTGCCCTCGGTGGCCAGCATGGCCAGCACAGGGTCCATGGTGGCGTAGAGAGTTTTCTCGACTTTCTCCTTCATCTCTTCCGCGCCGCGGCTGCGCTTCAGCTCTTCGTAAAGCTGGCGCGTTTCCTGGAAGCCGCGCTGCAGCCGCTCCTGGAGCTTTCCGATTGAGGCGCTGGCCAAAATCAAAAACCCGCCCCAGGTGGCGAGAACCAGCAGAGCGTCCATGCGGCTGGCGCCGACGGTGAACCACATGGGCCGGTAGTAGGCAAACAACACGCCGGAGAGCATGCACAGCACGGCGCTCAGCACGGCCTTGCGCCGGCCTAGGAAATAAGCCGCCGACAATACGGGGAGATAGAAAAAGTTCAGGAAGGCAATCTTGTAAGGCAGGTAGTAGAAAACCGCCACCACGATCGCGGCGACCACAAAAATGAACATCACTTCCAAATTGCGGACAATGAAATTGCGCAAACGCTGAGGCCATTCCCCAGCCAGGTGAAAGGGAACCTCAGGCTCATTAGGCGTGGGAGCCGTGACAGTGGTCTTTGCCATAGCTTGGTCAGCCGCGGGATGCCCCCGGCAGGTTCATAACATATAACGCGCAGAGCCAGGATGCAATTACAAGTACCTTGGCGCCCGTGCGGGGTTCTGTTCAGACCACCCCGTCCCGCGCTGCGGGATTGCCCCCCCTCATCTGAGGGGGGGAGCCGGTAAAAGCTCGCCTCGTGATTCAGGAGGGGGCGGCGGTTAACCGCCCGCAGGGTTAATTTCGGCAGGGGCTGAGCAAGGGCCGCAACATTTTCAAGAAATCCGCAACAATCCCGTAACAAAAATCATCTCAAAATGTAGCGCGCACAGATACTCCTTCACCGGTAAAATGCTGTGGCCGGCTGAACGCAGTGCAAGCTATTCGAGACGGCCGGAGATGAAAGGAGCGCACCCATGGCCAAACGCGCAACCAGCGCCGCGAAGACCCGAAGCCTCAAGCCCCTGACCAAACGCAAAGCCTGGAAAGCTCTGGAAACACACTACAAGAAAATCCGAAAGCTGCATCTGCGCGCGCTTTTTGCCGAAGATCCCAAACGCGGCGAGCGGATGACGGCCGAAGCGGCAGGCCTGTTCCTGGATTATTCGAAAAACCGCATTACCAATGAGACCGTCAAGCTGCTGATCCGGCTGGCGGAAAAGTCGGACCTGCGAGCGCATATTGATGCCATGTTCCGCGGCGACAAAATCAACGTCACAGAGAAGCGCGCGGTGCTGCACGTGGCTCTGCGCGCTCCAAAAGGCGCTTCCATTGTGGTCGATGGCGAAAACGTCGTCTCCCTGGTCCACGGCGTGCTCGACAAGATGAGTGACTTTTCGAATCGCCTGCGCAGCGGGGAATGGAAAGGCCACACGGGGAAGCGTATCCGTAACGTCATCAACATCGGCATCGGGGGCTCAGACCTGGGGCCAGTGATGGCTTACGAGGCGCTCAAGCATTACAGCGACCGCTCACTGAATTTTAGGTTCGTATCCAATGTTGACGGCACGGATTTCGCCGAAGCCGTGCAGGACCTTGAGCCCGCGGAGACTCTGTTCATCGTTTCCTCCAAAACCTTCACGACGCTTGAGACCATGACCAATGCCCACACTGCCCGCGCGTGGCTGCTGAACGGATTGGGAGGGGATGAAAGCTCGGTGGCGAAGCATTTCGTCGCCGTTTCGACCAACGCGGCGGAGGTTTCGAAGTTCGGCATCGATACGGCCAACATGTTTGGCTTCTGGGATTGGGTGGGCGGGCGATACTCGATGGACTCGGCGATTGGGCTTTCGACGATGCTGGCCATCGGCCCCGAAAACTTTCGCTCCATGCTCGCCGGCTTCCACCAGATTGACGAGCATTTCCGGACCACGCCGTTTGAAAGGAACTTGCCGGTGCTGATAGGGCTGCTCGGCATCTGGTACACGGACTTTTTCGGCGCTCAGACCGTGGCGGTGTTGCCTTACGAGCAGTATCTGAAGCGCTTCCCGGCATATCTCCAGCAACTCACCATGGAGAGCAACGGCAAGCATGTGACCATCGAAGGCAAGCAGGTCGATTACCCCACTGGCCCTGTCTATTGGGGCGAGCCGGGAACCAATGGCCAGCATTCTTTCTACCAGTTGATCCACCAGGGTACGCGGTTGATTCCCTGCGACTTTATTGCCTTCGGGCACGCGCTGAACCCGCTGGGCCGACATCACGACATGCTGCTGGCCAACGTCTTCGCCCAAAGCGAAGCGCTAGCTTTCGGAAAAACTCCCGAGCAAGTGAAGGCCGAAGGCACGCCGGATTGGCTGGTGCCGCACCGCGTCTTCGAAGGCAACCGGCCTTCCAACACGATTCTGGCGGACCGGCTTACGCCGGAGGCGCTGGGCAAGCTCGTCGCTCTCTACGAGCACATCGTCTTTACCCAGGGCGTGATCTGGCAGATCAATTCCTTCGACCAGTGGGGCGTGGAGCTGGGCAAGGTGCTGGCGCAACGCATTATTCCCGAGCTCGAAAGCCCGCAAGAGCAGGCTTTGGGGCACGACGCGTCAACCAACAATCTGATTCGCCGCTATCGCAGGCTGAAAACACAGGAGTGACTTATGCAACTCGGAATGGTTGGACTGGGAAGAATGGGATCCAATATGGTTCGGCGGCTTCTGAAGGGCGGGCATCAGTGCGTGGTTTTCGACATGTCGACCAAGGCAGTGAACGAGATGGTGGAGCAGAAGGCGGAAGGCAGCTCATCGCTTCAAGAATTCGTCTCGAAACTCCAAAAGCCCCGCGCCGTATGGCTGATGGTGCCGGCAGCGGCCGTGGATTCCAGCATCGCCGACCTGCTGAAGCACCTCGAACCGGACGACATTCTCATCGACGGCGGCAATTCCTATTATGTCGACGACATTCGTCGTGCGAAGGAACTGCGCCCGAAAGGGATTCACTACGTTGACGTGGGAACCAGCGGCGGCGTGTGGGGGCTGGAGCGCGGCTACTGCATGATGATCGGCGGCGAAGGCGAGGTGGTGAAGCATCTGGACCCGATTTTTGCGACCCTGGCGCCCGGAGCAGGCAGCCTGCCGCGCACTCCGGGCCGCGAGGGGTTGGGTGGAACCGCGGAGCAGGGTTACCTGCACTGTGGGCCCAACGGCGCCGGGCATTTCGTCAAGATGGTCCACAACGGAATCGAATACGGCATTATGGCCGCCTACGCGGAGGGCATGGGCGTGCTGCGCGGCGCCAACATCGGAAAAAGCCAGGACGCTATCGACGCGGAAACCACTCCGCTGCGCCACCCCCAAAACTATCAATTCGATCTGAACCTGCGCGACATCGCGGAAGTGTGGCGCCGCGGCAGCGTGATCGCCTCATGGCTGCTTGACCTGACGGCCGCCGCACTGACGAAGGATCAGGAACTCTCGCAGTTTGCCGGCCGCGTATCGGACTCCGGCGAGGGCCGGTGGACCATCAAGGCGGCGATTGATGAGGCGGTGCCTGTTCCGGTGCTCTCCGCCGCGCTCTATCAGCGCTTCACCTCACGTGGTGAATCCGACTACCAGGACCGGTTACTTTCCGCCATGCGCTTTGCTTTTGGCGGACACCTGGAAAAAGCCACAGCCAAGTAGGGGGACTATGTGACCAACAACAATCAATCCGACGCTTTGGTGTTCTTCGGCGCAACCGGCGACTTGGCATACAAGAAGATTTTTCCGGCCCTCCAGGCCCTGGTCAAGCGCGGACGCCTTAACGTACCGGTGGTGGGCGTGGCCAAGGCGGGATGGAACCTGGAGCAGTTTCGGGCGCGGGCCCAAGACAGCCTGGAAAAGCATGGCGGCCTGGACCGCGCGGCGTTTGAGAAGCTCAACGGCCTGCTGCGCTATGTTGACGGCGATTATCAGGACGCCGCCACGTTCCAAGCCATCTGTGAGGAGCTGGGCGGGGCGCGGCGGCCTGCGAACTACCTTGCTATTCCCCCCGCGCTTTTCGAAACTGTGGTGCAGCAGATTGCCAAAGCAGGCTGCGGCTCCGGAACGCAGGCGCGCGTGATCGTGGAAAAGCCCTTCGGGCACGACCTGGCTTCGGCGCGCGAGCTGAACCGCATCCTGCACTCCTACTTTCCGGAGTCGGAAATCTTTCGGATCGACCACTATCTGGGCAAGCGGCCCGTGAACAACGTCGTGGTTTTCCGATTCTCCAACGCCTTCATGGAGCCGTTCTGGAATCGCAACTTCATCGAGAGCGTGCAGATTACCATGGCGGAGAATTTCGGCGTGGAAGGGCGCGGGGCTTTCTACGATCAGAACGGCGCCATCCGCGACGTTATCCAGAACCATCTGTTCCAGATCATGTGCAGCCTGGCGATGGAACCGCCTGTGCGCAATGACAGCGAAACCATTCGCGATGAGAAAGTGAAAGTGTTGAAAGCCATCCCGGAGCTCGACGCAAAGAACGTGCTTCGCGGGCAGTTCCGCGGCTATCTGGATGAAAAAGGCGTCGCACCCGGTTCCAAAGTGGAGACGTTCGCGGCCCTGCGGCTGGAACTCAATTCCTGGCGCTGGCAGGGCGTGCCCTTTTTTATTCGCGCCGGAAAAAATCTTCCCGTGACCTGCACGGAGGTTTTCGCGCGCCTGTGCAAGCCCCCTACGATCATGCGGGAGGCGGGGCTCTCCCGAAACTACATGCGGTTCAGGATCAGTCCGGAAATGACCATCGCGGTCGGCACGAACGTTATGGGCGCCGACGAGACGATGAGGGTTGAGAATGCGGAAATTGTCGCTACACACCTTTCCAGTCCCCACGAAATGGAAGCTTACGAGCGCGTGCTGGGTGACGCCATGGCAGGTGACCCCACGCACTTTGCCCGCCAGGATTACGTGGAGGAAGCCTGGCGAATCGTCAATCCCGTGCTGAACCCCGCAGCAACGCCAGTCTCGCCCTACGAGAAAGGCACCTGGGGACCCGCCGACGACGGGCAGCGAGTCCAACCGCCCGGAGGCTGGCATAACCCTTCCGTGGCAGCGCCGGAATCAAGCGCCGCGACGCAAGCGGGATGATGAATGCCCACGGCCTTCAAGTCCTGCATGACCGTCTGATTGTGGAGTCTACGTGTGGGGGCGGTGTCCGGAAATGCAAAGTATATGACGCAGTCTTTTGCGGAGCCGTGATTTGGCGCGGGAGACGCGTGATTTCGCTCTTTGTATGGAGATTCCCAGCGTGGCGGCGGTCTCTTTCAGGCACAGATCTTCAACTCTGCGAAGGCGGAACGCGGCGGCGAGGCGCGGACTCCAGGACCGCGTCCCGGTCTGCATCGGGTGGCCCCCGATCGAACCACCGGCCCAACGTTCTGCAGATGCGGTCCAAGAAGCCCTCAGAGCAACGGTAGGTCGTGCGCAAACCAATCTCACCCTTGGGGCAGGTTTTTCCGATATAACTTCAGTGCTGTCCCAAGAAAGTTAGAGCACTTGATCGTAACTGCCTGACTGAGAGAAGGTAAGAGGCCGAAATGGTTCTTTTCGATTTCAATTTTCTGCGGCCCTTTTGGCATGATTTGGCTGTTTTCCAGCCCATGCCGGAGGCAGCCGTTGAATCTTGGCCGCAGTGTTTTCTCTCAGCTTTTGGATTTCCTTCC
>JASHTY010000240.1 GCA_030040315.1 Terriglobia bacterium | reverse complement strand
ACGCAAGCTTTTTCGGGAGCGGATTGCTACTCTGGTGGCCCGTTGTTCAACCCTGGCCCAGTGTTGCGCAATGGCCTCGGTGGCGAATTCCTTTGTACCTTTTCTTCGCGACGCTGCCCTGTGATGCACTTTCAGCATTTCTGGCTTTTTGTGACCGCGTCGTCTATCCGTCCTACCTGGCCGCGCCCCGGACTTTCAGTATTTCGCCCCTCCAGGACCAGCAGTGTGCGGGCGCCCTGATGTGGGCTTGCGCAACGTTTATCTATCTGGTGCCGGCAGTCGTAATTACAGTCCGCCTCCTATCACCTTCCGATACACATTCTTTCAAGGCCACTTCAAACAGCTTCAGCAGTATCACCGCGGAAACACATCCCGCCCGAGTAGAGGTCGCATAACGATGGTTACGCAATACAGTGCGGCGTCGGTGCAGGAGGCGAACATTGAGCCACATCATACGACGCTGTGGAATACGCTTGCTGATTACTGGGCGCTCACAAAACCGGACGTGAACCTCCTGATTGCCATTACCACCCTCGCTGGTTTCTGTCTGGCTTGTTCGAGTCACACGCGACCGTTCCCATCCGTGCTGCTTGCTCAAACTTTGTTGGGAACGCTGATGGTGGCTGCCGGGACAGGAACTCTAAATCAATACATCGAGCGGCATTACGACGCCAAGATGCACCGAACAGCCCGGCGACCCCTGGCTGCCGGCAGGCTGAGGGCTTCGGCAGTGCTGCGGTTTGGAATTGTGTTGTCCCTGGCCGGTGGTATCTATTTGGCTCTAGCCGTCAACGTCCTCGCAAGCCTTCTCGCGCTCTTTACCTTAGTAAGTTATTTATTTCTCTATACGCCGCTCAAACGCAAGACACCGTTCTGCACGCTGGTTGGCGCCTTTCCGGGAGCTGTACCTCCGCTGATCGGATGGGCGGCGGCAGCCGGAAGACTGAGCCTGGAGGCCTGGGTGTTATACGTCATCGTCTGGTTATGGCAATTCCCTCATTTCATGTCGATCGCCTGGACGTATCGCGACGATTATGCACGCGCCAACTATATGGTGCTTCCGTTTGGGCGGGATCGAGCCCGCTTCATGGCTTGGCAAACTTTGGTGCCTTTAATTGCATTGATACCCATCACCCTGTTGCCAGCGTTCCTTGGCGATTCCGGGCGGATCTACCTGCTTGCCGCCCTACTGCTGGGCTCCGTCTTTTCCTACAATGGAGCACGCTTGGTACTTGTCAGGTCAAATGCGGTGGCTCGCCGACTGATCCTTGTCTCCATCTTGTACCTTCCGTTGTTATTCGTTTTTATGATACTGGGTAGAGTCGGGCACTCGTGCTTCGGGCCTGGCTGGTAATCGTGGGTGCCAGTGGCGTACCCCGGGGATGGGTGTCCCACTCAGGCGAGGTGCCGGGCCATGTCCGCCATCAGCCGATCGATGGCCGTCTGGACAGCGTTACTCATCTCGGCGACGACGGATTCGAGTGTTCGCTTCTCAACTCTTGAAGTTTCTGCCACATCGCCACCCCACAGGGTGGCCCCGGTGCGCAAATTTACCACTTGGGCAGATAGCTTCACCTCCACGCTCACCCCGCCGCCGTAATCGATTTCATCCATGCGTTCCAGGCGACCGCTCAGGAGATACTCGGGCTTGGCGTGACCGTCGTAGGGCACTACGGACGAAAACAGTCCCGAAGAACGGAACGTCTCGATTACTCCCGTGGTGATGGCGGCGCCAGGATCAGCAGCCCATCGGTGGTACTCGTAAAAACCCACCTCGTCGGGAGCCTCACGGTACACAATCCGCCCCTGGCGCAAGTACTCAGGAGTCACAAAAGGTCGCACCGCCAGCGTCCCAAGCCTCTGCGGGTCGGCGGCAGCAGCCCTCGGATTAGGTGCGAGTTCGAGCGTGTAGTATTCGGGATACCTGATCTTGCCTATGCAGCTGACCGTGAGCAGCACCAGACACGCGATAACGAAAATTTTTATCTTCATTTGTTTGCTCCTTGCGGAACCTTTCGGTCTGCGGGCTGCTTGATTCGGATCAGACTCCACGGCTGTTCCTTCACCCTCTCGGTGAGGTCGTCCAAGTTGTCGGTAAGTATTCGGAAATTTTCCAGCGAATCGTCAATATTTTGATCATTCGTCCGGAGCAGTAATTGGAAATTGCCGATAAGGTCGTGAGTCGCCACGAGAGTTCCGTGGAGTTCATTCAGGTCCGCCTCGATCGGCCCGCGAAGCGCAGTGATAGTCCCATTCAGGTTCGAAACGGTGCCATTAGCGTTTGACACCGTGGAGTTTATGTTGGATACGGTCGCGTTAACGTTGTCCACGGTTGGCCCAACCTTTGACCTGAGTTGCGCGACCATCGTGTCGGCGTTAGTCAGAATCGCTGCAACATGCTGCTGGTTCTTTACCCCCGTGACGTTATTCAGATTTGCCAGCAGGAGCTGGGCACTGCCAGTAAGATTATTGACATCGCTCCTCACCGCCGCGAGCGTACCCTGTGCCGAGTCCGCCAGTGCACTAACCTTGCGCTCCATCTCGTCCATGGTGATGGTTTCCTCGGAGGGGATCACTGCTCCCGGCGCCAAGCGGGGCGCGTCGTTCACCCCCGTCGAGATCGAAACGAGCGGGTTGCTCATCAGACTTATCGATTCGAGCTTGGCCACTGACCGGGCATTAACCGGCGTGCCCTGCTTCACTTCGAGAGAGATCTCGATGCGGGTTGGATCCGCGGGGTAAGGCCGCAGGCCGGTCACCTTGCCCACCGCCATTCCCCCAAACAGCACTTGGGTCCCTTTTTCCAACCCGTCCGCATCCCGAAGGTACATCTTGAACGGAACGACGTTCTGGCCGAACTGCGCATTTGTCACATAATAAACCGTTGCACCCAGCACGACGGCGCAGGCTACCACGAACAGCCCAACCTTGGTTTCTACGTTCTTCATGGTCATTCTCCTGTGATTCCCACCAGTTCGCGCAAATGCCGCCGCACCGTCTCACTTTCGGAAAGGCGGTCGGGGATCCGGTCGAGAAACTGTCGAATACGAGGATCCGTGCTAGTCTGAAAATCCTGCTTGCTCTCCACCGCAATCAGTGACCCCTGATAAAGAAACGCCACGCGGTCAGCGATTCTAAAGGCACTGGCCATCTCGTGGGTGACCACCACCATGGTCATCTCGAACAGGTGCTTCAGGAACAGCATCAGTTCGTCAAGCTCCGCCGCTACGATAGGATCAAGTCCGGCCGACGGCTCGTCAAAGATCAAGAGTTCCGGGTCGAGCGCCGTGGCGCGTGCTACGGCCGCACGTTTTTTCATGCCTCCCGAAAGGTCCTCGGGCAGGAGGTGACTAGCCTCTCCCAAGCCCACGCGTACTAGCTTCAGGTAGCTCATGATTTCGATCACGGGATCGGCAAGGGTGGTCAATTCGCGAAGCGGCATTTCCACGTTCTCGATGGTCGACAGCGAGCCAAAGAGAGCCGCTTCCTGAAATGCCACTCCCATGGTGCGGCGGATGGCCTTTAGTTCTTTCTCGGAGCAGCCGTTGATGTCGACGCCCTGCACGTAAACCTGGCCTGAAGTCGGCCGTTCAAGGCCAATCATTTGGCGAAGCAAAGTGCTTTTTCCGGCGCCGCTGCCCCCCAGCAACACCATGACTTCGCCCCGCCTGACCTCCAGGTTTATTCCTTCCAGCACCCGCTGGTCTCCGTAATCAACGTGGAGGTCACGAACGGATATGATCGGATCGACCATGGCTACTCCAGCTTCGCCCAATAGAAGATGGCCGTGAACAGCACATCCGCCAGAATCACCAGCAAAGTCGCCTTGACCACTGCGGAGGTGGTGGAGCGCCCGACCGCGTCAGGTCCCCCTTGGGTCTTGAATCCCTCCAGACATCCGACGTGTACGATGATGGTCGCAAAAACCACGCTCTTCACAAGCCCGCTCGAGATATCGCGCAAGACAACCGCGTCCGCGACCGCGCGAAAATACATCGCGACGGTCATCTTGGTACTGAGCAGCATGTATGCCCCACCTGCCAGTACGCCGAACAAGTCGCTCATGATGGCCAGGCAAGGCACCACGATCACCGCGGCAAGGTACTTGGGCGCCAGCACATAATCGACTGGACTCAGCCCCATGGTTCGCAGCACAGCGACCTCATTGGTCACCACCATCGTTCCTATTTCGGCCGAAAATGCGGATCCTGACCGGCTGCTCACCACGATTGCCGTCAACAACGGACCCAGTTCCCGGGTAAACCCAATGCCGATGATGTTAATGACGAACTGCAGCGCTCCGAACCGCCTCAATTCGGCCCCACTCTGCATCGCAAAAATAAAGCCGGCACTCATCGAAACCGTCGCAATCATCGGCAACGCGCCTGTCCCAATGGCTGCCATCTGCACGAGTGCCGCCCGCCAGCGTCCGCGTTTGCCCAGAACGGGTAGTACCTGAGTCAGGGCGCCCAGACCTGACCAGAACTGAGTGGTCAATTCGCCTACATAGTTGAGCTGTTGAATGACCGTAGCGCCGATGTCCTCAAGAACGCTCACGGGGTTGCCTCCTGCCCGGTCACCTCAAACAAGTGGGCAAATTCCAGGAAGCTGATAAGGTGGCTCGGCTGACCCTTTAGGCCCGTCAGAACCAGCCGCGTGCCTTGGCCGCGGGCAATTCGAACGGATTCCAGCAGCGTGGCCACCGCAGAGGTATCCATATAGGTGGCTCCTGACAAATCGACAGTGAGCTGCGGTGGCCTTAAACGCAGCAATGAGCGGAGCCTTCGACGCATCTCGTCGGAGTTGTTGATCGTAATACGGCCTTTGATGGACACGCGATCCGTCATCGGAACCCACCATGCCACGTGAATTGAGTACTGGGCGAGACCTGACTACGGCGGCAGCCTCCGACTGCCGCAGGCCGGGCGCACACGGAGCGCCTCGCGCGCGACGATCGAAGATCACCGCTAAATTCTCGGTTGCCAGAGTCTCAGTTGAGAGCTGCCTCTTCGCCTGGCCTTACAATAAGCGGTTGAGCAGCCGCC
>JASHTY010000239.1 GCA_030040315.1 Terriglobia bacterium | reverse complement strand
CGGCGGCAAGTTCCGCGGCAAGTGCGCTGACGTTGCTTCCCAAAAGCACCGCGCGAACTGCGCCGCCCGTATTTTTCGCCATCTGCTGGCCCGCCGCCAACGCCTCCCACGTGGCGCGCGTCAGCTTGCCGGACTGGTGTTCTGCGAAGACCAGGAATGGTTCAGGCATGGGAGTCAGTGATTTGAAATTTCACATTGAAATTTCAAAAATGAGATTTGAAATTATAGGGGCTACTCCCCTTCCGCCGTCGGCCCCGCAAACGCCGGCGCGGAAGGCTCGGCGGAAGCGGGCTCCTCTGCAGCCCGCTCTTCCGCGGGTGCGGGTTTTGCGGATTTCACCGGCCGCGCAATCCGCCTGGGCTTGGGGCCCGGCGAGGTAAATGATTCCAGAACCTCGCACACCAGTTCGAGTGGAATGGACTTGTAAAAATTCCCCGCCTCAAAGCGTTTAATCTGGTCGCGCCACAGCGGGTTGGTGCGCGCCTTTTCCAGCGCCTTGTGGTCGCGCCAGAACACCAGCCACAGGTATTCCGGCTTGCGCGCCTCAAAGACGCGGATGAAGTGCGCGCCCATGCAGCCATCGATTTTCTTCAGCGACGGCAGCGTCATCTGCCTGCCGAATTTTTCGTATTCATCCACGCGCTTTTTGCGCGCGCGCATTCTCCAAATGTGCACGAACATGGTGAACCTCCTGAAATCGCCTAAATCACCCGCGCCTCATTCTTCAGCTTGTCGGCCAGGCGCGCGGCCATTTCCTTGGCGCTTCCCTGCAGGAACTCGGTTTGCGCGGCCTTTACGGGCGTATAAACCTTCACAATGCGCTGGCGCGGGGCCAGGTCGCCGGGCGTCAGGCCCAGGTCCGCCGCGGTCAGCTTCTTTACGGGCTTCGATTTGGCGGACATGATGCCCTTCAGCGTGGCGTAGCGCGGCTTGTTGATTCCGGATTGAATGGTCAGCACGGCGGGCAGCGGCAGGGTGATCCACTGGAACCATCCGCCTTCCAGCTCGCGCTTGACGCGCAGCGCGCCGCCTTCCGCCTGAATCTCCATGATGATCGTGGAGTGGGGCAGGCCCATGAATTCCGCTAGCACCACTCCGGTTTGCGCTGCTCCGAGATCGTCGGACTGCAAGCCGGTCAGGATTAAGTCAGGCTTTTCTTTTTCGATGGCTTTTGAGAGCGCGCGTCCAATGCCGTAAGCGTCGAGAGTGGCGAAGGCCGGATCGTCAAGGTGCAGCGCGCGGTCGGCGCCCTTGGCCAGAGCCTCCTTGATCGATTGCTGCGCGCGCGCCGGCCCCAGTGAGCCGACAATTACCTCGCCTCCGTGCTTTTCCTTTAGGCGCAGGCCTTCTTCCAGAGCAAAGATGTCAGGCTCGTTGACTTCAAAACTCAGGTCGGCTCCCTGAACCCAGGTGGACGCGGAATTCAGCTTCAGCGCCGAATCCCGGGCGGGAACCTGCTTGATGCAAACGACGATTTTCATGGGCCTCTTCTGGGGTCTCTATCCCGCAATCAAAATTGCAGCTTCGAATCCACGGCACGATTAAGGCGCGTGACATTATAAGCGAATTGGCTGAGAGGTGCAGAGAATCACAAGTTCCTCCAGTATAATCCTGCCCCTGGAGAAATCCATGCCCAACCTCAAATCAGTCATGGATGAGCTGCGCCGCAAAGGAAACGATAAGACGCGCAAAACCTACGAACGCCACGGCATGCCTTTGGAAAAAACGCTGGGGGTAAGTGTCGCCGACCTAAAGACCATCGCCAAAACCATCAAGGGTCAACAGGCATTGGCACTGGAGCTTTATTCCACAGGAATCATGGACGCCATGTACTTGGCCGGCATGGTGGCCGATGGTGCGCAGATGACCAGGCAGCAGTTGCAGGACTGGGCCGAAGGCTCGGGCGGAATGAGCATGATTTCCGAGTACACCGTGCCGTGGGTTACGGTGGAAAGCCCTCATGCCTGGGAGGTGGCAGGCAATTGGGTGAAGTCGAAGAATGAGTACGTGGCGACTTCCGGCTGGTGTACGTACTCCGGCCTGGTAGCCACTCAGCCCGACGCCGCGCTCGATCTGCGGGAAATTGAAAGGCTGCTGAAGACGGTCATAAAGCAAATCAAAAGCGCTCGGAATCGCGTTCGCTACACCATGAACGGATTCGTGATCGCCACGGGAAGCTACGTGAAGCCCCTGCTGAAACAGGCCAAGGCCGCGGCCCAGCAAATTGGCAACGTTTCCGTCGATGTCGGCGACACCGCCTGCGAAGTTCTGCTGGCCAGCGCCCGCATCGCCAAAGTCGAGGCCGCCGGCAAGGTGGGCATGAAGCGCAAGACCATTCGCTGCTGAGCTTCCATTCACTATCTTTTCCTGGTACGCAGAACCCCCGTTAATCCTCAGAATCTTCGCACAAGGTGAAGATTTTGTGGCACGGGCATCCTGCCCGTGACGATGACACGGCCTGGAAGCCCGTGCCACGGCAAGTTACATCGCAGCGACCAACCCATTTTGTTCTTGCGCGCCCGCGTGAAACCTGTATTCTTCGAATTCGATTCGCAAATTCTCAACGAGCGCGCGTCGGGCGCGAGGGCAAAAGACGACGACCTTGTCCGCGACATCGCTTCCAATTTCCAATTCGACCCAGGTTTCCGCGGAAGTGCCCGGAATTTCCAAGCTGGGCTTCTGGCCGCTGGTGGCCGCGACGTTTTTCATGGTCTCGGGCGGCACGTATGGCACAGAAGACATCGTGCAGGGTGCGGGCTACCACCGCGCCATGCTCATCCTGCTGATCACACCGCTGGTTTGGAGCCTGCCCACCGCACTGATGATTGGCGAACTGGCCAGCGCCCTGCCGGAAGAGGGCGGCTTCTACGTGTGGGTGCGGCGCGGCATGGGCAATTTCTGGGGATTTCAGGAAGCCTGGCTGTCTCTCGCCGCCAGCGTTTTTGATATGGCGATTTATCCCACGCTGTTCATCGATTACTTTGCGCGCCTGGCGCCCTGGGTGGGAGTGGGAAATCACAGGATCTTCGTGGGAGTCGCGGTGGTGGCCACCTGTGTAGCGCTGAACCTGGCGGGAATTCGCCTGGTGGGGCTCACTTCCTTGTGGCTCTTCATCCTGCTATCGGCACCTTTTGTCCTGATGGTGGCGCTGGCGCCGTTCGAACGCGGCGCGCTGGCTCAAGTGCACGCCTCGCCGCCGGCTTCCACGGTGGGATTGCTGGGCGGAACGCTAATCTGCATGTGGAACTACATGGGCTGGGACAACGCTTCAACGATTGCGCGGGGCGTGGAGCAGCCGCAGCGCACCTATCCGCGCGCCATGCTGACCGCCGTGCTGCTGATCGCGCTCAGCTACATTCTGCCGACGTATGCCGCCTCGCTCACGGGCGCGCCATCCTCCGGCTTCGATACCGGATCGTGGGCGGACCTGGCCGGGCTGATGGCCGGGCGCTGGCTGCGCGTGGCAGTGGTGCTGGGCGGAATGATGAGCGGATTCGGAATGTTCAACGCCCTGGTGATGAGCTATTCGCGTCTGCCCCTGGCGATGGGCCTGGACGGCATGTTGCCGCGCGCCTTCGCCAAAGTGCATCCGCGCACGCGGGCTCCCTGGGTGGCGATTGTGGTGCTGGCGGCCGGATGGGCCTTGTGCCTTGGTCTGGGCCTGGAACAGCTTGTGACGCTCGACATCATGCTCTACGGCACGAGCCTGGTGCTGGAATTCATCGCGCTCGTGGCGCTGCGCGTGCGCGAGCCGGATCTTCCCCGCCCCTTTCGCGTTCCGGGCGGACTGGCAGGAGCGATCGTGGTTGGCGTGCTGCCCACGCTGATGCTCACGCTTGCCGCAATCAACGGCGAGCACGAAGAGGTGCTGGGCGTCAATGGCCTGCTCTTCGGCACGATCATCTTGCTGCTGGGGTTCGCGGCGTATCCCGTGGCGGCGCGGTTTCGGCGGGCTGTAGCGTAGGGCTTACATCCTTAAGTAGGAGCAGTTAATCGGGACCTGAAAGGGCGGGGCTTCAGCCCCGCCTCCGTGGAGAGGACGCCAGACGAGGCCTTTAGGCCCTGAAGCTACGCCGGCTTCAGGGGCTGAAGCCCCCAGAATCCGGTCGACTCCCGGCGGCGGGGCTGAAGCCCCGCCCTTCCACGACTAGGGACTTAAGGCGACACCACGCTACAGTTCTACAGCTCGACGATATTTGGAGTAAGCCATTCAGGGAGGACGCAATAATGAATCAGCGGCTTGATGGACGTGTGGCGGTGGTCACAGGAGCAAGCAAGGGCCTGGGCAAACAAATGGCGGAGTCGCTTGCCGAGGCGGGCGCCACGGTGGCCTTGGTCGCGCGCTCGGGCGAGCTGCTGGAAGGCGTGCGCGC
>JASHTY010000238.1 GCA_030040315.1 Terriglobia bacterium | reverse complement strand
GCCATTGGGGATGTTCTCACCGAATGGCCGAAGAACCCACGACACTCAAATCGTGTCGTGGCTAGCCGCTACCCGCTGCGTTACCCGCTCCAAGCTCGTCATGGTAACGCGGCCGCGCCTCTGGCAAGGGCGAGCACCTCGGAGAATTCCACCGCGTTTTCGGGTATGTTGGCGGGCATCAGCATATCCGCCACCAGAAGCAGTGCCGCAGTTCCGAACACGATCGCCACCGGCACCCACGCACCCGGTGCGTTGAATGCGGGAGCGAAGGATTTCGGCTGATTCGGCCGGTTAGGCGGCACCCACACACCCGGTACGTTGACAGCAGGAGCGAAGGATTTCGGCTGATTCTGCTGGTTAGGATGGACCTCTGCCTCGTATCCAAACGTCCCTACGAACGTGAAACCGTTCCAATTTCCTTTGATCGCGCGCGGCTCATAAATGTACTTGACGCCGGGAGGAGGCGGCGCGGGCTCCATCTTGGAGGTGGCAAATACCTTGCCGTCTATCTTGGCGGCGACAGCCAACCCACACGAGAGCGACGCCGTGCCCCGCGCCAAGTCGTAGTTGATATTCGCGTCGCTCACGAGCATGTTCAGCTTCGTGTTTACCTCCGACTTGTAGGTCGTGACATTTATGCCGTTTTGAGAGAACTCGATGTTGGGATCGGTCCTGCACTCCTGAAAGGAGAGGTCGCCGTTCAGCTTAATCGTAATTCGTGCTCCAGGACGGATGATTTCGATCTTCGGGACTCTTCGGGTCAGGTCGATCTTGAAGCCCGGACACATCACCGAACATGCCACCTGGTTAGCCTCGGAGAGCATGATATTTCCGGCGCCTGAAAGGTGGGGGACGGCATGAGATTGAGCTGGGCCACCGTGCGTTAACGATGGCAGGGTTAACGTTTGCCCGATCAGGATAAGTTTACCTTTCGCCAGTCGATTCGCCTTCTTAATGATCGGCCACACATCGGGATCTCCATACTGCGTTTTGGCGATGGTCCAAAGAGTGTCTCCCTTCTTCACCTTGTAGGTTGATACAGGCGGGTTGTGCGCCATGGCCTTTATCCTTTCCACTGAGCGTGTTGCAAACGAGTCGTTTTAGATAAACTACGCCGTTTGATTTGCCAAAACCATAGCTTAATGTCCCAAGGGGCGAAAGAAAGACGAAAAAATTGAGTCGGGTCCGGTGCATTTCTTTGTAAGGGGGAAAGAAAGGGGGAAAGGGTCAGGTACCATTCTTTTTTAATGCGGAGACTTACCTTACAAACCAGAGGGCACAGCGAGTTTCGAGTTTCAGATTTCCGGTTTCCAGTTCCGCTCTAAGTCTTTGGAATTTTCACACCCGCCTTCACCGCGAACGTTGCCGCTTCCTCGTATCCCGCGTCAACGTGGCGGGCGACGCCGATTCCGGGGTCGTTGGTCAGGACGCGATTCAGGCGCTTGGCCATTTCGGGGGTTCCATCGGCGACGGTCACTTGCCCCGCGTGCAGCGAGTAGCCGATTCCCACGCCTCCGCCGTGATGGAATGACACCCAGCTTGCACCCGAGGCCGTGTTGAGCAGCGCGTTGAGCACGGGCCAATCGGCCACGGCGTCGCTGCCGTCCTTCATGCTCTCCGTCTCGCGAAAGGGCGAGGCGACGGAGCCGCAATCCAGATGATCGCGCCCGATGACAATGGGCGCTTTCAATTCGCCGCGCGCCACCAGGTCGTTCATGCGCTCGCCGAACAGCGCGCGCTCACCGTAGCCCAGCCAGCAGATGCGTGCCGGCAGCCCCTGAAACTTCACGCGCTCGCGCGCCAGGCGAATCCAGCGGCTCAGGATGGCGTCGTCGGGAAAAAGCTCCAGCACCAGATCGTCAGTGCGGAAAATATCCGCGGGCTCGCCGGAAAGCGCCGCCCAGCGGAACGGTCCGCGGCCCTCGCAAAACAGTGGACGGATGTAGGCGGGAACGAATCCGGGAAAATCGTAGGCATCCTTCACACCGCCGTGCTCATACGCCATGGTGCGAATGTTGTTTCCGTAATCAAACGTCGCCGCGCCGAGCTTCTGCAAAGCCAGCATGCCGCGAACGTGCCGCGCGATGGAGTCGTAGGAGCGCTTCAGGTAATCATCAGGTTTCGTGGCGCGCAGCTCGGCGGCTTCACCGAGAGTCAAGCCGGCGGGAATATAACCGTTCAGCGGATCGTGCGCGCTGGTTTGATCCGTCAGCAGGTCGGGCACGAGGCCGCGGTGGGCGAGTTCCGGAATCACCTCGGCGCAGTTGCCCACCAGGCCCACCGAAACCGCGTGCTTCTGGCGTACGGTATTCTTGAGAATGCGCACCGCCTCATCCAGCGAGTTGACGCAGATATCGCAGTAGCCGGAGCGAATGCGCCGCTTGATGCGTTCCGCATCGACTTCGATTCCCAGGAATGCCGCGCCGTTCAGCGTGGCGGCCAGCGGCTGCGCACCGCCCATGCCGCCCATGCCGCCGGAAACCACCAGCTTGCCCGCCAGGTCATCACCTGCCTGGGTCGCAAAGTGCTTGCGCGCGGCAGCGGCGAAGGTTTCATACGTGCCCTGCAGAATTCCCTGCGTGCCGATGTAAATCCAGCTCCCCGCGGTCATCTGGCCGTACATCATCAGTCCCATGCGCTCGAGCTCGCGGAATTTTTCCCACGTGGCCCAGTGGCCCACCAGATTGGCGTTGGCAATCAGCACGCGCGGAGCCCATTCGTGCGTGCGGAATATTCCGACCGGCTTGCCGGACTGCACCAGCAGGGTTTCGTCGTTCTCCAAATTCCTCAGCGACTCAACGATGGCGTGATAGCAGGCCCAGTTCCTCGCCGCCTTGCCCGCGCCGCCGTAAATAATCAAGTCCTGCGGACGCTCGGCTACGTCAGGGTCAAGATTGTTCATCAACATGCGCAGCGCCGCTTCCTGCTGCCAGCCTTTGCAGCTCAAAGCTGTGCCCCTGGGGGCGCGGATGGGTTGGTAAGAAGCGGCGGAATCGCTGGTGGCTTGGACTGTGTCGGGCAGAGCCATGGGGGTCACTCCAACGAAATCTTAACCCATCACTTGAGAGAGGAAAAGGGAGACCGCCGGCTGGTGACCTGAAGCGTGCATTGGGGCATTTCGCGACAGGCACTTGGTTTTCGGCCGCATCATGATAGACTCTGCAAATGTAATGGCCGAAATCACCACGCTCAATGAACTGTTCCTGAAGGCAGTCGCGAAACACTCGAAGCCCGATTGTTTCCTTTCCAAGATCGATGGCCGATATCGGGGAATGTCATCGCAGGACGCGTTGCGAAAGGTTGCAGCGCTGGCCTCACTCTTCACGCGCCTGCACGTTGAGCGCGGCGACCGTGTGGCGATTCTCTCCGAGAATCGAGTGGAGTGGGCGCTGACCGATTACGCGCTGCTGGGGCTGGGCGCGATTCCGGTGCCGATCTACACGACGCTGCTGGAGCCGGACATTGAATACATTCTGCGTGATTCCGCTGCGAAGGGGATCGTTGTTGCGACTGACGCGCAGCTTGCGCGCGTGGTGAACGTGCGGCCGCGCCTGCCGGGATTACAATTCGTTCTGGCGATGGATTGCTCCAAGCTGGAAGGAACGGGAG
>JASHTY010000237.1 GCA_030040315.1 Terriglobia bacterium | reverse complement strand
GCCCACTCGTGCTGGCCGATAATGGAGTAAAGGCCCCAGTGAATGAACATCCCGAAGCGGGCGGCATGCCACCACTTCATGCGCCGCTCGCGGTCGGCAACGACTTCCGGGCTTTCCGGCGCCTTGGGCTCGCCATGCGTCTGCGCGCCCGCGGGTAGCACACCCGCCGCTGAACCGGCAAGCGCCGCTGCGCCCGCGCCCATAAGGCGCAAGTGGTCGCGCCTCGACATCTTCGGTGGTCTCATGAATTTATGACTCCTTTGTATTTCTATGCCGCGGGAGGGACGTGCGGCCACCAGTCATCGCCGGCATCGCCCCCGAGCAGCGTCAAGAAAATACGCGAAATTGCGCCGCAGTTCAAACAATTTGGTAGGGCGAATTGTAGCGCGGCTGTCCCCAGCCGCGAAACTCTCGCGGGTCGGGATAGCCGCGCTACAAAACCGGTCGGAGGAAATTATTTGCCGGGTGGTTCGGGATTGAAATCGATCAAGTCGCAGCCGGTGGCTTCAACTTCCATCACCCATTCCCCAATCCAAACTTTCCATGCGTCGGTTACGGGAAGAACACCCACCGTGGCACTCCGCTTGGGAATGAGCGGCACCACTCCCTCGGCAAATACCTTGCCCCCCTGGTTCGGCGGATTTCGCAAGCGAACTTTGACATTCTGGGCGTCCTGGTCGCCAAGATTGATCAGGTACGCACGCATCACGATCGGTTTGGCGATGCCCTGGCCATCTTCGTTGAAATTCGGCTCTACATACAGAGGCGAGAACACTAGAGTCGGTTTGTCGTAGCGGCGAGTAAAGGTGTTGGCCAGCGCGCGCGCGTCCTGGGGCAAGCCTGCGCCGTTAGCGGGAAATTTGAAGAAATGAGCGCACAACGCGTCGGCGCGGGACAGCAGCTCCGGCGTACCGGCGTAAAACCCCACCCCGGGCGATTCCGGCGCAATCATGCGGACAAAGCGGATCTGCTGCTCCAGCTCCTGATTCGTTTCGGCCCAGTTTTCGCCGGGATTGCCGCCCTTTCCAACTCCTAACACCAGGATGGTTTTCGGCAGGATGCCGAAATGGCGTGCCGTCCACGCTTCAATGGCCAGGGACCAGTAGTGGCGCGAATTGCCGACGTAACCCTCCATCATGATCAGGCCGGCTGTGTCGCGGCAGGCCTCCGCGAGCACCTGGGAAATCGGCCCGCGCATTTCAAAGACAGCGAGGGACAATTCTGGTTTCCGGCTCTTCACCTGTCGCAAAATCTGCGCGGCCTTTTGGTCCATCAGGCCGCCGTAGTCGAAACCGAATTCGTCAATCATGATTAGCGGATGCGGATTCCCGCCCACATCCAGCGTAATGATGTTGTCTACAGCCTTTTCAATGGGCGAGCGCAGCAGGTCAAACCACGTGTGGCCAATGCCCGTCACCACGCCGCGCGGCTGCCATTGCTTCCAGTCGCCGGGCCCTACCGGGCCAATCAAAGTTGCGGAGTGAAATTGCTTCAAGCCGGCGCCCTTGGGGCTGTAGGTGAAGGCGATCACCTGATTCAGGCCCAAAACCCTGGACTTGGCATGTCGCGCCGCGAGCAGATGGACGGTCAAACTCGCGATCGTCGCCGCAACCAGAATCGCTCCGGCGAACAGGCGAAGAATTTTGCGAAATTTCGGGGTGGTCATGCGCTCCTGATTCCAACAGGCTTTGTCGGCCGCGAAGTTCCCGTGGCACGGCCTCCTTCCCATGACGCTGACGCGGCTTGGAAGGCCATGCCGAGTCTCGCCGCATTTTCGCGCATCCGGTGAAGAACACGCATTTTGAGGTCAAGGGCCGGGCCCCGATGAACTTTTCGCCGAGTTGCCGTTTTTTCCTGCGCTTTTTGAAGTTGGTTCATGGGGTTCGGGTGCCGTCCGAAATATAGATACATATTTCGGACAAATGAGGCTTCGATCACTGTTTTGAATTCATTGCCGCGACCGATTTGGTGAACGCAATAGGTGCCGCTGAGATGATGCCCTGTCCCTCGCGGATGGTGAGAAATTGATCGGGCTTTACGCCAGAGACTGTGTCTTTTTGGCCGCTCGGCCACACGACCTCGATCTTCACCAGTTTACCTTCCTCCGGTTTTCCCAGTCCGAAGGTCAAAGGCAGCTCACTTTGCGACAAGTAACTTGAACCAGTTTTCACCATACCGAAAAGGCGCACGCCCTTGGCAGTGATCACCGTAACCTTCGCCCCAATTCCATCGCGGTTTGAGCGCGTGCCCTCGGTCTTAATACGCAGCATATCGTTTTGGTTGCCGTTGTCATTGCGCAGAAGGCGTGCCGGTCCGTTGTTCTCCATGATGGCGAGATCAAGATCGCCATCGTTGTCGAAATCGGCATAAGCCGCGCCCCGCCCAACGATCGTTTTCTGCAAGGCAGCCCCGACCTTGCTGGATACGTCCTCGAACTTATTACTGCCCAAATTGCGGAACAGGAGCGGCGGTTGAGCATACCTGAGCGTTGGCTGAATCACGCTAATATCATCAGAAACGTGCCCATTGATGGCCAGGATATCCGGAAGTCCATCCAGATCGTAGTCGAAGAAGAATGTCCCGAAGGTGAGTGAGTTGAGGGAAATACGTGAAATGCCGTTATCACCGGCAATATCGGCAAAAAGACCCGAACCCTCGTTGTGATAGAGCGCCATCCCCTCATCGGTAAAGTTGCCGACCAGCAGGCTTTGGCGTCCTGAGTTGTCGTAGTCCGCGGCATCGGTGCCCATGCCGGCGCGGGTGGTGCCCGACGCGCTGTACGCAACGCCTGCCATCACGCCGACCTCACTGAATGTACCATTGTGATTGTTGTGGTACAGTTTGTTCGGCTCCGTGTCGTTCGAAACAAACAGATCCAGCCATCCATCATCGTCATAATCCAGCAGGGCGACGCCGAGCGATTTGCAGCTCGGATCATAGAGGCCCGCGCGCTTGGTCACGTTCTCGAAAGTCCCGTCGCCGCGATTGTGAAAAAGGCTGGCGCTCTGACCTTTGTACCTCTGCGGCGTGCAATAAGACTTGTGCTTATTGTCGAGGGTGCAGTACTGGTCGGTCTCTGGAGACCATTCGATATAGTGCGCGACAAACAGATCCAGCTTGCCGTCGTTGTCGTAATCGAACCAGACCGCGCTGGCGGAAAATCCTGGGTCACTGACGCCGGCTTTTGCCGAGACGTCGGCAAATGTGCCGTTTCGCAGGTTATGAAACAAGTGGTTCGACCCGACCGTGGTGATGTAAATGTCATCGTAGCCGTCGTTGTCATAATCGCCGACGGCGCAGCCAAGCCCGTACATCTCAACGTCGAGGCCGGCCTGGTGCGTGACGTCGGTAAACGTTCCGTCGTGGTTGTTGTGATAGAGCGCAGGATAAGACTTGCCCGACTGATGTCCGGGCCAGTCCTGGGAATTCACAAACAGAACGTCCTGCCAGCCGTCGTTGTCGTAATCGAGAAAGCAAACGCCGCTGCCCATCGTCTCCGGCAGATATTTCTTTCCGAACGCGCCGCTGTTGTGTTTGAAGTGGATGCCGGCCTGCGCCGTCACGTCGGTGAAGGTAACAGGGCCGGAGGGACGTGTTGCGTTCGCATGCTCTTGTGCATCGGAAACGGAGGGCGTGGCGGTTGTGGGCGGCACCGCCAGCGCCGTGGCATTCTCTCCCGAAGCAGGCGAAGGGGATTTTTCCGAAGCGGTCTGACTGCCGCCGCAGCCGGCAAAAAGGCAAATCGCAGCGGCGGTCAGGCACAGGCCGGCAATTGGAATTCCCTGTCGCAAGTTTTCAAGTCTCATGCTCAATGGGCCGCCATCAATTCGGGCGCCCCAGCGCGACGGGAATCGAGCCACATTTGGGTCAGGAGGGCGCAAGGGCCAACCAGGAACAGTGCATAGAATGGCGCGTACACGACCTGATTCAAGCGCAGAATCATTTCCACGACGGCCACAAGGAACACGACAATGCACTGCCCCTTCTTAGAGCGCACAGTTGTTTTCGGATCGGTGACCATGAAGAAGACAAACAACTGATACATCGGGCCGGTAATGGGAGCGACCTCTGATTGCCAGGGACTGCCGACGATTCGGCTGCGCAAAAAAGCGAAAGCCAGGAAGGAAATCACATAAGTCGCCGAAATGTTCAGCCGCTTCACCCGCCACACGATCACAAATCCCAGAATCCAGATGACCACCATCGGCAACAGATAATTCCCCCACTGGATGCTCAATGTCGCCACCGCTTCGGGCGCAAGGAATAGCATTGCCGAAATGCCGAAGTTCGACGGATTGAAAATGTGCCGCCCCTTCACGCGAATCACGTACTTCGATGTGATGGAAAGTGCCGCGCAGAGGGCATAAGGCCAAAAGGCGGGCGAGCGCACCAGGATTCCCACACTGATACCGGTAATGTAGGCGCTGGCGGGGTGTGGCCACTGCCCTCGCAGCAGCTTTGAAAGCACGAGCTCGCACACAATGCTTGTGGCAATGGCCAGCAAAGTCTTTTGGTAGCTTTCCAGCATGCCGAAAGTCAGATTGCCGGCAAGCAGAATCGTTGTAATAAAGATGGGCGGCAGATAACGACTGTCGAGAATGGGCTTGAACATCCCTCGCCTGGGCGGAGGCGCGGCGAGCCCGGGATTGACGGCCGTCGCCTGGCTCATTCGGGTTCTTTCACCTTAATGAATTGATCCGGTGCAGGATGATCAATAGTTTGGAGTTTTCCCGACGGCCAGCGGATAACCGCCTTTTCAACTCTTGGATTCTTTCCAAGTCCAAAGTGCAGGCGGCGGTCATTCTCGGCGGCAAAGCCGCAGCCGCCCGTCACCTCTTGGATCTGTTGCTGACCATTCCAATACATCGTAACCTCGGCGCCGATGGCGCTGCGGTTGCTGGCTGTGCCTTCCAGATCAAATTCGATCCATTGGTTCTCAGGTGTAACTGTATTCTTGTAC
>JASHTY010000236.1 GCA_030040315.1 Terriglobia bacterium | reverse complement strand
GCGCGCGCGAAGAAAATCAAGGCGGTGAGAATTGCCAGAACCAGCAGGACCCACAACACGGGCAGGGTTGCGTGCACGTCCGTGTAGCCCGCGCCGAACACCATTCCGCGCGGCGAATAGAGCAAATCGTACATGGCCAGGCGAAGGCGGTAGGCGATCAGAAGGAAAAGAATTCCGCCCAGAATCATCAAGTGGGCCCGCGCCGCGCGCGCAATCACCGGTCCGCGCGGCGTAATCCACACGCCGCCCTCCGCCAGATACAAAAACGTAGCGCTCAACAGGCAGCCAATCAGCGTGATAAGCGCCAGATGATAAAGAAACCACGTGTAGGGCAGTTGAAAAAGGTAGAAGCCCAGGTCGCGCCCGAAGAGCGGGTCCGCAACGCCCATCCACGGCACCTGCCGCGCGCGCAGGTAGATGCGCCAATGGCCCATTCCCCACTGGCTCACGATGTAGCCGGCAAACAGCACACCGCCCCAGATCGCCCATCGAAAGAGCCCGCCGAATTTCTCCAGGGGAGCGAATTCAATGTATTCGCCGTGAATCCGAATCCCCTGCCGGTGCGCCACCCGATGGGCAACCAGGAGATTCAATGCGGCGACCAACATGAACCCCACACCGGCAATTCCACTCAGGTCAAGCTGCGCCTTCAGAATGGTCACATAAATCTCTCGATAACCTTCCTGGTTGAACCACAGCCAGTCCACCAGCAAACCTACACCGTTGGTGAGCAGGGGCAGGAACACCAGGACAAACAGAATGAGGGCAATGATGATGCGTGCACCACGATTTTTAGCCATGATTTCTCCGGCGCTAATCTTCACACAGCGGCACGCCGCTGTCAAAATCATGGGAGCCGATTTCGCCGGTGCGTGTTGAGGGAGTTGGGATTCGGCCTGGGCGATGTAGCCATCGCCGCCGGCGGCATAGGACTCTGGTACTCTTGCGTGACCGGAAGCTTGTGCTATTATGACGGGAGAAAATAGGCACAATCTTCGTGAAAGAAGATGGCTTCGGATGGCACGGATAGAAGGCGTTTCCACAGAGCGAAAGGTCCGGCGGCGCAGCCTGCGCATTGTCATGCGCGTGCCTCTTTACATCAGCCCCACCAATGCTCCGCCGACGGCCGAATGGGAGCCGGTGGAAACGCTGGTGGTAAGTTTGCACGGAGGTATGATCCGCAGCCGCAAGAGCTTCCCCAAGGGCACGACGCTGCATATTCGCATGCGCGACAAGCAGCGATTCACGCGCGGACGCGTCGTGTGGGAGGCCGCGGGAGCAAAGGATCTGGCATTCGAAATCGGGTTTGAAATTCTTGATCCGCCGGGTTTCTGGGAAATCACCTTCCCGGCGGACAGATGGTCTGACGAGGCGCACGCCTCTTCCAAGACCGTATGAGTGAACCGGCGAGTCTTCCGCGCCCGGGAAACTACGCATGCTAGTCCGCGACATCATGACCACCGATCTGACCACGCTGCGCCAGGACGAGGCGCTGCTTGACGCCACGCTGCTTCTCGCCCGCGGCGGCTTCCGGCACATCCCCATCGTGAACGGTTCTGAACTGGTGGGCATCGTAACAGAGAGGGACGTGAAGCATTACACGCCTTCCGTCCTCTCGGGAATTCCGCCGGATGAATACAACCGGCTGATGGAAACCACTCCGATCTCCAAAATCATGCGGCGCAATCCCATGACCATCGAGCCGGGAAAGACCGTTTATGAAGCCTGCCAGATTCTCTACGATAATCGCATCGGTTGCCTTCCGGTTGTGGAGGGTGGCGAACTCAAAGGGATCATCACCACCACTGACATGCTGAGCCTGGCGCTTCGACTTTTGAAGGAAAAGGGCCTCGCTCCGCCGGAATCGGCGGCGTGACACTCTTCGGTCACGGAATGGCATTTCGCTGCGCACACCAAATTCTCCCATGAGGTCGCTCCTCCTGCCGCGCATGCTCAATCAGAAACACACAAATTCTTCGGAGGCAACCAGCGTCATTTCAATTGCACCGACGGCACATCACCGGAATTCCGGCAGGATAGTGCGCGCGCCGGCACTTATTCTGGCCGCTTTTTGCGGGCTGGCCGGCGCCACTGCACCCGCCAAGCAGAAACCGCCCGTGCAATATCAAATTCCCACGCCCGCTCCGCCGGACTTCACGGCGCTGGATTGGTTGCAGGGCCAGTGGACGGGTAAGACCCTTCCCAACAGCCCGCCCGGCGAACTGAAAGTTTCCGTGAACTACGACTTGGACAAGCACTTCATGGTCTTTCATGGGGAAGTTTCGCTCGCCGCCACTCCCACGGTACCGGCCACCCAGGAATCGTGGATTGGATTTGTGAGCGCCAGCCCTGACCACAGCGCGTTCATTCTCCGGATTTTCTCCAGCCTTGGATTCATCACGCGCTACCGGCTGACCATCAGCGGGGCGGAGTTGATCCTGAACCCGGAAGGCGGCGACGAGCCCCCGCCGGGCTGGCTGTTTCGCCGGGTCTGGGCGCGAACCGGGCCCGATGAGTTTACCGAGACCGTCCAGGCGGCCCCTCCCGGCAAGAGCTTTTTCGACTACTACAGCGTGAAGTTTACGCGCGTACCGCCGCCGGCAAAGTCCGGCCCCGAGGCGCCCAAGTCCCCTCCCGAAGCGCCTAAGCCCGCCCCCGAACCGCCCAACAATCCGCCCAACCCCTGAAAAAGCGCCAGAGCACGAAATGGTGTAAAATCCCGGCATCGGATTTCGCGCCAGCCACAGCCGCAGGTTACAGGCGCGAACCGAAATCCATTAGTCACCTTCCCGGGAGGATGCCCCATGTCCAAAGGGAAAAAGATCTCGCTCATTGTCGTCATTGTATTGGTGGTGATAGTCCTGGGGTTGGCGATCATCGTTCCCATGCTCGTGAATGTTGATCGCTACCGGCCGCAGGTTGCCGCGCAGATTCAGGAAACCACGGGCAAGCCCACGCAGATTGGCCACCTGGCTCTTTCCATTTTTCCTCAAGTGGCGATTCGTGTGGATGATTTCTCCCTGGGCAATCCCACGGGCTTTCCCGCCGGCGATTTTGTGAAGGCCAAATCCATCAAAGTCGCCGTGAACGGAATGGCGCTGCTTCATCACCAGGTTGAGATCACGTCGCTAAATTTGACCGACCTGAACATCAACATGCTCGAGGATACGCAGGGCAAATGGAACTTCGAAAATCCGCCTCCCCAGTCGCCCGCGCCTGCGGCTTCTTCGGGGAGCAGCGGGTCTACGTTCACCCTGGGTGTAATTTCCAGACTCACCGTAAAGGGCGGAGAGGTTTCGGCCGCCAACCTGCTGCCCTCCGGGTCGCCGGGGCCGGCCCTAATGGCGGTCCACGGCGCTTCGATTGACTTGCACGATGTAAATTTAAGCGCCATGAGCACAACTTCGAAGCTCACGCCGGGCTCTGCTCCCGACCCCTTCGCTCGCTTGATGGGCTGGCTCAACACGGTCGTGTATGCCGCCGAGCCGGCGGGGCCGATTGTGGCGGAGGGAACGATTAACGCCGACGCGCTGGAGTTCGCGGAGCTCAGCGTGACCAAGATGAA
>JASHTY010000235.1 GCA_030040315.1 Terriglobia bacterium | reverse complement strand
TGGCCGTGGCGGGCGAAGATTCGCGCAAGCCGTCGGCGAAGTCTCCGTAAACACGCGCGTCTTCTTCTTCGAGAGTGATGGCGAGCGCCAGGATTTCGCGCTCGGTGAGGTCCTTGAATTTCTTGGCCATGGCTTAACTCACCGTGCGCCTGCCGGCTTTGCGGTCGGCGTACTGTTGGGCGATCCAGGCGTAGGTTTTGGCCATGCCGTCGCGAAGCGGGGTGCGCGGCTCCCAGTGGAGAATGCTTTGGATCATAGTGTTGTCACTGTTGCGGCCCGCCACTCCGCGCGGCGCCTTGGGGTCGTACTCGCGATGCAGCTTCATGCCTGCGATGGATTCCACAATGTCCACCAGTTGATTGATGGAAACGAGCTCGCTCGAACCCAGGTTGATGGGCCGGGCGATCAGGTCCTCGCAATGCGTAATCATGTCGATGCCTTTCACGCAGTCGTCAATGTACATGAAGCTGCGGGTGGCGGTGCCGTCGCCCCAGATCACGATTTTATTGCTGCCGCTATCGCGCGCTTCAATGGCTTTGCGGCACATCGCGGCGGGGGCCTTCTCACGTCCGCCGGCCCAGGTTCCAAACGGTCCGTAGACGTTATGGAAGCGCGCGATGAAAGTCTTCATGCCCCGCTCGGCCCAGTATTCTTCGCAGACCATTTCGGAAAAGAGTTTCTCCCACCCGTAGCCGCGCTCGGCCATGGCCGGATAAGCGTCTGATTCCTTTAGCGCGCGCACCTTCGGGTCCTTCTGCAACTCCGTGTTGTACGCGCACGCCGAGGAAGAATAAAAGTAGCACTCCGCTCCCGCGCGATAAGCCGCTTCGATCAGGTGAGTGTTGATCAGCACGCTGCGCAAGCATTCGATGCGGAAGCGCTCAATAAATCCCATGCCGCCCATGTCCGCGGCCAGGTTGTAGACCTCCCACGCGCCTTCGCAGGCCTGAACGCAGCTCTCGCGATCACTCAGGTCGAGGCACAAGCTTTCCACGCCGGGCACGTGCTGGTACCACTCGGGCAGTGGTTTTTTATCTATGGCGCGAATGCGCGTGAAGCCGCGTTCCTGGAAATATCTCACCAGGGCTCCGCCGATGAATCCGCCCCCCCCGGCGATTACGATCAATCCGTTCTTTGGTTGATTTGTCATGGTTGCTAATGCGAGCAGCCCTTCATAAGAATAGTGACTGTTCCAAGCCGCTGGACCCATCAAACCGCAGCGGCCTGAAAGAAAGTGAAAATCATAGCAGATTGACTGGAAATAACCACCCTGGCGGGTGTAAGGCGTCAGTGGAGGGCGGATGCGACAGGCTTGCTTTCAGCAGTGGTTGGGAGCAATTGCGCGACGGTTTGCGGAATACGCGCTTCAAATCGTCGCCAGGTCTCAACGTCCGTCACGGCCAGCGGCACGCACCAGCCATCCAGCGCCACAGCAAGCTTGCGTTCGATAGCCCAATCGGCAAGCGGCTGGCGGTCGAGTGGTCCGCCGATCAGAATGGTGCGCGCCTCATCCTCATCGAGGAACTGGAACATGTCCGTGCCGTCCAGGCCGCGCGTATCCATCAGCGTGTAGTAACCGTCGCCGCCGCGAGTGAGACTGAGAGCCGGCGCGGCGGAGCCGACCTTCCAGGAATCGCGCCAATCGTGATATGCCCGTTCGAGCAAACCGTGCAGTTCCGGATGGGAAGCGTGAGCGCAAGCATAATCGCCGCTGAAGTGATAGGCCAGGCTTTTGAAATCGGTGGAGGGCGGGAAGCTCCAGAGGTAACCCGCCGCCGGCCGCAGGTTCGAGACGCCGTAGGAGGCGGGTTCGTTGAAATACGGACTGAAGCGATCGATGCTCACCGCGTAGATTCCGGTGGGTGGGGTCAAATGGTGAATCAGAGAAATAAGCGCCAGAGTTTCATCATAGTCCTCGCGCTGGTCACCTGGAAATTCATAGAGCAGATTCCAAGTTATGCCCAGATCGGCGGCCCGACCGTAGCGCAGCAGCGCCAGATTCTGCCGTGCCAGCACGCCTTTCTTCATGCGGCGCAAAAGGGAGGAGGACAGCGCCTCAATGCCGGGTTGGACTCGGTCCACACCGGCGCGGCGCAAAAGCTCCACATGTTCGAGCGTCAGGTTGGACTTGGTTTCGTAGAACATTTGCACGGGCGGGAAATCTTTCGCCATGCGGGGTAGCACCGTGCGGAAATAGGAATACGGAATGATGTTGTCGATCATGGCCAGAAGGCGCGTCGGGTAGCGCTCCAGCAGCCGCCGGGTTCCGGCAATCACGCGTTCGGGGGACTTCTCCCGGAAAGCCATGGTCTCGCCATTCAGCCCGCAAAAGGTGCAGTGGTGGCGGGCGCCCCACCAGCAGCCGCGGCTGCTCTCGTAAGGCAGCCAGACGTCCTTCTTGTCTTCCTGCCACGAAGGGAAGGCGTTGGTAAGCTGCGCGAAGTATTCATCGAAGGCGGGCTCCGGCAGCGCATCCATATCAAAGCAGGCTTCGCCCTGCACAATCCTTTCGGACGGCAAGGGTTCGCCCGCCACCACGCGGCGCAGGAATTTCGGAAAGGCAGACTCGCATTCGCCCGAGAAGATGTAGTCGATGGGCGCGCCGAGCGAGACGATTCCTCTGGCCATTTCGCCTTCGCAGTTGGCGCCGCCAATGACCGTTATCGTGTCGGGCTTGAAGCGCTTGACCTGGGCCAACAAAGCGGCCGAGGCTGCGGTTTGCTGGAATGTCGTGGTGGCTCCCGCCACGCGGAATCGCGGTCCCGCAAGGCGCTCGCCCAGCGCATCGCAGTAGGGGCCAACCTGCCGCTCCAACGCTGCCAGATCTTCGAAGGTCACTACTTTGCCGCGTCGCGACGGGTCCGGGCTCGCGATCTGTTCTCGCAGTTTTTCGGGTTCCAATCCCAACGGCGGCAGGCCGAAAGCGGCAGCCGAGAAGAGGCGTTCGCCCCACATCCGGCCGTACTTGCCGTAGCAGATCGCGTCATAAAACTCATCGCCGCTCAACACGGCAAAGAGGAGATTGGCGTAAAGAACGCGCACCCGCAAGCCGGCCCTTTCCGCGGCCGCCTGAAGGAGATGAACACCTATCGAAGGGCGGAAAATATCCGCGAAGGGCGGAACGATTAGCAGGGCATCCATCTCTCCGCCCAAAAGCTCAAACGCGCGGTCGCATTTGGCGTTGAAGTCGTTCATGGCAGCTATACCTCCGCCCCTTTACAGTTCTCCCCAGGCGTCGCTGCCCCTCGGCAGATCAAGGCGGTTCTGCATGAAGGGTGACGCCTCGCACGAGCGATGTCAGCAACTTCGAGATCAGTCGCTCTTTATGGTTCCAATGCGAAACGATCCGCCTGAGGCTTTATCCAAGTCTTTCTCCGTAAGCTGGCTCGCCGCCCCAAGGTCAATATTGAGTTCCTTGATGCTCCTGCCCGTAGCTTTCTTGATTTGCGACTGTTGATCGTCAGTCAGCTTGATCGTCAGTTTGTTAGCTGCCATAGTTCTCCCTCCCTAAGACTGAATTCAGTCGGTGGCGATTTTCTGGCCGTGATATCCGCCTGACGCTTTACCGAGGTCTTTCTCGCTCAGCAGACCCGTTGCCTCCAGGTCAATGTTAAGCTCGCGGATGTTCTTGCCCGTAGCCTTCTTGATTTGAGACTGTTGCTCGCCGGTCAGCTTGATCGTCAGTTTGTTTCCTGCCATAAGTCGCCTCCTATTCGGCGCAAGATAGGTTGAGTCACTCAAACGCGATTCGTTGAGAAGACACAGCACTATTCGAGCCGCGGCGCAGGGCGTCAACAGCGTCAAAGGTAACGATCTCAAGTTTCCCTACGTGGCGTCCCTTTCAAATGCAATCACCCCGCCGGACGCCTTCTCGAGATCTTTGTCCGTAAGCCGGCTCGCCGCCCCAAGGTCAATGTTGAGCTCCTTGATGCTCTTGCCCGTTGCGGTCTTGATCTGATTCTGCTGCTCGTCGGTCAGCTTGATCGTCAGTTTATTGCCTGCCATACTTGTCCTCCTATGGGTTGTTTGTCCTCAGTGTTGGATTGAGTTACAGCACACTTCAGCCCAGTCACCCGCATGATGCTCCTGGCGGCACCCCTTAACGCGCTCCACCTTAACGTGATCAAAGCTCGAATGTCGTACTGGCGCTCACCGCCCGCCAGGGCGCGCCTCACTCCGTTGAAGCAGGAATGTGCTGACCGGAACAGCAGCCGCCCGCGACCTCGTCAAGATCCTGCTCGCCGAGGTTGCCGGCGGAAGCCACTTCAACATTCAGGCTGGTGATGCTATTCCCGGTGGCGTTCTGGATTAGCTTTTGTTGCTCGTCCGTCAACTCGATCGTGAGCTTGTTACCTGCCATGGTGTTGCCTCCTGTTTTGCCCTGGAAGGTTACGAGTGCCCAAAACCGGCCAAGTCTTCTGTGGCCCGTGGGCGCCGCCTCAGGACACACCCCTCCCTCTGTGCGCCATCCTCGACAGGCTTTGCCCCCGCTCGCTATTAAAAGACCTTATTGTAGGACCCACCGGCAACTTGATCCAAGTCCTTCTGACTAAGATGGCCCGTCGCGGCGAGGTCGATATTCAATTCCGTAACCGTCTTTCCTGTGGCCTGCCGGATTTGCTTCTGTTGGTCTTCCGTCAGTGTAATCGTAAGAATGTTTCCTGCCATTGATGGTCTCCTTTCGGATAATTGCAATTGCATTTCATCATTCGGCCCGGCCGAATATGCGTTGCGAGCTGCTAATTCATACCCACAATCAGGGGGCGCCGCCTGGGCTTTCACCAAGGCTTGATACCCGCGCTTCCTCCCGCTACTTTATCGAGATCGCCCTTGGTGAGATCGCCGGTTGCAGCCACGTCGATCATCAGCTCGGATATGCTCTTGCCGGTGGCGCTTTTAATCTGCTTCTGCTGCTCGTCGGTCAGCTTGATCGTCAGTTTGTTCCCTGCCATGATGTTGACTCCTATTCGATTTGTGAGAACAAGCTAAACCACCTTGTG
>JASHTY010000234.1 GCA_030040315.1 Terriglobia bacterium | reverse complement strand
ACTCCTCTCCCTGCAACAGGCATCTCCCCGCTCTTCGAGACCCCCTGCCTCGTATGCACCTTGGAGTCTGGCATACGCGACCTATTTTTTCGATCAGGCAAAAACCGGACAGGAAGTCAGGAGTGCACCGTATTGCGGTATTTTCCCCACTCTTTATGCTGATGGAGGGTCAACCGGCTGCCGCCGCCGAGCCCTGGACTCTGACATGCGGCCTTTGCCGCTACAACGGAGGGCACCACTATGGGCCAACAGCCCGGCACATACACATCTGCGCACTCGCAGGGCAGTCGGCAAGACGTGCAAATCACAGACGGGCCTGGGGCGACGCGGGCCTTTGATGATCAAATTCTGATCACCGATCTGGTTGCGGCGAAAGCCCTGGCCACTCCACACACCTTGGCAGTCGCCGGCGAGCAGGAGCCGTTGACTTACGGTGAATTGGAACGACGCGCAAACCGTCTGGCCCATTACTTGATATCGCGGGGCGCAGGTCCAGAGCGCCCCGCGATTATTTGTCTGCCTCGTTCCCCGAACCTCGTTCTCAGCGCCCTGGCGATTCTAAAGACCGGCGCTGCTTATGTTCCGCTCGACCCGCGATGGCCGCCGGACCGGTTGAAATTTGTGACCAGGGACAGCGGAGCAGCCTTGCTGATCACGCAGGGAACAATGGCGGCAGACATTGCATCCGACCAATGCCCGGTCGTAGACCTCCAGGCGGGCGCAGAAGCGATCGCGCGCTCTCCGGGGTCACCTCACCCCACCGGCGCAGTTGCGCAAAGTCTTGCATACATCATCTACACATCCGGCTCAACCGACGAGCCGAAGGGTGTGGAGATCACGCACCGATCTGTTTTGAACTTGATCCATTGGCACCGGCTAACGTTCCGTGTAACTCCCGCAGACCGCGCTACCCTGGTGGCAAGCCCCGAGTTTGACGCCTCCGTGTGGGAGTTGTGGCCCTATCTTGCCGCAGGCGCGAGCTTGCATGTTCCTGATGACAGCCATCGGAACGATGCCGAGAGGCTTCGTGATTGGCTCATCTCTCAGGCAATTAGCATCACCTTTGTTCCAACGCCGCTGGCGGAATTGATGATGGGCCTTGAATGGCCGGTTGCCACCCCGCTCCGGCTGATGCTCACCGGGGCTGACACGCTGCACCACTATCCGCCCGCCGGCTTGCCTTTCCAGTTGATCAACAATTACGGCCCGACCGAATGTGCCGTGGTTACCACGTCAGGCCTGGTGCCCGCCGGCGGGTCCGCGGAAAGTTTGCCTTCGATCGGGAAGCCGATCACCAATATGCGAGTAATTCTGCTTGGCGACAACCTGAAACCGGTTCCTGCCGGGGCAAAGGGTGAGCTCTGCGTGAGCGGAGAAGGCCTGGCGCGCGGGTACCGAAACCGTCCCGAGTTGGCCGCCGAAAAATTCATTACCAACCCGTATAGCGCCGAGCATGGAGCCCGTCTGTAGAGAACCGGCGACCTGGCGCGATATCTTCCTGATGGCCAGATCGAATTCCTGGGCCGGACGGATGATCAGATCAAGATCCGGGGCTACCGAATTGAACCCGGTGAAATCGTCGCCACACTGGGCCGGCACCCCTCCGTTCAGGCGAGCTTTGTGATTGCACGGGACGCGAGCGCGGGGGAAAAGGAATTGGTGGCCTACATCGTTCCCGCCGCGGAATCGGAACCCGATATCCTGAGCGTCCCGAATGGGGAAGACCTTCGCAGTTTTCTGCTGCGGCACCTTCCCGAATACATGGTGCGAGGAATTTTTGTTTCGCTCCACGCGCTGCCACTCAATTCCAGTGGCAAAGTGGATCGCCGTGCCCTGCCTGCGCGGAATGAATCCAACATCGTCAGGAGCGGGTTGAATGTCGCACCACAGACCGCCCTGCAAAAGGATGTAATGGCCATGGTGGAGGATTTGCTCGGCTCAAGGGAAGTTGGAGTGAATGACAATTTCTTCTTGCAGGGTGGAAATTCCCTTCTGGGAGTCCAGCTTATCGCCCGGCTTCGCAAGGCATTCGGCGTGGATGTCCCTTTGGCTGCGCTGTTCGAGGGTCCCACTGTCGCGCAGCTCTCCGCGGAGATCGAACGTCTCCGTTCCGGCGAATCCGCAGAGGCACAGGCAGAGGTGGATGGACTCGCAAGTTCGAACGAAGGGGAGCCTCATGTGCGGCCCTGCCGCGTCCCCGCCTAGATCATCCTTTCATTAACTCTCTTACTTGCGGGCGACCCCCGAGGGAATTTTTTATGGAGATCCAACAGCGCACCCATCGCGCTCAGAAGACAGCTCCAATCTTGAAAATCCGCGAGGCAGGATTTGAAGATTACGATCAGATCACGGCGCTGCAGATTGCCTACCAACGGCCAGCCAGGTCTTACGAGGAGTGGGAGCACGTCTGGGCGCACAACCCGGCCTATCTGTCGGCTGGAAGCGCTTGGCCGAAAGGTTGGGTGGTGGAGCGTGCGGACGGGACGATTGTCGGATATCTCGGCAACATCCCGCTTTTTTACGAATTGGCCGGACAGAGACTGCTGACGGCCGTGGCTCATGCCTGGGTCGTGGACGCGAACTACCGGCCATACTCCCTGGCCCTCCTCGACCTTTACTTCTCCCAGAAGAATGTTGACCTGTTCCTGAATGCCACGGTGGGTCCCGCGGGACGCGACTCCTTCAATGTTTCCCAGTCCCCGCGCGTGCCGGTGGGCGACTGGGAGCGTTCTGTTTTTTCCATCACCAACCGGCAGGGCTTTCTCGCCGCCTGGCTTGGGGAAAAAGCGCGCCCATTCATAAAGCCATTGAGGTTCGGACTCGCCGGCGCGCTGGCGGTCGTACAAGCTTTCTCACTACCCACGGTGCCCACCAACGGGGTCGGACACGCCTTTCGGCTTTGCAAGAACATCGATTCGCGCTTCGACGATTTTTGGAAGTGTCTCAGGAAAAACAATCCGAGTCTGCTGCTCGCCGTTCGCAACCGCGAAGCGCTGGAATGGCATTTCAAATTTCCACTCCGCAGGGACCAGGTGTGGATTCTAACGGCAGGCACGGATGCAATTACCGCCTATGCCATCTTCCTTCGCTATGACAGTCCTGCGGCAGGATTGACCCGGATGCGCTTGATCGATTTTCAGTCGCTGGATGGAGGGACAGCGTTGCTCGCGCCGATGCTCAAGTGGGCCATCGAAAGGTGCCGCAGGGAAGGCATCCATATGATTGAGAACATCGGGTTTCACCCCAAAAAAATGAAGATCATCAGCCAGCTTTGCCCTTATGGGCGCAAGCTCCCTTGCTGGATGTATTTTTATAAAACTCCCCATCAGGGCCTGGCGGAAAAGCTTGCGGACCCGAACGCCTGGTATCCGTCGCAGTTTGACAGCGACGCCAGTTTGTGAAAATAAACTCCTCCCTCATCGGCTTGTTTTCTATGATGCCGCCACTTTTTCCCATGCGCCGCTTCTTGCCGCAGCCAGGACCGCATCGGTCACATAATCGGTAGCCAGTCCATCGCGAAAACTCGGCCCGGGTATGTTTCCGCTTGCCAGTCCGCACAGGAAATCGGCAACCTGGTGAACGAAAGTGTGTTCGTATCCGATTTGCAGGCCGGGAACCCACCAGTGTTTCATGTAGGGATGGTCGCTGTCGGTGATGTGGATCGAACGCCAGCCGCGAAGCTTTCCCTCATCACGGTGGTCGAAGTACTGCAATCGATGCAGGTCATGCAGGTCCCAGATGATGGAAGCATTCTCGCCGTTGATTTCCAGAGTGTACAGCGCCTTATGCCCGCGCGCGTAGCGGGTGGCCTCAAACGTGCCCTGCGAGCTGTTGGCAAAGTGCGCCAAGAACGCGCAGGCGTCATCAATTCCCACCTTCTCCACCTTACCCGTTAGGTTGTGCTGGCGCTCTTTGATGAACGTCTGAGTGATTGCAGCGACGGAATTGATAGGGCCATTCAGCCAAAGTGCCGTGTCAATGCAGTGGGCCAGCAGGTCGCCCGTCACTCCGCTCCCGGCGACTGAGACGTCGAGACGCCACAGCCCTTCGCCGCCTTGTGGCAGGTCCTTCGAAATGGTCCAATCCTGAAGGAATCTTGCACGATAGTGGAAAATCCGGCCCAGCCTGCCCTCATTTACCAGTTCCTTCGCCAGCGCTACCGCGGGGACGCGCCGATAGTTGTACCAGACCATGTTGGGAGTTTTCGCCTTCTCCGCAGCCTCCACGATGACTTTCGCTTCGGCAGCGTTGCGGCCCAAAGGTTTTTCGCAAAGCACTGCTTTGCCCGCCTGAGCCGCGGCGATGGCCACTTCGGCATGCGTGTCATTGGGGCTTGCGATGTCGATGACGTCGATGTCCTTGCGATCAACCAGCTTCCGCCAATCCGTCTCCACCGATTCATATCCCCAGGTCTGTTGAAATGCCTCCGCCCGCGCACGATTGCGCGCACACACTGCTTTCAGCACCGGAATGTATGGAACATCGAAAAAGTTCGGCACCCTGCGGTATGCGTTGGAATGAGCTCTGCCCATGAAGCCGTATCCAACAATGCCGATTCTCAACGGTGGTTTGCTCATCTCAAGGTCCTTGGAGGAAGTCTTATGCGGCAACAATTCAATCCCATCCGTGCGCATCGCGGACGGCAATGAGTGTGGCGAGGATGTCGCGCCACGTCCCGGGATTCCTCATCACGTCGTTGGGAAACATGCAGCCGTCCCAGCAGATGTGCTGGAAGGCGCGGGTTGGTTCGCCCTTATCGTCACGCAGCCAATAGCCGGAATCGCGCACAATGTCGAGTCTGCCGTTCGGGTCGTTGGGAAGGCAATGGCGCCCCGTTCGATCGTGCGATCCTGAGCCCTTCACGGTGGCATCGTTCTGCGCGACGTGGAAATCGATCGTCCAGGGCCTGAGGGCGCTGGTCAGCAATCGGTAGGCGTTTTCGAATTGCTCATGCCTGCTCCAATCGAATTGCTCAGGCAGGAGCCGGTCCTCCGGGGCATTGTAGCCGAGAGTGAAAAGCAGCGTATGAGCCATATCAGCCTGGAAGCCCAGAGTTTTCGGGCGGCCAACCATCTCCAGAAGCTGGACCATGCGCTTCCAGCTATGCATTCCGCCCCAGCAGATTTCCCCCTCGGCAGCCAACCTTTCTCCATGGTCATCGGCGATGCCGCACGCTTGTTGAAAGACATCGGCGATGCGCCGGGTGTTCGCCTCCGGATCCTTAAACCATTGCTCCGTGCTGGTTGCCGAATCGATGCGAATGATGCCGTAACTTCGGATGCCCAATTGACGCAATCGCCGGCCAATGTGGCAAGCCTTTCGAACCTGTTTCAGAAACTTCTTCTGCTCGTCCTGATTTCCAATGGCCGACCCGCCTCCAGTAGCTCCCCAGACGGGCGCCACCAGTGAACCGATCACCAATCCGAAGGAAGCAATTTTGTCAGACAGCTTCCTAAGGTCTTCATCGTTTGAATCGATATCCGTGTGCGGGCTCGTCAGGAACAAATCGACGCCGTCAAATTTTATTCCATCCACTTCGGCCGCCGCCGTGAGCCGCAGCATGGTGTCAAGATCGATGGGAGGTTCAGATCCGGCTCCCTTTCCCACTACACCCGGCCACATCGCATTGTGCAAAGCAGGATGCTTGCGATTCTGACGAGTCTCCATAAGACAAAATCCCCCTGCAGGGATAAAAAGCGCCACATAGGATACCGGATATTCCTAAATTCTTCCCGCAAAAGGTTTGGTGGGCGGGCGAGCCAGTCTGAGCGGGGTTGTGCGGATCCGGGCGAGCGCGGCACTGAAAAACCGGGGCGGTCGGCACTATGGCCGGCGCCCCTGCGCCGGGCCGGTCCCCAGAAGCGGCCAAGTATATCGCAGTGCGATATTCATGAGCGTGCAACGCTCCAAAATCATATCGCATCACGATATATTGGAAGTGGCTGCTCGACCCCGGTGACTTCAAATCCATCGGAGCCAGGGGCACAGTGTGAAGGCGGCGACAAGGATCCGCCATTCGTAATGGTTCGCCCCGGCAATCTTCCGGAAACGCTCGCCGGGAAGAGCTCCAGCCATCCATGAATAAGGAGAGTTTTTCACTATGAAGACCAGATTACTGGTTTCAGTCGGCCTCTTTTTGTCGGCCGGGTGCTTGTTGTGCGCGGGCCCGGCGTTCTCACAATCCTCGCAGGAATCAGGCAAATTAAAAGTTCATGTTGAACCCAAGCAAGCCTACGTCTTTGTGGACGGCAAGGCCATACGCGATGGTAGCCAGACCCTTAAATTGGCCGCAGGCAGTCACACCATTGGTGTTTACAACTATGGGTACCTGCCCAAAACCCAGAGCGTTCAAATCGATGCCCATAAGACGGCGGATTTGAACATTAGCCTTCAATCATCCGGTAACAAGGTCGCCGGTCCCTTCGCGGAAATTGAATTTAAGGGAGACCCCCGCGCCGCGGTGCTGCTGACCGGTCAGACACCCGGCTATTTCGTCGGCCACGTTGACGAGTTCAATTGGGATTGGATTTGGCATCAGCGGCTGCTGGTGAGGCCCGGCTCCTATCAGGTGACCGTGACCCGTAAAGGAAACACGATCTGGTCGGGATCGATCGCCCCCAAGGCTGGCCAGCATCTGACGGTATATCTCAACGACAACGGTCGAACCAAGACCCAGAATTGGAAAGCCGGTCTGAGCATGGGGCCTCAGCCGCGATTCAAAGTGGGTATCGCCAGTGCCACCATTCCCATCGCCCCCGTCAGTGCGCAACTGTCTGCTCAGAATTCAAATCTCACCTGCGGGCAGGCGACTTCCCTCGACTGGAATTCCACGAATGCCGTGGATACATCCATTTCTGGTCTCGGGAAGGTTGCCGCCAACGGCGAGCACAGCATCACGCCGAACCAGAACACCTCCTATGTGCTGACGGCCATGGGTCCGGGAGGAAAAGTGACGCGTACTGTGGCGATCAATGAAGACACGCAGCCGGCCGCCACGCTGGCGCTCAGTCAGCCGGAAGTCCGCTACCACAAAATTGGTGACAAGGTCGTTGAGCAAGACTCCGCGAACCTGAACTGGTCCGCATCCAATGCCAGCTCAGTGAACCTTGAGCCCTTCGGCAGCGAGGCGACGAGCGGAAGCAAGACCGTTACGCCCGATGTCGATCAATCCCGCCGTGGCCCCGTCAATGAGGACGTCACATACACCTTCACAGCCTCGAATGCCTGCGGTGGAACCATTACGAAGACCGCCACTCTGCATGTTGTGGGCTCAATCGATCCGCCGCCCCCGATTACTCTCGCGAGCCTGTTCTACCCCACGGATTACCCCACAAAGCAGCATCCCGATGCCGGGCTGTTGGACAGTGAAAAGGACACTCTCGCCAAGCTGGCGAAGCATTTCGAGAATTATCGGCAGTACGATCACCAAGCGCAGCTCACGATTGTGGCCCATGCCGATGTGCGTGCCTCGCGCGCGTACAACCAGGCGCTCACGGAGCGGCGCGCCGACCTGATCCGGGACTATCTGGTGTCGCTTGGCGTTCCGCCCGACGAGATCCGGACGCAGGCGGTGGGCAAAGACCAGCAAATGGATATCAACAAGGTCGAAGCCTTGCAATCCCAGGACCCTGAGAAACCTGAAAAATGGGAAACTCGCCATGAGCGGACGACCTGGCTGGCGTACAACCGGCGGGCTGACGTTATTCTGGAGCCGGAGGGCCAGACGTCGGACGTGGCGTACCCAAACGATGTCGCAGACGCGCGGATCCTCTGGGAGCAGCGCAAGCCCAGCCTCAAGGCAGTCACCAACGCCTCAGCGGCTCAGCGGGGCACTGAGCAAGCCAGTTTGGGCCAGTCAGGGAATTGACAGGCGGGAATTAATCGGTTGGGAGGGTTGGGCAGCGTCTGGGCTGCTGCCACCCTCCCGCCCATCGTGGCCTTGCCGTCTGAACGAGCTGCCACGATGCTATACGCGGCGGCTTTGGCTCAGTACAGGAACTGAATTCCGAACGGGGGCTCCATGTCCCGGCATGTCTGATCAGTAAGGTCAACAAGGACGAACGTCCGAAACCTTTCCGAGTCGTTGGCCGCAGTGGAACCCCCAAAACACCGGTTCCGAACTCAAATCGCCCAGAGGATGCCATGAAACAAGCATTTGTTTTTTTCCTAGTGTTTGGCGCATTAAGTTATGCCGCCTTCGCGCAAATCCCCGATTCCGGCCGCGCCCAGAACCTCAGCTCCTGCTTGCAAAGCACTTGGACGTGCGATCACTCCTTGCTGACGCCCCCCCAGGCGAAGGTGATTACCGCTCTCCAGCACGATCGCAACCTTAACGCGTGTTATACGGGAGAAGGGGACTGCAACCGCACCGCGCTCACTCCTGCCGAGGCCAGCCAGGTGGACCAAGCCGCGCATCGCCGCAACCTCCTGGAGTGTGAAACCAACCAGGACGATTGCGATAAATCCCTGCTGACGCCCGCCCAGGCCGAGTCCGCCGGGAAACTCGAGAAGGAACAGAACTACCTGAACTGCCGGACCAGCAACGTCACTTGCAACGTCTCTTTGCTGACCCCCTCTCAGAGCGCGGAGGTCAAGGGGCTCAACCGTGAGCACAATCTGCTGGTGTGCCAGACCGGCCAATTGCAATGTGACACCTCGGCGCTGACGCCAGCGGAGACCAGGGAGGTGACCGCGGTCGGCCACTTCAGGAATCTGCTGGCCTGTAAGGCCGGTGATGCCCTCTGCGATCAGTCCCTGCTGACGCAGGCAGAGAATAAGGAAGTCGCGGAAGCACAACGGCAACGCAACGCTTTGGCCTGTGAGGCCGGCGACGTTTCCTGCGACCTCTCGGAGTTGAATCCCGTTGTCGCGAAGAAAGCTGACCCGAAGCCGTCAGGAAT
>JASHTY010000233.1 GCA_030040315.1 Terriglobia bacterium | reverse complement strand
GTGTTCCGGCCGTTCCGCAGATATATCCAAACAATTTTGCGGGGCCACACGGCTTTCCCGTATGGGTACGCTACTGCCACTTCTTCAACTTTCTTTTCGTGATGATGCTGATTCGGAGCGGGCTTTCGATCCTGATGGACCACCCTCGTCTCTATTTCAATGATGGGTGCACACCGGGAAGCGAATGGATTCGGTTTTCGCCATTGGAAGTTCCACGCGACCGCATCTGGACCGCGAAAGATGATGCGCGCTACATTTCGCCGGTCGTGGGCACCCCGGGATACCGGCACACCATTGGCATTGCGCGGGTCTGGCACTTCATCGACGTGCACGGCTTCATCATCACCGGCATCGTCTTCATCATCATGCTTTTTGACACCGAGCAATGGCGGCGCATTGTGCCAACGTCCCCATTGGTTCTTTTGCAGGCATGGAACACGTGGGTCCACTACGCGACGTTTCACTTGCCGCCGGAGCCAAACGGATTTTATGGCTACAACGCATTGCAACAGATCGCCTACTTCACCGTCGTCTTTGTGTTCGGCCCGCTGGCAATTGCCACCGGCATCGCAATGTCTCCGGCGGTGGTCAACCGGTTTCCGTGGTACGCGCGAATATTCGGGGGCCGGCAATCAGCACGTTCCATCCACTTTCTCACCATGCTCAGTTTCCTTGCATTTTTGGTTGTGCACGTGACGCTGATCGTGATGACCGGATTCGCGCGCAACATGAACCACATCGTAATGGGCACTGACGATCGCGGCCCCAGGGGGATGTACTTCGGATTGGTCGGCATCAGCGTGGTTGCGCTCTCCTGGGTTGTGGCGCATTACATTTCCTGGAATCATCCGCGCGGACTTCAGCACGCCCTCAAGTCTGTGACTTATCCCATGCAGCTTCTTACGCTGAATCGGCTCCAGCCGCAGCAGAAGTACACGGAAAAGGAAATCTCTCCTTACTTCTGGCCCAATGGAAAGATGCCAATCCGCGAAGACTGGAAGCACCTGGCCGAAAGCGGGTTTGACGATTTCCGCCTAAAGGTGGGAGGGCTGGTCAAGAACCCGGTGGAGCTTTCCCTCGCCGATCTGGATCGCCTGGGTGAGGTTGAGGACATCACCATGCACCATTGTATCCAGGGGTGGAGTGGCATCGCCAAGTGGGGCGGGATTCCCATGCGGAAGCTAATTGAACTGGTGCAGCCAAAACCCGAGGCGAAGGTTGTCGCCTTTTTCTCGTTTGGCGAAGCCCTCTATGGCGGACCCTACTACGACACACAGAACCTTGAGAACGTGCAAAAGCCGCAATGCCTCCTGGCTTCGCGAATGAACGGACAACGACTTCCGCAGGCGTACGGAGCACCCCTTCGGCTGCGTGTAGAAAATCAGCTTGGCTACAAGATGGTCAAATGGATCGAGCGGATTGAATTCATTGAATCGGAAAAATCGCTTGGCAAAGGAGAAGGCGGCAAAAACGAAGACGATGAGTATTTCGATCTGCTGCCCAACATTTGATGAGGAATAGTGATGCTTCCCCCCAGGAACATGCCGGCGTCGACCATATTTTGTCGTTCTTCCGAAAGCTCCGGCTCAGTTGGTTATTGTTTCACTTCCCGCCGCGGCTTGTCCGGTCCGTCTACGTGTTTGTGAATGGTTTCATCACGATCGGAGTGCTTGCGCTGCTTGCGCTGGTGAGCCGAAACCCATTTGTCTTTCCGTCGCTCGGACCCACAGCGTATCTGCTCTTTTTCACGCCTCTTGGCCGGACCTCAAGCCCTCGAAACACGGTTCTTGGCCACGCTATCGGACTCATCTGCGGTTATGCGGCATTTATTGTCACGGGTGCAGGGGCGATGCCTTTCGGAGTACATCCAGGAGTTTTCTGGCCAAGAATCCTGGCAGCGGCCCTTTCGCTCTCGGCTACGGCCGCATTCATGGTTCTTTTCGATGTCAGTCATCCTCCGGCAGGCGCCACAACGCTGATTGTCTCTCTTGGGATCATTGCGAAGCCACGTGAACTGGTCATTATTGAGGTGGCGGTGTTCCTGCTCGTAGCTCAGGCCCTGGCGATCAATCGGCTCGCAGGATTACCGTACCCGTTGTGGAGTGTTCCTTCCCAGATTAAAGAGTGAAGGGTGCCGGGCCTGTACCCATACGCCTCCGCGTGAGCTATACTCTTGCCGCCAACCGTCGCCACAAGCGGACTCTTTTCCGAGTGCTATCTCGGAAAAAGCGTAGCTCCTTATAGCCAGAAAGACCCGGATTCTGTGCACGCTTTTGTGATGTCAGCTCCCAGCCGACACCCGGTCCGGATGGTGGCGTTACGCGATTACAACCTCTCGCTGTTTTCGGTGCCCGGTGGCCCACCGGCTAGCTTCCCGATGGGGCCTTGCACTTCTCGAGCGAGTGATTGTTGTCCTTATAGCACTTGCCCGTATCGTTCAGATCAGGCTTGCCGGGCGTAACGTGGCAGTATTTGCAGTTCTTGCCCTCTTTCTTGGAATACTCCGGCTTGGCAGTGGAAATGGAGATCATGGAACCGCTGATCAGTGAGAGCACGAATAGAACTCGGAACAATTTCATAGAAGCCTCCCTTGAATTTGATTATCGAATCTTACGATTTCTAAACAGTATAGAGCGATTGTAAGCCTTACTTTAATTTCGACACGGGCCGATCCAAGGTTCTAGCCTGAATTATGGCGACCTGCTGAAGAAGGGCAGGTTCTCGCATTTCATCATCACCACGCTAATTCCCCCCTTCCAGTTCATGCAGAATTTTGGGGTTTGGCTCGTCCATGGCAAGAAGTGCGTGGCAGGCGTTGCAATCCTGAGTAATTTCACCACCGCTTTTCGACTTGTGATTGCCGTCATGGCAGCGAAAGCAGCCGGGAAAGTCGTTGTGGCCCAAATTGTTAGGATAGGTTCCCCAGGTGATGTTCATTTCAGGAAACACGTTACCTTGATAAACGTACAAGATGCCTTTCGCAGCATCTTCAATCTGCGCGCGCTGCGAATTATAAATGGCGAAGTGATTTTTCCGATAGTATTCGCGCAAGGCTTGCGGCAATTCCGTTTCAGCCGCCAGACGGCTTGTGTATTTCCGCTTAAGAAGCTCAACCGCTTCCTTATGAATAAAGGGAAGCGAAGGACTGATTCGGCCCGCCGCCATCTCCCGGTTCACAGCGCTTTCCGGCATATCGAAGGTATGTGTCGGGCGATTGTGGCAATCCATGCAATCCATCACGCGCCGCTCGCCGTGCGCCAGCAGGTCGGGTTTGGGCGGAGTATCGGTTGAGGCATACTCCGTTACAGTTCCATCCTGATTGCGATAACTCACCCAGGGGATCTCCTGCCGCTTGGCGTCAGAGGCGAGGTAAGTGACCAAACCCAGATGCCTGCCGTGAATTCCCACCAGCCTGCTGTCCGGGTTGCGGCCGCCGATATGCATCAACAAAACGTCTTTGGTTTCCGAATTCTTCTCATCGTCGGCAAACTTGGACGTGATCATGAGCTTGTCGCCGGAGAATCTCTCGGGCCAGTGGCACTGTTCGCAGGTTTCGCGCGCCGGGCGCAGGTTGTGAATAGGGGTCGGAATTGGCCGGGGATAGAGATTGAAGGTCACCGCCACGACCTGGTAACTGCCCGAGATTTTCGAGCGCACGAACCAGGGCGCCCCGGGGCCAATGTGGCACTCCACGCATGCTACCCTTGCATGCGGCGAACGTTGGTAGGCCGTGTACTCAGGGTCCATGACTTGATGGCAAGTTTGCCCGCAGAACTG
>JASHTY010000232.1 GCA_030040315.1 Terriglobia bacterium | reverse complement strand
GCGTTTGGAGGATTGGGAATTCCCGTGGTGGCGCTGGCGGGCGTGACCGGCCTCAATTTGATGAAGCTGTCGGCCATGGTAGGAAGGCAGCTTCCCTTTCTCTCCCTGATATTGCCGGCGTATCTGGTCTGGGTGGTCGCCGGCGCTAAAGGATTAAGGCGATCGTGGCCGATTGCACTGGCCGGTGGAGCAAGTTTTGCGCTGGCGCAATTTGCCTGCTCCAACTATTGGGGGCCGTACGTGGTGGACGTCGTCGCCGCGATGTTCTCCACCGCCTGTGTGATTGGGCTTCTTCAGGTTTGGACTCCCGGATCACCTTCGGTCACGTCCGACTCGGGACAGAAACCCGGCCCATCCGCGCGGGACGAGGGGCTAACCATTCGGCAGTCCATCAACGCATGGGCGCCGTGGGTGCTGCTGGCCGGAGTCATCGTTGCCTGGTCGTATTTGCACCTCTTTACGTTTGGACAAAAAAACGTACAAATCCCCTATCTGCACAACGCCGTTTTCATCACGCTCTACAATAAGCCCTACATCGCGATTTTCAGTTTTCAGCCGCTGGCCGCGGGAACAGCAGGTTTGACGGCGCTGATTCTGACCGCCTTGTTTCTTCGCGCTTCACCGGTGTTGGTTGCGAAATCCGGAATCAAAACGTTGGTCCAGCTTCGCATGCCCGCGCTGACGGTCGGGTTGATTGTCGCCCTGGCGTATCTCTACAACTACTCGGGAATGGCTTACACGCTGGGGGCATTTCTGGCGGGGATGGGGAAACTCTTTCCGCTGGTGAGTGGACTGCTCGGGTGGATCGCCTGCTTCCTGAGCGGCAGCGACACTTCCAGCAACCTCCTGTTTGGGAACCTGCAAGTTGCCGCGGCGCACCAGATCGGCGTCAGCCCCATTTTGCTGGCCGCGACAAACTCTTCCGGGGCCGTGACCGGAAAGATGATTTCGCCGCAGAACATCGCCGTGGGAGTGACGACTGTCGGGCTGGTGGGGCACGAAGGCGACATTGTGCGGTCCACGCTCGGCCATAGCCTGGTGCTGGCGCTGCTGCTCTGCCTGATCGCACTGGCGCAGGCGTACTGGCTTGGCTGGATGGTTCCCTGATTGGCATCCGTGTTAGACTGAGCGAAGCGGCACCTTTCAGCCTCGTGGCGGATCTGAATGATTTGTTGACGGAGCGCGGAATGCCCATCAGCCCGCAAGGCGCAGATACGGATTCGCTTGAAAGACCGATAGAAATCGGTACCCGGCGGAACTCACTGCTGTGGGCGCTAATCGAGACCCTTCGCCCGCAGCAGTGGGTGAAGAACGGATTTGTTTTCGCCGCGCTGATCTTCTCGCAAAGCCTCACACGCTGGGACCGCTGCCGGCAGGTGCTGCTGGGGGCGCTGGTGTTTTGCCTCATCTCAAGCGCCGCCTACGCCCTCAACGACATTTTTGACGCTGAAGATGACCGCCACCACCCCATTAAGAAATCGCGGCCCATCGCCTCCGGACGCCTGAGCGCCGCAACCGCGGGATTTGCCGCTGCGATTCTCGGAACGGCGGGTCTGATAGAAGCCTGGAAGCTAAACATTGCTTTTTTCGAAGTAGCTGCCGCATACGTTGCCGTAAATGTCCTATACTCCGCATTCCTGAAGCGGGTTCCACTGCTTGACGTGTTTATCGTGGCCGCGGGATTCCTGTTTCGGGTGGTGGCAGGCGGGTTGGTCATTGGCGTTTCGATTTCACCCTGGCTGATTGTGTGCACCACGCTGCTGGCGCTTTTCATTGCCCTGAGCAAACGGCGGCATGAGCTGGTTCTGCTGGGCTCCCACGCCTCAGAGCACCGCGCCATCCTGGCGAATTACACGCCATACTTTCTGGACCAGCTCATCAGCATCGTGACCGCGTCCACGGTTGTGTCCTACGCGCTTTATACGCTGTCACCCGATGTGCAAAACAAGTTTCCGGGAAAACGGCTGGAGATCACCATCCCGTTTGTGCTGTTTGGAATCTTCCGTTATCTTCACCTGATTCACCACGAGGAGCAGGGAGGAGATCCGACCAAGTCCCTCTTCACTGACCCGGTGCTGCTATCCGTTGTGTTGATCTGGGCGGCGAGCGTGATCTTCATCATCTATCTTTGATGTCCTAACCTCTGATGAATCCTGCCACCTCAACACAAAAACTTTCTGGATGGGGCCGCTTCCGAACGGGATCGTGTCATGTTTTCCGCCCGGAGAAGCGCAGCGAGGTTGCGGCGGCTCTCGCTTCGGGTGAGCAATCCACCTACATCCCCCGCGGATTAGGGCGAAGTTACGGCGATGCGTCGTTGAATGAAAATGGCGGTGTCATCTGGCCCATCCGTCTTAATCGCTTTCTCTCTTTTGACGACTCCACCGGCGAGATCGAATGCGAGAGCGGAGTCAGCCTTGCGGAGATCCTCGAATTCTTTCTTCCGCGCGGATGGTTCCTGCCGGTTTCCCCGGGCACAAAGTTCGTTACCGTGGGCGGAGCGATTGCGGCAGACATTCACGGCAAGAATCACCACCGCGACGGAACCTTCTCCAATTTCGTTCAGAGTTTGGAGCTGCTGACTCCCGCCGGCGAGTTGTTGCGCTGCACTCCGGCAAACAATTCCGAGATCTTCTGGGCAACTGCGGGCGGCATGGGCCTGACGGGAGTCATCCTGAGTGCCCGGCTGCGGCTGCGGCAGGTGGATTCTACCAATGTATTCGTGGATTATTACAAGGCGGTGAATCTCGAGGACGCATTGGACAAAATGGAAACCTCGGATGCGCGCTACGATTACTCGGTGGCATGGATTGATGCTCTATCCACCGGCAAAGCCCTGGGACGCTGTATCTTGATGAGCGGCAATCACGCGCCGGCATCGGAATTGCCCTCGCGAGCGCGAAAGCTGCCGCCGGGAACGGGAAACGGCGCGGCCGTCTCCACGCGGCCTAAATGGAATCTGCTCGCGGATTTCCCATCCGGGACATTGAATCAGTTGACGGTGAAAGCTTTCAATGCCGTCTATTACGCCATCCATTCCACCGCGCCGCGCCAGCTTGTGAGTTTCGAAAAATTCTTTTATCCACTCGATGCCATCGACAATTGGAACCGGATGTATGGGAAGGACGGTTTTGTCCAGTATCAGATTGCCCTCCCCCAGGCGAGCGGCCGGGAAGGTTTGCGCGTCGTCCTGGACCGCCTGGCGCGCTCGGGGTGCGCCTCGTTCCTGGCCGTGCTGAAGCGGTTCGGCGAAGCGGGCCCGGGGCTTCTCTCGTTCCCCCTGCACGGTTACACTCTTGCTCTCGACATTCCCGTCCGGCGGGGGCTTATTCCCTTTCTTCACGAGCTCGATCGCATGACGCTGGATCACGGTGGACGGGTCTACCTGGCCAAAGACGCAGTTCTGCGCCCGGAAGACTTTGCGGCAATGTACCCCAAGCTCGATTCCTTTCGATCCATTCAGCGGAGACTGGACCCAAAGAGACTGTTCTCATCTTCCCTGGCGCGAAGACTTAAGATTCTGGATTGAGAAAGGCTTGTATTACTTGTCTGCTTTAATAACCCTTGCTAATCACGCGCCAATGGAAGGGCGGGGCTCCAGCGCCGCCGCTGAGGCCGAACTTGTCTTTTGGGCTCTAGCCCCTGAAGCCGCATTGCTTCAGGGCCAAAAGGCCCCATTCGTTCAGGCATCCGCATCGGCGGACCTGAAGCCCCGCCCTCCCGGCAGTCCCTGCGAGGTCCGACTGTGCCGACGGTCATAATTCTGGGCGCCAATGCAGGTATTGGGCGGGCCCTGGCGGCGGAATTTGCATCGCACCACTACGACCTGATCCTCTCCGGACGCGACCGCGAAGAACTGGTCATGGTTGCTGCTGACTTGAGTCTTCGCCACAAAGTGAGCGCCCGCCCACTCACCGCGGACATAGGAAAAACCGAAGTGCTGCAATCAGCTATGGAGGAGTGCCTGAACGCTGCGGGTGAGGCTCTTGAGGGTTTTGTCCTTTGCGCCGGGTATCTGGGGAATCCTGAAACTGCAAAGAAGGATTTGAGCGAGGTACGCCGCATCCTGGAGATCAATTTCACCGGTTCGGTATTGGCGCTCGAAATCGCGGCGAAGCACTTCGAACAGAAGCGCCGCGGATTTATCTGCGCTCTTTCGTCCGTGGCAGGAGACCGGGGGCGTCAGAGCAATTACCTGTATGGCTCGGCCAAAGGCGGCCTGACGACATACCTTCAGGGCCTGCGCAACCGGCTGTATCGCTCCGGTGTGCACGTCATTACCATAAAACCCGGCTTTGTCGATACGCGGATGGTTTTTGGAAAGGGTAAGGGTCCTCTTACCGCGTCGCCGGAAAGAGCCGCGACGGATATATTTCGCGCCATAAAGAAACACAAAGACGTAGTCTATGTACCTTGGTTCTGGCGCATCATCATGCTGGTTGTTCGCAAGATTCCGGAAAGCGTGTTCAAAAGACTTCGCATGTAACGCCGGTCTCGATGGCAGGCTGTGGACGGCCAGTGAGCAGTGGATCTCATGACCCCCGCTGGGCGATCCCCTTAGCATGCCCTTAACAAGAAAGGTATCATCAATCAAGGGAAGTTGGCTCTCCATTTGCATATGATACAGGCGTTCGAAGTACGTGCTTTTTTGAGCCTGGCAAGATGGCGAACTGACGCGGCTGATTTGACTGTTTACATTTAAGCTGTTGATTTTATGCTGTATAATTCAGGAAGACGACGGGCCCCAAGTATCCCTTTGTACCCAGGACACACCGATAGCTGTGGCAGTTTTGGGGATCGGCAGGCGACACAAAATGGCAACTGAGCCCCCCCATAAACCGACAGTTATTGGCAGAGTGGGTTTGCTGGGAGCGTCCGCCGGACTCGTCGTCGGGTTCATCGAGGCGGCTGGAATGCGCCTCACGGACTTACCCATCCTCAAGCCGCACGTTCCGGCCTCCTTCTGGTTTTTTGCCCCGCTGGTTAGCGCCCTGGCTTTTGGACTGCTCGGCGTGCTTGCCGGCTACCTTTCAACGTTTCCTAAATCCCGATTCTGGGGGATGGTCATCATCTCCAATGTGACAGGTCTCTCCGGAGCCTATTTAGGATTGGTGCTTCGATATGCGAAAGCTGGGGTGGGCTGGTACCTCGCGCTGCAAAGTTTTGTGAATCCCCCCATTCTGTTTGCGCTGGGTTTCGGCTGGACTCTGGCGGCACTTTGGGCGACTCGGAGACCCGGCTCCCAATTAGGTTTCCTGGCAGATGCCCGGCCGCGCCTCTGGTCCCGTGCAGTCCTGGGCGCAATGGCCACGCTGGCCCTTGCTGCAGGTGCAAGCCACTTCCCGGATCCTTTCAAGCTTTCGACTGCCCATGCCACGACAGCCACGCCCCAGGCACCCAACATTGTCCTGATCGTGTGGGACACCTCTCGCGCCGACCATTTCTCATCGTATGGATATTCCCGGAACACCACGCCCAACGTGGACCAATTTGCCAGGCGTGGAGTGCTCTTTGAAAACGCAATTTCCGCCTCGTCCTGGACGCTTCCTTCGATGCTTTCGATCTTCACTTCCCTTCTACCGCACCAGCACGGCTCGGGGACGGATCGGGCAGGCGAGCCGCGAACTCTGGCGGAGATTCTGAGCGCGGGCGGGTATGAGACTGCGGGGTTCAATGCCAATCCTTTCTACGGCATCGTTCCGTGGGGACTCGGCCGGGGATTTGGAACCTACACGGACAGTACGGGAACCATGGGCTACAGCCTGGATGCCATGCGCATGGGGCATGAGATTTTCGAGCCGGTGAGCGAGAACCTGTTCCAACGCAGCCGGTTTAACCAGTTCACTGCTCATCAACTCAACGAACAAGTGTATCGGTGGTACGATCGCCGCCCGGAGCGTCCATTCTTCCTGTTTCTGAACTACAACGACGCTCATGACCCGTACGAGTCTCCTTCACCTTATGACCGCTATTACGGGCACGATTCAAGAGATGCCAAGCATCTGCTCCTGACCGCCAAATTGAACCGGGTAGCGCTTCCCGTGGCCGATCGCGACGGCGTGATCGCATCTTACGATGATTGCCTGCACTATATCGATAGCCAGGTGGGAGAACTTCTGAGCTTTCTGCAAAGTTCGCCTGAGTGGGCGAATACCTACGTCATCATCACCGCCGATCACGGGGAAGGGTTTGGCGAACACGGCACTTACTCCCACGGCTCAAACCTTTACCGCGAGCTTTTGCACGTACCGCTCATTGTGGTGGGCCCGGGCGTTCCCGCGGGCGTTCGAGTCTCTGACACGGCCACCACGCGGCGAATCTTCTCGACAGTGCTGGAGTTTGCCGGGGTAAAGGGCGCGGTCCTTCAGCGGAGCAGTTTGTCCCGCTTGTGGAAGCCGGGCTATGCGCCCAACAATCCCAACGAGCCCACGGTGTCGGAGCTCTTTGACAGCTCGCCCACACTGGAACCCCATGGCTTGATCACCATTACTACGCGCGAGTGGCAGCTCGTCCACAAATCAGGAGTTCACCGCAACGAGCTTTATCACTGGACCCTGGATCCCGCAGAGCAGCACGATGTCGCCGATCTTCCGGAAAGCCAAGCCGTGATGGAGAGCCTTGAGAAGGACCTGGTTTCGATTATTGAAAGGTCCCGGCGGCCTTGGCGCGATACCAGCTACTTATTGGCGCTTGCCGGGCCTAATTTTATCCCCGACTTGGAAGCGCTTAAATCCGACCCGAGGCTCCCTGACGGATCTCTGCTGCCCACGGGAGCCGGCGCCGCGCAGACCCTTTTCGCTCCGCACGCTGAAGTCCCCAAGTCGAGTGGAGCAGACCCTA
>JASHTY010000231.1 GCA_030040315.1 Terriglobia bacterium | reverse complement strand
TGGGACTGGCGATGTAGTCCCGCGCTTTGCTGACGGTCTTGGGATTGGCGCCGGGTGCGGCGATGAACGCGTTCAATTCGGCAATGCCTTCGCTGTCGCGTTCCTCACGCAGGAGGATGTAACCCAGGTTGTAATGTGTGACGGCTTGATCCGGCTCGAGCGTTAGGGCGTCACGCGTCTCATCCTCAGCTTCCTTGAGTTTCTTGTCGGTAGGCTTGCTGGCCATCTGCACCAGTAGATTCGCGCGCAACAAGTGTGCGCGGACGGCCGTGGATTTATCGTCACCTGCGACCTTCAAGGCCCGCTTGGCGTCATCGAGAGCCCCGGCCAGGTCACCGGTTTGGCGGTCAAGGTTGAACATGTGCACGTAACACTCCGCACAAGCGTGGTGCGCGAGCTTGTCGGCTTTCTGGTACTCGTCTGAGGCCTTGGCGAAGTCTTTCTTGTTCAGGAACCCATCACCTTGGGCCAGTGCCGCCTTCACGGCGTCGGAGTTCGCTTGACTCAGACCCGATCTCAGCACCAATGGAATTGCGATAACAACGATCATTACCCAAAGAAATCTGTTCATGGCAGTTAACCCCCATGTGGAGCCAAATCCCGCGCAAATGACCGCAAAATGCGATAGTATCCGCCTTTCAGTCGATGGTTTGAAAGTTTAGGAGGACACCATGTCAGATCATAGACCCGTTTCCACGGCTGGACTCATCACTATTCCCGCGGTGATTACGCTTGGGGTGACTATCCTTCGACTGGCGGGCGAGCTTGAACATTGGGCCAAACCGTGGTTCAGCACGGCGCCGGGCGGCGGGGCCGCCGTGGTAGGGATATCGTGGCTGCCCATCATCTTTGGTCCCTATTTTGCGCTGAAGCTGGCCGGTGCGGGAGAAGGCGCCGCAAGCAATGGCAAGGCCATTGGGTACGCAATGGGCACGTTACTGGTATTCGCCACGGGTGTTTTCTTCTTCGCATCATCATTCAAGCACCCCAATTTCCTTACGCTACTTGGTCTGGCGTTGATGCTCGCCTCGGCGATTGTTCCTGCCATCGGTTGGGGAGCGTTGGGTAAGGCCCTGATTGCCTATGCTTTCGCTGCTCGCCTTCCGGTTCTGGTCGTGATGTACCTGGCAATGCGCGGGAACGGTGGTGCCGGCTGGGGAACCCATTATGATGCCGTAGATCCGGCTTACGCCAGCATGACGTTTGCAAAGAAATTCATCAACCTGGCGATCCTGCCGCAAATGACGTTCTGGATCGGCTGGACGGTTGCGGTCGGGGCACTTCTTGGCACCATTGCTGCCGCGGTGACGGGCAAGGGAAAGCAGCCTTCGCCGGCGTCCGCGTCCCAATCGTGACCTTTCCGCAATTTCCTGCTGCCACCAGGTGTAATCGCCTCCAGGTCCACCCTAGCCCGCCGTGTCGGGCGCTGCTGCATTGATCTCCGCGCTGCTCACACAAACATTCGAGCCGTGCAGAATGCAGGCCTCAGCCGGTTCGTGCGCGTCAAGTCGCACTGATTTCAGCTTGAAGAATGCGCGGCTGCCGAGAGCTTTGGCGATTTGCCCCTCCACTTGCGCATCGCGCACACTCGTGCAGGGAAAGATGGCCACCGGCGAAACGATTGCCGCCGAAAATCCCGCGCGCTCACGAACGATCTTGATCATCAGCCCCTGGCCTGGAGCCATGCCTGACGACATGGTGATGGGCACCACCATGCGGCCGCCTTCGCGCAGGCGATCGAGCCACGGCCGGTGGGGGTGCGTCACCCCGGCATTGATGAGCATCGCATCGCACTCGCCCGGGTCAAATGTGGCGCCGTCCCCCGCATGAACGGTAACGTTGGGATAAGCGGCGAGATTCGCGCGTGCGCGCACAGCCAGTTCCTCATGCACTTCGCTGCCAGTGATCGCGCCGCCGGAGCCGACAACCTCCGCCATGATCGCCGTGTAATACCCCACGCCGCATCCCAGGTGATAAACTCGCTCGCCAGGTTTAAGTTCAAGCGCGTCGATCCATCGGGCCAGCGAACCAGGCTGCCCGTTGTTGAGCTCCTTGGAGGGATCGAGAGAGATCACGACATTGTGGTAGACGTCCCGTGGGTCTTCTGTGGGCGTGTAGACCATGCTCCCGAGGCCGACCACCGAAAGCGCCCGCGAATCTGCCGAGCCGATTCGCCAGGGCGGCGGGCCCAGGAACTTCTCGCGGGGCACGCGAGCGAACGCTTCGACGAGCGCGCTCAATGTGAGGTTGGCGGCAAAGCGAACTTCATCCGCGTAGAAGCGCCGGCAATCTTCAAGTGTCAGCATGCCGCGAGTATCCCACAAGGCATCGAAACGAGGCAACTGCGGTTGACCCAAGACTGCCCCGTCCAACGCCGGGCGATTCGGCATGTCCCTGCATGTGCGGCGAAGGATCGGGCAAATTGCGACTCCATCGGCGTCGCATGTGCGTTGGTGGTACGATAAGGCAAGTTGCAACCTTTCACGGTCCGAAGACACGCTGCCCTTGCCGGGCCCGCGGAAATTTCCCAGGCATGGAGGAGCTGTATGCCCGATCCGGTCAAAGTAATCGGTCAATTCAACAAGCCCAGCGGTTGGCTCGGCAGGCTGAATCTTTGGGACATGAATCGCCGCCATTCTGCGCTCACGGACTGGGGTCTAAAGCAGGTGTCGATTTCGAGTGGCGACACCATTCTGGATGTGGGCTGCGGCGGCGGCCGGACGATCAACAAGCTGGCGGTAATCGCCCGCGAGGGCAAGATCTACGGAATCGACCACGCGGAAACGAGCGTAGCCGCATCAGGCAAAATCAACCGCAAATGGATTGAAGCGGGCCGCGTGGAAATCCAGCAGGCTTCGGTTTCACACCTGCCGTTCGCCGATCAGGCGTTTGACCTGGTCACGGCCGTTGAGACTCACTACTACTGGCCCGAATTGGTGGCCGATCTGCGCGAGGTGATGCGAGTACTCAAGCCGCGCGGAACGTGCATCATCATCGCGGAAACTTATAAAGGCGGCAAATTCGACAAAAAGCTCCGGCGCCTTGAAGAATTGAAAAAGTACGTTCAATATTCCCATTTGACCGTGGAAGAACATCGCGAAGTGTTCGTCAGGGCCGGATACTCCGACGTTCAGGTGGTTGAAGAATACGAGCGAGGCTGGCTGTGCGCGATGGGGCGAAAGCCGGCGTGATTGCGGGAGATCATGATGGGAAACCCACGACGAATTCACATCATCGGATGCATCGCGTTTTGCCTGGTCGTCAATGTGCCCACGGGCTTGACCGCGTCCCCCGGAGCTCTTCAAGTTGGGGCTGCCAAGGTTGACATCACGCCCGCCCCCGACGCCGCACTTCCCATGGCAGGATATGCGAACCGCACGAAGGGATTTGAACGAATTCACGATCACATCTATGCGCGCGCCATTGTAATCAGCGATGGAAAGAGCATGGCGGCCTTGCTGGCGTGGGAGCTGGGCGCGATGCCCACACCCGTTTGGGAAGACCTCAGCCGGCGAGTCGCCAAAGAACTCGGAATCCCGGCGGAAAATGTTATTTTTGCCGCTGTTCATGACCACAGTGCACCCTCGCTGCCCGGGATGTTCGGCCCGCCAGCGGCAGGCGCCCAGGCCGGCTCGAACCCCACGTTTAGTCCTCCCTCCCCGGGGACACTTGCCTACAAGGCTAAAGTTGAAGACGACGCTTTTCAGGCTGTGCGCATGGCCAAAGCGAATCTCCAGCCTGCGCAATTCGGTTTCGGAACCGGCAAGGCTTACGTTAACGTCAATCGCCGCGAGTTCTTCCCGGAGAAGGGCTGGTGGTGGCTTGGATACAACCCTGATGGTCCGTCGGATAAAACGCTGGCCCTGGTGAAATTCACGGACCTCTCCGGCAAACCCATCGCCTTCTTGATCAATTATGCTGTGCATGCCGTCGTTATGGGGGCGGAAAATCTTGCTGTCACGGGCGATTTGGCGGGCGCCACCTCGCGTTATGTCGAAGAGTATTTCCAGGGCAGGATCACGACGCGCAACGACGCCGGCTGGGAACTTGACGTCGGCGCTGCGGAAAAACAGGCGGGGTCGAACCCGGTGGCCATCTGGACCAGCGGGGCTGCCGGGGATCAAAACCCCGTGACCATGGATCGCGGCGAAGACTTCACCATGGTGGAAGGATTCGGGAAAATCCTGGGCGAAGAATCCGTGCGGGTTTCCAAATCCATTACGGTGATGGCGTCGCAAGCCTGCCTCCGGACTGCTCAAAAGGTCATTACTTGTGCCGGCCGCACGGTGACGCCCGGGCCCCGACCGCGCGCGAATTACACCTGGGAGGACACGGACCCCGTCAGGATTCGCCTCAGTCTGATCAGGATTAATGATCTGGCCTTGACCGGTGTGTCCGGAGAAGTTTTTACGCGCATCTCCATGCACCTTAAGAAGGATTCCCCCCTGAACGACACGGTGATGATTACCCACGCCAATGGCTCAAGCGGGTACCTGCCGAGTGACGAGGCGTTTGAGACTCTCAGCTATGAGAATGTCACCTCGCACCTCAAGAACCCGGGCTGCGCTGAGCCGGGAATCGTGAGCGGGTTGTTGGAAATGATCGAGGGAAAGTAAGAAAAGATCGCAATGTCACATCGAGTCGCAGATTCCAAACCCGATGTCTGCGCCACCCCCCTATTGCTGGCTGGCGCAGAGATGAATTTCAATCTCTGCGTTTGACCTTGCAAGACTATCGGCCATCGGGGTCGCAGACTCCCAAACCCAGGAGTCTGCGCCAGCCCTGACCGGACGCCAAGGCAACCCTTTTTAACGCTGGCAGGAATCCCCGATGCGGCGTATGATATATCCATCAGCAATCCCCAACGGAACTGACTCAGCATCCATCTAAGTTAGGAGTGCGAATGGAGAGGAAGTATAAACAGCGGGGGTATATGGACTCGGGAGGGGGCGAGCGTGAACGCACCGACCGAGCGCCCGCCAAGCGTCCCGAAACCTTTGGTCCTAAAACCCCCAAACTGCCGGGCAAGCGCGAGGTGGTGCGCTGCGCTGCGTGCGGAACCGTGCTGCCCGCGGGAATCGATTTCACCGCCAAGTGCCCGCACTGCAATGCGGAATTGCATAGCTGCAAGCAATGTTCGTATTTTGATGCCGCCAGCCGCTTCGAGTGTACGCAACCGGTCAGCGCGCGCATTCCCCGCAAGGACGCGCGCAATCACTGCAATTTTTATATGCCGCGAACTACCATCGAGCGCGAGACCTCCACTACCAAGCCGCTCGATGCCCGCCAGGCGTTTGAAAATCTGTTTCGAAAATGAACGCTTAGGGCTGGCATTTTAGGGCCGCGCCTGTAGTGCGGGCATCGTGCCCGCTGTGGCATGGGCATCCTGCGCTTGAATTGCCACGGTCAGGATGGCCGTGCCACAAGATTATTTCCCCCGAACGGTGAATCGGTACGACCCTGACGCCACCGAAAACACCGCCTCGCCGTTTTCCATGCGCAGAAAGTTGACGCCCGCGGCTTTCATGGCAGGCATGCCGCTCTCTTCAACCTGCTCTGCGCGTTCAGCCGGAACGTAGACTTCCGCGCTTGCATCCGGCGGAATGGTAATTTCCTGAATCAGGCCGTCTTGGGTGCTCCAGTTGGAAACAACTTTCCCCATAACGGTTTGCAACGAGCATTTGACCCAGGTCAATCCGTTCGGGCCCTTCGGGAACACCGGGCGAATTAGAATCCGCCGGTAACCGGGTTCGGCGGGCTGAATTCCAGCGAGGCGGGAGTAAAACGTGCTGCCGGCGCCGGCGTACATGGCGTGATCGTGCGTCTCCATGCCGCCCAGGTAATGCCACTGCTCCCAGGTGGTGGTTGCGCCCATGCGGATCTGGTCTCCGTAGCTCGGATAAGTGGTTTGCGTCAGCGTCGTGAACGCGGCGTCGGCGTAACCGTTATCCATCAGCACGTCAAACAGGTAGCGCGTGCCGAAGATTCCAGTGTCCAGGTGATCGCGGTCCTCGCCGGTCAGGCGCTCGAACAGAGCGCGCGCGACTGCGGCCCGCTCACCCGGCGGCGTCATATCAAACGCCAGAGGCATGACGGAGGTCACCTGCACGCCGCTTCCGTAGGTGTGCGTGGAAGGTTTATAAAAGTGCGAATTGAAATCGCTCAGAATGGATTGCGCGCGCGCACGGTAAGTCTCCGCATCAGACTTTCGCCCCAGGATTTCCGCCATCTGCGCAACCAGCAGCGTGGCGCGATAATAAACGGAAGTGTTGACGATCGCGCCTTCACTGAAGCAATCCTTGTAGTATCCGCTCTGCATAGGCGGGCACCAGTCCCCGAAAGAGTCAGACCAGGCGTGGGGCCTGGCGGCCTGCGCGGCGAACGCTTCCAGCAACTGTTTGGAATTCTCGTAGTTTTCCTCAATCGCCCGCGCATTCCCGTAATACTCGTAGAGCAGCATGGGCAGAAGAATTTCGTCGCCGGACCAGTTCGGGTCATCCCTGCCGCCCTGAATGTCTGCGAGCCACTTGGCGTAAAAATTGTTCATATCGAAGTTATAGATCGCCGCCCCTTCCGCGATCATGGAGTCCATCAGGCAGGGAGTGCGCTCGCTGCGCGTGGGATTGTCGGTGGGAATCCCCATCAGATTGTTCTTCAAGCCCCACTCAAAATTGCGCTGAATATGGTTCAGCAGCGCATCGGAGGAATGGAATTCTCCCGCCGGCTCGACTGCGGCGTGCACCACACGCCCCTCCAGGCTCGCGAGCGCTGGCGTGCCCGAGTATCCGGTGACCTCGACGTATCGATAACCGTGGTAGGTGAACCTCGGCTCATACACTTCCACTCCCGATCCCTTCAGGATGAAAGTGTCGGTGGCGCGCGCCGCGCGATTGATGACCGTGTTCAAAGTCCCATCGGGCAAAAGCTCTTCCGCGTGGCGCATCACAATGGTGGTCCCGGCAGGGCCGCGGGCGTGCACGCGCGTCCATCCGGCGAAATCCTGACCCATGTCGAAGACGTAGACGCCGGGCTTCGGCTGATGCATCGCAATCGGATGGATTTCGCCGCAAACTTTGACGGGCGGCATCAGGCGTGAATGCATCGCGGCGTTTGGCGCAGCAAAAAGCCGCACGGGTTTCCAGTCGCGCTCGCCGTACCCGAATTCGTCCCAGCCGGTCTTCTGCCGCCGCGCGTCATAGGTTTCGCCGTTGTAAATGCTGGCGGAAAGAATCGGGCTCTGCGAGGCTTTCCAGGTTTCGTCGGTCACCACAGTCAAATGCGAGCCGTCCGCGAACACGATTTCGACCTGCAGAAGGGCCTGCTTGGCGGTCATCCAGCGATAGCCGTAGGAGTTGTAATTCCGATCGTAGCCGTTGGCCAGCCAAAGCCCCAATGCGTTGCCACCCGGTTTTACAAATGAGGTTATATCATAAGTATCATAATAATAGATCTTGGTATAGTTGGAGTTGACAGGCGCCAAGACACTGTCACCCACTTTGGCTCCGTTCAGGTGCAGTTCGTAGAAGCCGAATGCGTAGACGTAAGCCGTCGCTTTCTGAACCGTGCCGTTGATCCGGAATTCCTTGCGAAGGAGCGGGGAATCGATCTCGTCAGTGGTGCCAATCCACTTCGCGGTCCAATCGGAAGGGCTCAACAACCCCATTTCCCACCATGCGGTGTGCGACCAGTCGGACGGGCGTCCATCCTGATCCCAGACTCTGACGTGCCAGTAGTGGCGCGAGCCGCTTTGCAAATCCGGACCGCCGTAAACGATGCCGAAGTTCCGGTCGGAATCAACTTTCCCGCTGTCCCAAGCGACTCCGTGCCCGGATGCCAGCGTCTCGGCGGAGTCCGCCACTTGAACCTGATAGGCGGTTTGCTTTTGGGCTCGCCCGTCGGCGGACAGAATCCAGCTCAGGCGTGGGTGAAGGACGTCGAGCCCTATGGGGTTGTCAACATACTCGGTTTTCAAATTACCGGGCGACAGTGCCGCTGCTGATTGCAACAGAAACAGACCCATGATCAAGGTCGCGACAGGCATGCGGCAGATGAATTGTGTCCTATGCTGAGGCTTATCGCTATCATGGATTACCGACGCTCTCCATGACATAGTGACGCCCGGGTGACAAAAACCCGTCACTGATAACCTCAAGGGTTCAAGGGGATTCACTCAACCTCCACAGCGTGTTTTCCCTGCGGAAGCTCCAGGCAGACGTGGCCACCGTCATCCAAAACCATTGCCTGACCGGATTTGCCGTCGCAATGCAGGCTTGCGGGCTTCCGATTCAGCGTAACATAGCATCGCCCGCGGGATTGGTAGGTGAATCGCAAGCCGTCGTGGGATCGCTCCGCATACAAAATGTCGCCATTGATGCCTTCGATGATTAAATCACGGGCCGATGAATCTTCATTCCGCGGCCGCATCGAAACTTCATGCTCGCCAGCGGGGATCACGACCTCGGAATCCGACCGGCAAGGCCATTCGCGGCCGTCCATGTAGACAGTCTGGCCGCGTGTGTCCGTCTTCCAAATGAGCTGTCGCCGCGCGGTGAGTCTTCCGTGTTCACCCGATTCACCGTTCATTTCATGGGAGCCCAGAACGAAGGGCAGCAGACGCATATCGTCCGCGGAGAACGTGCTGAAGGCGTAGAGCGTAATCAAATCCACGTTCGCGGCGACATTGGCGACCAGTTCATACAGTTCCAATCCCCGCGGCTTGTTGAGCGGGCGGCCGGGCGGATCACGGTCCACCACATTCACATCCAGAGAAAACGGCGCGCCGGGCTTAAGGCGCGGCCGGTAATACTCGCCGATGGCCCTGTACCGGTCGGGGGTGGAATTCCACACCGTGTAAGGATCTTCAATCTCCACTGCGAATTCGTATTTTTTCTCAAGGGACAGCAGCCGATCGGGATCAATGCCGTAGCGCTCCGTTACGGTGGGATCCCGCAGCGCGTCGATAAAGGTGAGGGTCGTCTGCAAATACGGTTTCTGGGCGCGGCAGCCCGCCAGGATTTCTAGAAACTGTCCCGTCAACTTTGTAATCAACTCAACGCGGAGTTCCTTAAGGTCATTTCGCAACTGCGGATTTCGCGGCCCGTAATTCGGTGAGGCGGCATCGAACATCTCCTTGGGGTCCACGCCGTAACGCTCGCGGAACATCTTGCGAAACGTGGGGTGCATGGGAGTGAAATCCCCCGGACGCTCGAAGATTTTGCGCTCGGCTTCAAAGTAAAGCTCGGCGAAATCCACGCCGTCCCAATCGAAATCGAGCACCAGGCGGCGGGTCAGTTCGGTCACGGCCTTGAAGCAATCGGGGTCTTCAAGCGCCATGTGGTTGCGCCAATCCATAATGGCCGGGTGGCCGTTGGCCGTCACCTCACGCCACTGCGGGTGCTGGTTCCAGAACTCCGTGCTGACCATGGGATACTCCAGCCAGGCGTAAACGGAGATACCCTGTTGATGGGCCGCGGCGATGAAGCGCGGAACGAACTCGCGAAACATATCCGAGTCGTAGAAAGCCCCAAGGTGGACCTCGCGGACGGACCAACTCTTTAATTGGGCCGCCACGCTGACGGGGTCGGCTCTGGGTTCACCGCCGAAATCAGCGTAAACACACAGGTTGTCCGCAGCGAGCGACGGGGAAATATTCAATTCGTCTACGATCGCCTGGGCCAGAAACGGCAAATACTGGAAGACCATTCCCTGCGGCGGTTCGAGCGGAATGGCGCTGTAAATGAACCGGCCTTTGCCGCGAGCTCCGGAAACAAGCAATGGGTCCTTTTCATCGGAACCGAAGGCGAGGAGTTTAAGTCCGCGAGTCAATTTAGATTTCGAGTAAGTCAATCGCCCCGGCAGGCGTACGGGCTCGGAGGCATAGTGGTCCCAATGATATCGTGTTAATTCGCCGCGACCGGCGGCTTTCACGCCCAGTGCTTGCGCCAGGGGCGCCGGACCGTCGAGAAGCAGCGGAGTCCCTCGATCCACGTCGCGAAGAACGATCTGAATTAGGGCTGGATCAAGTTGGCGAGCCTCTCCTTCAGGCCCTTCTTTTGCCGGAATGACGAGCAGGGCCGGCGACCCCGCGCGGAATGCTCGAAACTCGTCTGCATTGAGTTCTGCCACATGAAACCCTACTGTGGAAAGCGCGTCCGTGATAGCCGGATCGTGATTCCCAGAAAGCGAAAGAATCACTGCCTGGGGAACGCGGGGATATTGGACGTTCGCCGTCTCCTGTCTGCCTGGAGTTGCCGTTGTGAAAAGCGAGCAAGCTAGCGCAGCGCTGAAAAACAACCCCGGAACTTTGCGCATCGGCGGGATTATACTTGGCAGAGGGCGCCCCAGCTACCCCTGACTATGAAAAACTATCGCCTCGCGCTTCTTCCCGGCGACGGAATCGGCAAAGAAGTCATTCCCGCCGCAGTGGAAGTCATGAAGGCCGCGGTGCAGGGTTTCACGCTCTCCTTTGAGCCGTTTGACTGGAGCTGTGAATACTATCTGTGTCACGGCCGCATGATGCCGGAGGATGGCATCGAGACGCTTCGACCCTTCGACGCCATTCTTCTGGGCGCCATCGGCCACCCGACCGTTCCCGATCACATTTCACTCCGCGAACTTCTGCTGCGCATCCGCTTTGAATTCGATCTCTACGTCAATTTGCGGCCCGTGGAAATGTTCCCCGGCCTGGAAATGACTTTGCGCGCCAAACGCCCTGAAGACGTGAACATGCTCTTCGTTCGCGAGAATACCGAGGGCGAATATGCCGGAGTGGGTGGGCGATTCAAGCGCGGCACGCCGGATGAAGTGGCCATTCAACAATCTGTGTTCACCCGCAAAGGCGTGGAGCGCGTTGTGCGCTACGCGTTCCAACAGGCGCAGCGGCGGCCGCGCAAGCGTCTGGCCAGTGCCACCAAATCCAACGCCATGCAGTACACCATGGTGATGTGGGACGAAGTTGTGCGCGTCGTGGCCGCGGATTTTCCGGACGTCAGCGTATCCAGCTATCACGTGGATGCACTTGCCGCGCGCATGATTACACATCCCGAAAGCCTGGATGTTGTAGTGGGTTCAAATCTTTTTGCGGACATCCTTACGGATCTGGGCAGCGCGCTGCAAGGCAGCCTGGGACTGGCCGCGAGCGCCAACCTGAATTCCACGGAGCGCCTGGGCCCGCCGGTGTTCGAGCCCGTACACGGCAGCGCGCCGGATATTACCGGGCGCGGCATCGCCAATCCCATCGCCGCCATCTGGGCGGGTTCAATGTTACTCGATTATTTGGGTGAAACCGACGCTGCGGCCCGCGTCATGAACGCCCTGAGGGCGGTGATTGCCGAAGGTAAGGTGCGTACACCCGATTTGGGCGGAAAGAACTCGACGCAGGAGTTCGCCGCTGCGGTGGTGGCGACCCTTCGTGGGTGATCTATTCCCTGGTCCGGGTAGCCCCCGGGCCCCCGAGGTTTACGATTCGGCGAATTTTTCCCAAGTAAAACCAAAACACCGCAAGAATGGCGCCTACCCCCAGCACCACTGCCCACAGCATTCGAAAATGTGGAACCGGCAATTCCGCTGCCTGAATGATTCCATGCAGTATCACGACCATGAAAAGATTCATCACGATACTCGTGCCCGCGACCAGCTGATTTACGGTCCTCAGGACTTTCGCGCGCTGGGGCGCGGGGAAATCGCTGAGGCGGCGCAAGCCCACATGGATTGAGTTGGGATATCGCTGACCGAGAAACGGCACAATCAGAAAAACTGCGCAAGTCAAAGCCTGCGCCACGAAAATGATCCAAAGCGTGTCGGGACTTCCCCAGCCATTGGCCACGCCCGCCGCGTCGAAGTGCGTAGGCATGCGCGACGGAAGTTTGGGAAGGGCGGTTCGAATCAGAAAAAAGGAATAAATCAGAAGCAGAAATGAGACGAGCGTGAGCATCCGCTGGTCCTCTTGGACATTTTACCAGATGTGTGGCAGTAGTGAGAGGCTTCATCGGTGGGCAGGCGGATGGAACTCGCTGCCGGCAGCGCTGTTCTCCCAGTCTCACCAGATCGTGCGGAGCGCTTTCAAGCGTCGGATTTCCCGATCGGCCGTGAGCAGGGGCAATCCTTCCGTAAGTGCCGTGCCGGCGATGATGCGGTCAGCAGGGTCTTTGGGGAAACTTCGTGGAAGGCCCAGAGCAATGACACAGGCGCGCCCGGTAATTGGAAGGACAGCGAATTTTGCCTGGACATCGTTCAGAAAGGACTCCAGGCTGATGTCGAGTTGAATGCGTCCCTTGGCTGCGAGGGTTGCTAACTCCAGCAGGGTGATGTCACTGATAGCAAGACCTTCACCCGCGTTGCGGGCGCGGTCAATTGCGCTTTTCGCCGAGCTCGACAGCTGGCTCGCGTCAGAGAGAATCCAGACGACGATATGCGTGTCGACCAGAATCACTTCAGGCTGCCCCAATCGTCAATCGCCGGCGACAGGATGTCACCGATAATTCTTACCTTCCCACGAAGCGAGTTGTAGATCTCCGTGCGATCCTTGCCCGCCGGGACCAGTTTTACGACTGGCTTGCCGCGTTTGGTAATGACCACCGGCTGCCTCCGGGCCTGCACTTCGTCCATGATCTTCAGGCAGCGGGCCTTGAATGTTCCTGCTGCAATTCTTCGCATTCCAATTCCCTCGTTATGGTCATTATATCATGGTCATGACGGTTGCGCCTCCCACCGGGAAGGAATGGTGGTGAACTACACGGCCAGCGCGTACTCGAGATCCGCGATCAAGTCTTCAACCGCTTCGATTCCGACTGAGAGTCTCACCAGGCCGTCGGTAATGCCGATGGCGAGCCGCTGTTCGGGCGGCACCGCGCGATGACTTGTCGAAGCCGAGTGCACGATCAGCGAGCGAGTATCGCCCAGGCTGGCGGCGCGCGCAAAGATCTTGACGCGGTCCATCACGCGCTTGCCGGCTTCGTAACCTCCCTTGGCTTCGAAGCTCATCATCGCGCCGAAGGCGCTCATCTGCCGTTGGGCAAGATCGTGTCCGGGGTGGTTTGCCAGGCCGGGATAATTCACGCGCTCCACCCAGGGATGCCGCGCAAGAAAATCAGCCACCTTCTGCGCGTTGGCGCAATGGGCGGGCATACGCACATGCAGGGTGTGAATGCCGCGCAGCATCAGCCACGCGGTAAAGGGGCTCATGATGCCGCCAAAATCGCGCAGGACGTCGCGGTCAAGGCGTTCAATGTAATCTTTTGGGCCAATCACGACGCCGCCCATGGCGTCACCGTGCCCGCACAAATATTTGGTGGCCGAGTGAACGGACACAGTGACGCCCAGCTTCAGGGGCTGCTGAAGTGCAGGCGATGCAAAGGTGTTGTCGATCATGCTGGCGATTCCGTGCGCGGTGGCAATTCGGGCAAGGGCCGCGATATCGAGAATTTCCAGGATGGGATTGCTGGGAGTCTCAAAATAAATCAGGCGGGTATTGGGCTGAATGGCCTTTTCGAAATCCTCCGCGCGAGCGGATTGCACAAAGGTGGCGGACGCGCCCATGGCCGGCAACTTCTTGTTCAAGAAATTATAAGCCGCGCCGTACAGCGACCGGGCCGCCACCACGTGGTCACCGCATTTGACGTAGCCGAGAATGGCGGAGGAGATGGCCGCCATCCCCGATGCAAAGGCCAGCGCTGCGTCGCCGCCTTCCAGCGCCGCCACCTTCTCCTGCAAGGCGCTGAGGGTGGGGTTTCCGTAGCGCGTGTACATATATCCGGGTTTTTCGTTCGAGTAGAGCGCCGCCATTTCATCGGAGTCCACAGCCGCGAAGGTTGTGGCCTGGTAGATTGGAGTATCGACCGCACCGGTAATTTTGCAGGGAGCTTCACCCGCGTGTACGGCCAGCGTCGCAAATTGGTGGTTTTTCATAGCACCGCCTCATTGTGCAAGTTTTCCGGATCCAAGCTGAACGCATAAGGGTAACGTGACCCGGCCAAGCTTGAAAAGAGCCAGGTTTCTCGAATTTTCAGGCCCCATTGGCCGGTAGTCTCGTTTCCCCCATTCCGGATTTTGACAGCCCGGCGAAAAGTGGTTTCACGTGTTCAAATGGAAAATCGAGAGTCGAAAATCCCAAGAGGGGGTCTGGACATCATCCGGCGAAATGCATAGACTTTTATTTGCATGACGTGGGAGAAATTTAAGGGAGACCGATGATGGCGTATTGCCCTGAGTGCGAAGCGGCGATTGAAGTTGAAGACGATATCGAAGAAGGCGTCACGCTGGACTGCCCAGATTGCGGAGCGGAACTCGAGGTGGTGGCCACGAACCCCATCGAGCTCAATATCATTTCGCACGGGGAAGAGGAAGACGAGGAAGATGAGTCCTGGTAAATTGGATTTGCGCAGAGCAAAGGTCGAAAACTCGGTGCGTGCAGGCCTTTTCAAGCAGCGACGGGCCGATGCAAGACCTGGACTCGCTGTTTTCTCGATTGTTGTACTGGCCTTGCTGGCGCTCTTCGGAATCTCTCCTGGATTTGCGAAGGACAAGCCGCCCCAGACCCGAACCGTGCGGGGCGTTACAACGGACGAGTCGGACAACCTCATCCAGGGCGCGGCAATTCAGTTGATTGACCTCCAGACGAAGAAAGTGCTGGATGTCTACTCGGGGCCGGACGGCAAGTATCAGTTCACCGACCTGCGGTTTGACCACGACTACACCGTGAAAGCGACGTACAAGAATTTATCCTCCGACACTCGACAGATCAGCTCTCTGGACATCCGCACGCCGCTGGAGATGAATCTCATTCTGCGCAAACCCGGCAAATGAGGCGGCGGCATTCCTGCCGGAATTCTGTTGGCCAATGATTTCGCCGGGCCGAACGCTGAGGAACAGATGCGTACTTCGCCGGTAACTCTGGAGGACTTACAGGGAGTTTTCCCCGTCCCCCCGCTCGCTCGCCGGCGCGATTCAAACCGCACGCTGGATTTTGCCGCAACAGCCCGCGTCGTGGACCATTTGACGGCCGCGGGAATGACTCGGGTCCTTTTTGGCGGCAACGCGTTCCTTTATCACCTGACCCTCCGTGAATACGAGCAGCTTCTCGAGTGGCTTGCGAGTTTGCCCAGCCACTTGTGGTGCATCCCCAGCGCCGGGCCTTCCTTCGGCCGGCTGATGGACCAGGCGCCGCTACTGCGCCGGTACGGGTTTCCCTGCGTGATGGTGCTGCCCTGCAACGATCCGCGCGACGCGGCGGGCCTGGAGCGCGGCCTGCGTGAGTTTTCCGAAGCGGCGGGCATGGCGCTCACGGTTTATCTGAAAGATGAATCAGGATTCGGCGCCGACCGCATGGCCGGACTCGACGCGGTGGGCCGCCTGGTAGCGAGCGGAGTGTGTTGCTCGATCAAGTACGCCGTGGTTCGCAAGGACCCGGCGCAGGACGATTATCTTGCCGCGCTGCTCGAACGTGTGGACCGCCGCCGCGTGGTCAGCGGCATCGGCGAGCGCCCGGCTGTCGTTCACATGTTTGACTGGAAACTGCCGGGATTCACCACCGGCTCCGGCTGCGTCGCCCCTGCTCTGAGTCAGGCGCTCTTCGCCGCCTGCCAGCGAGGCGACCGCACTGCCGCCGAAGCTCTGCGCGAGCCCTTTCTACCATTCGAAGACCTGCGCGACGCGTGGGGCCCCTCGCCCGTCCTCCACGCCGCCGTTGAGGCCGCCGGCATCGCGGAAACCGGCCCCCTCCCGCCGTTTGTTTCCAATTTGTCCGTAGAGAAACTCGAGACCGTTAAACCTGCGGCACAGGCGCTCGCGGCGCAATCATTGAGTCGCGCCACCAGGGCCTGAGTCCCCGCCGCATAATCGTCTCACGAACGAGTGGACAGGAAGAATCCAAGGGCGAAGAAGCGCGTCAGAATTCCCGCGAACGTAAGGCCGATCAAGAAAAGAACCCACCGAAACCGGCGCCATTCAGCTCTGAACCCCGACGCCTGCACGAATAGATCCACAATGTAAGCAGCGCAATAGGCGACGTTGGCGAGCACCGCAAGAATGAAAAGGAAGAAGACGGCATCAACGGTCAGGGCTTCCCGCGATTTCGGATACCCGGCCATGAAGTATGTGATAACGATGATTGCCAAGGCGCCGTTATAAATTAAACGAAGCGGCTCCCAAAACTTCATGGCATCGGTGACGGATTCTCGAACAGTTGAGGTGTCCATCGCAGCACGATTCCTGGCGGAATTTTCGAATGGGCTGACCGAACTTGGCAACCCGATTATCACATCCTGTGGCCCTATTTTGCCGGAAACTTGAACTTGAACAGGCCCTGCTTTCGTCCCACTTTCACGGCAATCTCGAGATGGTCCCCATTGCGAGGGTAGGCTGAGGGATCGAAGACGCCGGCGGGATTCGTCACTTTTTTCCACGCAGGATTATCCAGATTTCCCACTGCCAGTGAGACAGCGCCGGCTTTGATCTGGCGCTGCGAATCGCTTTTGGATGCACACATTCCTTGTTCCACCAGCAATTCGTCAAATCGGCGCGCGACTCCGTCCTGAGCCAGAACGGGAGCATTTGGATCAAGGCCTTTGTTTTGGAATTTGGCCGCGAAATCCCTTTCTGCTTGCGCAGCGGCCTCAGCTCCATGGAAGTCTGTGATGATCCGCCGGGCCAGAGCCTTTTTCGCTTCCAAGGGATGTTCTTTGCCGGCAGCGACCGATGCCTTCAATTCTTCAATCTGCGCCGCGCTCATGTCCGTAAGCAGCAGGTAGTAGCGCCACATCATTTCGTCGGAGATGGACATGAGCTTGCCGAACATCTCCGCGGGTGGCTCATCGATGCCGACGTAATTCCCGAGCGACTTCGACATTTTCTGCACGCCGTCCAGGCCTTCCAGAATCGGCATGGTCATGATGACCTGGGGCTCCTGGCCGTACTCGGGCTGAATGTCGCGCCCGACCAGCAGGTTGAATTTCTGGTCGGTGCCGCCCAGCTCGACGTCGGCTTCCAGCGCCACAGAGTCGTAGGCCTGCGAGAGGGGGTAGAGCAGCTCATGCATGGAGATCGGGCGTTGCTCCTTCAGGCGCTTTGAAAAGTCGTCGCGTTCGAGCATTCGCGCAACGGTATATTTGGAGCAGAGCGTCACCCAGTCTCGCCCGGTGAGCTTGCCGAGCCAGCGATTGTTGAAGTCCACCACGGTCTTGTGCGGGTCGAGAATCTTGAAGACCTGTTTCTTGTAGGTTTCAGCGTTGGCGGCAATCTCTTCGGGCGACAGCGGCGGGCGCGTAATGTTGCGGCCGGAAGGGTCGCCAATCATTCCGGTGAAATCTCCAATCAGGAAAATCACGGTGTGGCCAAGGTCCTGAAAGTGCTTGAGTTTTCGGATCAGTACCGTGTGGCCCAAATGAATGTCCGGCGCGGTGGGGTCGAAACCTGCCTTCACACGAAGCGGCTTGCCCGTCTTCGCTGAGCGCTCCAGCTTGGCTTTGAGTTCCTCCACGCGGATGGTCTCCTCCGCGCCCTTGGTGAGGTATGCGAGCTGTTCATCCAGGGTCATAGAAGATGGTATTTGCCAGCTTAGCGGTTGCGGATTACTTGCGCAAGACACGCCGCCCTTCAATTCGGACTTTGTCATCAAGCAGCAGGCAGATGGCTTCCGAGTAGATGCGGTGCTCTTCTTTCAGAATGCGGGCTGCGAGAGTCTGCTCCGTGTCGTCGTCCTGCACCGGCACCACCGCCTGGCAAATGATCGGTCCGGTATCCACTCCCTCGTTCACCAGATGTACCGTGCAGCCCGTGAACTTCACGCCGTAATCCATGGCCTGCCGCTGCGCATTCTCCCCCGGGAAGGCGGGAAGCAGGGCCGGATGGATATTCAGGATGCGGCGGGGAAATTCCCGCACGAAATAAGGGCTCAAAATACGCATGAACCCCGCGAGACAAACCAAGTCGACGCGATATTCCTTGAGCGCAGCCACCACTTCGCGGTCAAACGCTTCGCGCTCCTTGCCTTTTGAGGGAATGCAGAGGGTTTGCAAACCCATATCCTTTGCGCGCGCCAGCCCCAGCGCCTCAGGCTTGTTGCTGATCACCAGCGCAATTTCCGCGGGAATTTTCCCGGCCTGCACGTTGCGCGCAATCGCTTCAAAGTTCGAGCCGCGGCCGGAAAGAAGAATTCCCAATTTCTTCATTGGACTGACTCACACAGGGTTCTATTCGGAGTATCGCCGGAAGCCTGAAGACAAAGCGAAAATCCGCCGCCCACTATACTCAGTCGAATGTCCGCTGCGTGTCAATTCCAGGATGTCAGTCGTCGGTTCCTCATGAGCCCGATTGCTTCTCGAGCCAGTTGACCACGACCGCGACAAATTCATCATCGTAGGGGTGAGGAGAGGAGCTCCGCGCGCGGGTCATGTATTCCGCCTGCGACGCGTAGCGATTGAAGTCGTGTCCCATGCCCGCGATTTCGACGTAGGTGGCACGCCCGGGATGGAAGCTGTTGATGATTCCGGTGAGGTAGCGGCCCTCGTCGGCGCTGGTCACCGGGTCGGAAGTTCCATAGATCACCAGAACCGGCACGTCGACTTGCTTCCACTGAATGCCCAGATTGATGTCGCCGATCTGCTGCATGTAAGTGGAGGGGACGCCTGCGTAGCTGCGAATCATCGCCGCGCATTCCGGGCCGAGTTTGGCAACCGCGCCGGACGTTTCGCGGTCTACATAGAAGTGGTGGGCACACACCTCATGAGCCCGCGTGTCCGCATCGATCTGGTCGAAAGGTTCGCCCAGAAGGGCGGCCTGGCGACGCACGTTTTCCAGTCCATACTCAAACCAGCTCCGTCCAACTGTCTCGGCGGCGATCATGCCCTGCACGGATTCCTGGGGTAAAACCAGGGCGCCGAGTAGCGGCCCCAAGCTGTGGGCGAAAATGTAGACTTTGCCAGGGTCGACAAAGTCGTAACCCTTCAAGGCCCGCAGCCCCGCAACATAGCCCGCGACCTCTAGATCAGCAGTGGCCTTGATGTCGGTGCAGGGCGGGCCCTCGCTGTCACCTTCGCCGGGCTTTTCAACACGCATGGTCACGAAATTTCGCTTTGTCAGGGCTGAGAGAATGGGACCATATCCATCCTTTCGCATGAGTTCGCCGTCCACGGAGTAGCAGCCAAGGCCGGCAATGAGGAGCACGGCAGGGTAACGTCCGGCAGACTTTGGCCGCGTGATAATCACACGTCGCTTTGCGCCGTTTGCACTTACCGAACTGTACAAAACCTCTGCGTCCGCGCTGGTCTCAAAGGGCCGAGGGCGCAAAATTACGGTTGTGGTGACTTCGCTGCCATCGCGGATCAACCGTATGGAGAGGGGATCGCCCGCTAAGTGGCTTCCGATGATGCGAACGAATTCTGCGGATGTTGGCACGGGCGCGCCGTCGACTTCCCGCAAAATATCTCCCACCCGAAGCCCCGCCGCTTCTCCCGCGCCGCCCGGCACGACGGACTTTACAGTAACGGGATTAGTCTTGGCGTCCTCAGGTTCGCTGATCTTCGCTGCACCCACCGCTAAACCAATCGCGCCATGACGAGGAAGGTCGTCGGTCTGCGCGAAGACGGTCACGCACCCGAGCGCGAGAAATAAACTGCCAAGCACGAACCGGCATTTCATTCCACCCTCCATCAATTCGTAAATTTCGAAGTCGCCGCGAACGACGAAGACTATACCCTCATTTAGACGCGGCCGCTTCAAATGCGCCTCGACGGGTTTGATATAATGCCGCGATGCATCGACACACTTTTAAGAGCTTGTTCCTGGTGGCCGCGGTCCTGGCCTCTGCCGCCCCGGCTTTGCGGGCTCAGGTTGACGACGCCACTCGTCAGCTTGCCCACGATATTTTCAAACAACTGATTGAAATCAACACCACGGATTCTGTGGGCAGCACGACGGTTGCCGCCGAGGCCATGGCGAAGCGACTGCGTGACGCGGGATTTCCGGCGAGTGACGTGGCCGTGCTCGGGCCCAATCCCCGCAAGGGTAACCTGGTGGCGCGCCTGCACGGAACCGGGGCGCACCCGCCCGTGCTTCTGATCGGCCATTTGGACGTGGTGGAAGCTCTTCGGTCCGACTGGACTACCGACCCTTTTCAGTTCGTCCAGAAGGACGGTTACTACTACGGCCGCGGGACGCAGGACATGAAGAGCGACGACGCCATCTGGGTGACGGAATTTATTCGTCTCAAGCGCGAAGGCTATAAGCCCGACCGCGATCTGATTCTCGCGCTGACCGCCGACGAAGAAGGAGGCATGTATAACGGCATCGACTGGCTGGTTCAAAATCATCGCAATCTTATTGACGCGGAGTTCGTGTTGAATTCCGATGGCGGCGGCGTGGACACAGACGATGCCAAGCCCGTTATCGTCTCCATGGATGCCAGCGAGAAGCTCTACGCGGACTTCCAGCTAACGGTCACCAACCCCGGAGGCCACAGTTCACTGCCTGTGCCGGACAATGCCATCTATCATCTTGCTGACGCGCTGGTCCGGCTGGAGCATTATCAATTTCCCATGGAACTGAACGATGTGACGCGCGCCTATTTTGAGCGCATGGCCTCCGTTGAATCCGGACAGGAGGCGGTGGACATGCGGGCAGTCCTGAACTCCCCGCCTGACCCTGCCGTGGTGGCGCGTCTTTCCGAAGACGCGCTTCAAAACGCGACCCTGCGCACCACATGTGTGGCCACCCGGCTCGATGCGGGTCACGCCAACAATGCTCTCCCGCAGACGGCACGGGCCAATGTAAATTGCCGCATTTTGCCCGGACACACGCGCGAAGAGGTCCGCCAGGATCTAATTCGCATTTTCGCTGATTCGAACATCGATGTCCGTTATGTTGATAACAGCGGGCGGGTGCTTGACAGCGCTCCCAGCGGACAAGCGCTGCCACCCGTCAAGCTGCGGCCTGACGTGATGAACGCGCTTGAGAAGGTGAGCGCAGAGATGTGGCCCGGCACACCGGTCGTCCCCACTATGGCGACGGGAGCGTCGGACGGAGTCTACACGAATGCCGCGGGCATGCCCACATTTGGCATTTCCGGAGTCGCCATCGACATGAATGATGTTCGTGCCCACGGACGCGATGAGCGCCTGCGCGTAGATTCCTTCTACCAGGGCGTGGATTTTTACTACCGTTATTTGAAGGCGCTCACCTCCGCTAATTAGGATCGCTGCCGGCGTGATTCTCAAAGACTGTTGATGTCGGGAACTTCCAGGACGGTTTTGGGTGCGCCGCGCTTGGCGGCTTTCAGCATGGCCCGGCCCAGTTTTTCGGTGGTGGTCACGTAACGGGGTATGAGGATATTCATCAGCGGAAGCAAGGGCCGCATGAGGGCGTAAGAAATCCGATAGGCAAGAGTTTTTGATTTGATCCCGTGCAGCGGCACAATCAATGCAGGACGGAACATGTACGCAGCCTTGAAGGGCAACTTCAAGAGTGCGTTTTCCGTCTGGCCCTTGACGCGCGCCCACATGGTGCGGCCTCTTTCAGTGCTGTCTGTCCCGGCGCCCGAAATGTAAATGAAGGTCATCTGCGGGTTGAGTTTCACCAGCGTCCCGGCCGCAGCCAAGGTGATTCCGAAGGTGATTCGCCGATAATCTTCCTCAGACATTCCCACGGAAGAAACGCCCAGACAGAAGAGGCAGGCGTCAAATCCCGTCATCTCCTTTTCGATAGGCGAAAAATCAAAAAAGTCCTTATGAACCAGCTCACGGAATTTCGAGCGTTGCTGCCCAGAGCTGCTGCGGGCGACGGACAGGACATCTTCAACCTCAGGATCCAGCAGACACTCGCGCACAACGCCCTGCCCGATCATCCCTGATGCGCCAAAGACAATTACCTTCATAAAGCCCCACGTCCATTGCAATCAAACATCAATATGCCAAATCGTAGGGTCAAAGCGAAGTAGAACGGCCGGCGACTCGCGTTCTTCAATATGCTATATTCTCCACCCGAAAGAGCGCCCAATCATCATCGGCTTTTTGGGCGGCCGCGTCGAGAGGCCTCGGAAATTGACTCCCATGAATCCTGAAGCCCTGGCTTTGGGGCTTCTCTGGTACATCGCCTTCCTCTTTTCCCTCACTTGCCACGAAGCTTCGCACGCCCTCGTGGCCAAATGGGGAGGCGACCTAACCGCCGCAAAAGGGGGGCAAATTACGCTAAATCCCCTGCCGCATATCCAGCGTGAGATATTTGGCACGACCATTGTGCCCATTCTCTCCTATGTGCTGGGCGGATGGATGATCGGCTGGGGCAGTGCGCCTTATGATCCGCATTGGAGCGACCGCCACCCCCACCGCGCGGCATGGATGGCTCTGGCGGGGCCGGCCTCAAACTTTGTATTGATGCTCGCAGCAGCCCTGGCGATTCGGATTGGCATTCTGGCCGGAGTGCTGGCGGTGCCCGGCTCCGCCCGGTTTACTCATGTCGTCGCCGCGGTTCATGCAGGCGCACCGGAGGGAGTTGCGGTGCTTCTGAGCATCATGTTCTCGCTGAACCTCCTGCTCATGCTCTTTAACCTTCTCCCTATTCCGCCTCTCGACGGTCACGGGGCCATCTGTTTGCTCTTTACGGAGGATTTTGCGCGCCGGTTCAGGCGGGCCACGAGCAGCCCTACGCTTTCCATACTGGGCATCGTCGCGGGGTGGAAAATTTTTGAATATATCTTCAACCCGATTTTCACGGTGGCTTTAAACGTGCTTTATCCGGGGGCAGGATTTCGTTAGACACCAAAGTTGCGAGCCGTTGGCCGGCGCTTCCCACCTCTGTCGGTAGCACCTTTCTGGTGTGCGCGATGAATCCTTGGGCCCGTCCGAATCATCTTTACTGTACGACACAAAATTTGGCATCTAGGAGGGTACCATGTCGCAGAGACTTACAGGCAAGGTGGCGGTAGTAACCGGGGCTTCAAAGGGGATTGGGGCTTCCATCGCCAAGTCCCTGGCTGCGGAAGGCGCAGCGGTGGTGGTGAATTATTCCAGCAGCAAAGAAGGTGCTGACCGCGTAGTGGCGGAGATCACGGGCAAAGGCGGCAAGGCCATCGCCGCCCAGGCTGACGTTTCCAAGCAGGCCGATATCGAGAAGCTCTTTGCCGAAACAAAGAAGGCATTTGGCCGGCTCGACATTCTGATCAACAATGCGGGAATCTATGAGTTCGCGCCGCTGGCCGGAGTGACGGAGCAGCACTTCGAAAAGATATTCGATATAAACGTGCTGGGTCTGCTCCTGAGTTCACAGGAGGCAGCGAAGCATTTTGGTCCCGAGGGCGGCAGCATTGTGAATATCAGCTCGATCGTAAGCACGCTGGCTCCCGCGAACTCTTCGGTTTATAGCGCCTCAAAAGCGGCCGTGGATGCGGTCACCAAGTCGCTGGCCAAGGAACTCGGCCCGCGCAAGGTTCGAGTGAACGCCATCAATCCCGGCATGGTGAAGACGGAAGGGTGGTATGCGGCGGGCTTCGGTGAGAACGAATTGACCAAACAGGTGCAGGCGAGCACACCTTTGGGCCGCCTCGGAAACCCGGAGGATATCGCTCCTGCCGCGGTTTTCTTTGCGTCTTCGGATTCTTCCTGGATTACCGGTGAAACTCTGCTGATTGCCGGGGGATACCGCTAAGCCCGATTCAGGAAAGGCTTCTACCCCATGACATCGCACCCTGATTGCAGGTAGAGTTTATTTCAGGAGGTCACCATGTCCCTTCGACCCATTAAGCGATTGAGCCGCTCCAAGCCCACGCTGGAGGGCGCAGGCGTGCACCTGCGCCGTGCCTTCGGATTCGGCAACACCTCAGACTTTGATCCGTTTCTGCTTCTCGACGATTTTCGCAATGACGTTCCGCAGGATTATCTTGCCGGATTCCCGTGGCACCCGCATCGCGGCATCGAGACGATCACCTATGTTCTGGCCGGAACCGTGGAGCACGGTGACAGCCTGGGGAATCACGGGGCCATCGCGTCCGGCGACGTTCAGTGGATGACCGCGGGCAGTGGCATCATCCACCAGGAAATGCCCAAGGGCGATGCTGCCGGGCGGATGCACGGATTCCAGTTGTGGGGCAATCTGCCCTCATCACTCAAGATGACTTCACCGCGCTATCAGGAAGTAAAAGCGCCTGACATTCCGGAAGTTCAGGATGATGATGGAACACGGGTGCGCGTGGTCTGCGGAAACTTTTGGGGGAAGACGGGGCCGGTGGACGGTGTGGCTGCTGAACCGATCTACCTGGACGTTTCCGTCCCGGCCGGGAAAATGAAAACCTTGCCGGTCGAGACGTCGCGTCATGCTTTTGCCTACGTGTTCGGGGGGGACGGAAAGTTTTGCAACGCCTCGGGGCCGCTGGCGGTTCCAACCGAGCCCGTCACCTGGGCAGATACGCACCCTCCCACCGAAGCGGACAACCGCTCACTGATTTTATTTGACCGGGGTGATGAAGTGATGGTCCAGGCCGGCGAGGATGGCATCCGCTTTCTTCTGGTTTCCGGAAAGCCGCTGGAAGAACCTGTGGCCTGGTACGGACCGATTGTAATGAACACGCAGCAGCAACTCCGACGGGCGTTTGAAGAGCTGGAGGAGGGGACGTTCCTGAAGGGCAAATGAAGCTTTCAGCGGAACAGTAATGACAGAAGTTGATTTTTCACCCTCGGCGAGTATGGATAAGCCTTCGTTTGATCCCGGCTTCACGGAAAAATACCGCAGTGGGCTGACTCGAATCATCAACCCGAGCGGGCAGTTCAACGTTCGCCGGCGGGGAACCACCTGGCGTGACGTTCATCCTTACCTTTTCATGATCAACGCGTCGTGGCCGGTTTTTTCGTCCATGATTTTTGCCGGATACATCCTTGCCAACGCGTCGTTTGCGCTGGTCTATATGAAAATTGGCGTCGAGCGCCTTCAGGGTGCCGACACCAGTACCGCCTTCAATCGCTTCATGAGCGCGTTTTTCTTCAGCGCACAGACGTTTACGACGGTCGGCTATGGACAGGTGGCGCCCAGCGGCACGCTGGCGAATCTGGCAGCGGCCATCGAGGCACTGCTGGGATTGCTGGCGTTCGCCATTGCCACCGGTTTGCTTTTCGGGAGATTCTCAAGGCCCGCGGCTCGCCTGGCCTTCAGCAGGCAGATGGTGGTGGCTCCCTACCAGTCGGGAACCAGCCTGCAGTTCCGCTTGGCCAACCGGCGCAGCAATAACCTGATGGAAGTGGAAGCACGCATGTTGCTCAGTACGGTCGAACCATCCGATCGCGGCCTGATCCGAAAGTTCAAATATCTGGCGCTGGAGCGCGAGCAGGTTCAGTTCCTGCCGCTGACCTGGACAGTGGTTCACCCCATCGATGAAACCAGCCCGCTCTGGGGTAAGTCGCGCGAGGACCTGGCGACCGAGCAGGCGGAGTTCTTAATAATGGTCAAGGGATTTGATGACACTTTTTTTCAGACCGTGCACGTACGCCACTCCTACCGGTTTGAGGAGGTCGTGTGGGGAGCCACTTTTGCTCCTGCATTCGAGCCCGATGACCGCGGCGAAATGGTGCTGGACCTGGGAAAGCTCAGCAAGATTACCCCCGTGGATATCCCGGTAAAACAGCTTCAAGGTTGAGTTGGACGACGAGCTGGATTCCGGTCTGGGTGAGCTGCCTGGATTGCTTTCTTTTGCGAAATTTTTACTCACACTCGAAAGAATTTCCCTGTCGCGTCGACCTTCAAAATTGACCAACACCAACTAATCCAAGAGCTTAGGTTTGGCAGTCGTGCTGCTGCATTGCTTTAGGAAAGCAGCTTTCGGCGGCGTGGTGACCAGTCTGCAGGATTTGTGCAGTGTTTGCAGGGAATGTTATACGCCCCACCATGCGTCCTGGCCCTGTCCGAATGTCAGTTGAGATCTCCAGAATACTTCTAGACTTAAAAGAGGTGACGACATGAACAGAGACGTTGGGAAGAAAAAGCTGCTGGTCTGCTACCTGCTCCTGGTTTTCGTTGCAGCGTTTCCTGCCATTTTGGGGGCCAAAGACGCTGTGATGGGAAGGGTTGAATTCAAAGGGGACTCCCATATCGAAAAGACCTCGGGTGTCTGGATCGACGACCAATACGTAGGTTATGTAAAAGAACTTAAAGGTTCGAAAAGCGTTTTGCTGCTGCCGGGAGTCCACAATGTAACGGTGCGGCAGGACGGCTACAAGGATTTTACGCAACAAGTTTTCATTCAGCCTGGAAAGACAAGTACGGTGGTCATCGCCATGCCGAGGGACTTCGCAGGGAAGTACCCCTCCATAACCTCTACTCTGAAAATTGAGGTTGATCCGCCTCGCGCGGCAGTGTTCGTGGATGGCGAATTTGTTGGACACGTGGGTGAGTTTGAAGGCCGATTGCGGGGGATGCTGATTGCTCCGGGCATGCACAAGATCAAAATTGCTCTGCCGGGATACCGGACCTTTGAATCGGACATCGAGGCACTGCCCCATCAGAAGGTTGAAGTCAAAACCCGGTTGGTGAAAAGCGATGGCCCGTTGGAAGCCCCCTTGGTGCAGACGAATGCCGGCAATGCGAAGCCGTCAAACGGAACCGAGGATTCGGCATCAATTGCACACTGAGGTTTGACGACGGGTCATCTGGCAGAGAGTGAAAATGCAGGAAAAGTCTTCACTGCTGCTTTTTGGGTGGAATTCCACACATGGCCTTTCCGGCCTCGATTAGTTTCAGTGAGTCGATGTGGATCGTGGCCGCCTGGGAGTTAATACTCCCGGAAACCTCCACGTAATTTCCGACATTGGATTTGGCCGCGCCCTGGTTCTCAACGATCAGAAGGCATTTCTCCTCAGGAAGAATCAGAACAATCTTGGCCCCTTTGGCAACACACTGCCTGGCGCAATCGGGGTTAGTCCCGGTGTAGACGCCGTCGGAGGCGCGGCCGCGGGCGCATCCCTCGTCAGACAACCAGCCTCGCAGCGCACTCCCTGCCGCATCGGCCGTGGGCGCATTCAATCCGGTAAGCGCCAGAAACAGCAGAAGACCTGAAGTCGCGTACCTTAGACTCTTCATTTTGCCCTCCATCTCCCTGCCCCATCTGACGCTGAATCTCCAGAAACGTT
>JASHTY010000230.1 GCA_030040315.1 Terriglobia bacterium | reverse complement strand
CGGCGTGAATCGCCGTGCCCGCCTCCAACCTCTGGTGAGGCAGCCGTTTTTAAAGCTGGCAAATCCATTTTCGTTTTCAACAGCCGAGTGAATTGGAATGAGGATCAATCATTTTCCCTTAAATTCGCTGGTGCGCACGCAACGGGTACACTGGGACCAAACGGCTGGGTAGCAGTTCGCGCAGAAAATGGCCGGCAGTCGCGCCTCTGGTTTTTGGGGCGCAAGGGTTCTCACCTGGTTATGGATTTTGACCGCCCGGTCGAATGGCGAGTGCCGGTTGATCCGGCTTTGGCTTCAGGAAACTCTCCCCAGGCGACAGGTGCGTGGTCCGGCAGCCTCCGCCACATCGATCTTGTCGCGGATCAACAAACCTGGGACGTAGCCATTCGTATGGCGCAGTGAAATTCTGGCCGGATGATCCGCGTATCCTCTGCCACCCCGCCGATCAAAACGAGACCGACTCGTTGCTCATGATTACCAATCTCGCGCGAAACCCGCCGTCCATCCGCCATCCACAACCAGCACGTGGCCGGTGACGTACTTGGCGTCATCCGATGCCAGGTAGACTGCCGCCGCTGCAATGTCCTCGGTCTCGCCCGGCCTGCCGAGGGGAATGTGACTGATAAGGCTCTCGGCTTTCTGCTTTGATTCGGGGTTGTAAAACAAAATCCGTGTTCCTTCCGTCAAAATCGAGCCGGGTGCGATTCCGTTGACTCTTACCCCGTACGGGCCAACTTCCAGGGCAAGAGATTTTGTGAAATTCAAAACGCCGGCCTTGGCGGCAGTGAAGGCGCATTGAAGGCGGGCCGGGACCACTCCGAAGGCGGAGCCAATATTGATGATCGCACCCCTCTTGCGCTTGACCATGGAAGCCGAAACCGCGCGCGAGCAATAAAACACGCCATCCAGATCAACGCGAATAATTCGGTGCCATTCCTCGTCCGGGAATTGATATGTAGGCACGCGGTTCTTGCCGATGTTCACTCCCGCGTTGTTCACCAGAATATCGATCGGCCCGATTTCGCGCTCAACCGTGGCCACCATGGTGTTGACGGCGTCGACTTCGGAAACATCGGTTTGGTAAAACCGTGCCTCCCCGCCTGCTTCGCGGATCTCATCGCAGGTGCGTTTGCCATCATTCACGTCATTAACAGCGATCCGCGCGCCGTTCTGCGCAAGCGCCAGAGCAATGGACCGGCCAATCCCCGCAGCGGCCCCCGTCACCAATGCGACGCGACCCGTCAATTCAACCTTCATTTTGCTCCTCGCTGTTTCGAAGAATTGTCGTAATTCCGTGGCGGATATAGCCTGCTTCGCTCACCACTGTCAAGCTGTTTCAAGGCGGTGGGTTTTCCGAAAGCCCAATACAAAGTGTCTTGACATGAATCCGACGAAAATGGTAACCACAGGGATATTCTCCGGCATTCTGAAATATTTGTGATGTGAGGGGGCGAATGGGCGAGGGGCTTGCGCTGGTGTTGTTGGCGGGCCTTACGATGGGCGGCAACCTGGTGCCCATAAAGTGGATGAAGGCCTGGAAGTGGGAGAACTTCTGGCTCGTATATTCCATCATGGGCCTGGTGGTAGTGCCGTTTGCGTTGGCCTTCCTTCTTATCCCCGGCCTCGCAGGTGTATATGCCTCGATTCCGCTTCGGGCGATGGTCTGGCCATTCATTTACGGACTCGTCTGGGGAATCGCCCAATTAGGGGCGGGAATCTGCGTGCACCGGATTGGGCTTGGACTTACAGGTTCAATTTTGAACGGGATCTGTGCCGCCAGCGGAGCCTTCATTCCGTTGTGCGTTCAACACCGCGACTTGCTTCTGCGCAGAAGCGGTTTGATGATTATCGCCGGCACCGTAGTGATGGCCGTGGGACTTGCTCTCTGTGGTTGGGCTGGGCACGCAAGGGAGCGGGAAACCGGCGAAATCAAGGCTGCCGGTTCGGGATACGTGGGCGTCCTGATCCTGGCGATTGTTTCAGGCGTCATGGCGTCCCTGTTGAATATCGCTCTGGCGTTTGGCGGCGAAATCGTCAACAAAGCGCAGCAGGCTGGTGCCGCACCCCAGTGGGCGCCGTTCGCGGTGTGGCCGATTGCGCTGGCAGGGGGGTTCCTCACCAATTTGGGATACTGCCTTTATAAGATGTCCCGCAACAATACGTGGACGAACTTCGGCGGGGGCGCGCGCGAAGCCTTTAACCCTATTCTCGGTGGACTCCTCTGGATGGGCGCAATCGCTATCTACAGCAGTGGTGCGACGTTCATGGGGGTTCTGGGGTTTTCGGTCGGCTGGGCGCTGTTTCAAATCGCCATGATCCTGACCGGCAACGTGGCCGGCGTGCTGGTTGGCGAGTGGCGGCACATTCCGGCACGCATTTCAAGAGCCAACATTCAGGGCGTGGCTGTACTCTTCCTGGCCGTGATCTTGATTGGCTCCGCCAATTACCTGGGATAAGGATTGTCCATGCAACTCCCCAAATCTCTCGCGCTTTCGCTCTATCGAACGATGGTTGAACTGCGCGAGTTTGAACTGAAGGCCTACGAGGTTTTCCGATCTGGAAAAATGCCTGGTTTTATTCACCTGTACGTTGGTGAAGAAGCGGTTGCCGCGGGTGTAATGGCGCACCTAAAGAAGCAGGATTACGTCACCAGCACGCATCGCGGACACGGCCACGCATTGGCCAAGGGAATACCGGCACGGGAGGTCATGGCTGAGCTGATGGGAGTGGTGGGCGGATGCTGCGGGGGGCGTGGCGGAAGCATGCATCTTTACGAGCCGGCTGTGGGTTTCCTGGGGACCAACGGGGTGGTGGCCCCCGGAATTCCGATCGCTGCCGGTGCGGCACTGAGTGCGAAGCTGCGAAAAAGCGGGCAGGTGGCAGTATGCTTTTTTGGCGATGGAGCGGTGAACAATGGCGCCTTTCACGAGGGGATTAATATGGCTGCAGCCTGGGATTTGCCCGTTGTCTACGTTTGCGAGAACAACATGTACGCCACGGAAACGCCCTTCGCGAAGGCGACCAAGAACACCAATGTAGCGAGCCGCGCAGCCGCCTACAACATCCCCGGTGTGCAGATCGACGGTGACGATGTGATGATCGTCTATGAAAAAGCCGGCGAGGCGATTGAGCGCGCTCGGCGGGGCGAAGGCCCGACCCTGATCGAATGCCTGACGTACCGCTTCTTCGGCCACCATGTGGGGGACCCGGGCACGACGTATCGCAGTAGGGACGAAATTGAGTCGTGGAAAGCGCGCGATCCCATCGTCAGGCTGCGGCGCCAGGCGCTGGAGGAAAAACTGGCTGGTCCAAACGAATTCGATGAAATCAACGAGCAGGTGCACGCGATGATTGAAGACGCCACGACGTTTGCACTCTCCAGCCCTCAGCCCGCTGTTGAGACTGCGTTGAATTTCGTCCTGACATAGCTGGAAAAGGAAAGCCTAGCGATGGCCCAAACGAAAATAGCGGAAGCCAGCGCGAACCAGGCGCAACCGCCCGAGCGGACGATCAGTTATGTGGAAGCGGGCGTCGAAGCTCTGCGCGAGGAAATGCAGCGCGACCCCACGATCTTCTATATTGGCCAAGGGATCGGGCCTCGCGGGGGGAATTGGCAGCAGACGCGTGGTCTTTGTGCTGAATTCGGCGAGGAACGATTGCGTGACACACCCATTTCCGAAGTCGGCCAGGTCGGCGTCGGCATCGGTGCGGCCATGGCGGGAAGCCGCCCGATTGTGGATATCGTATTCATGGATTTCATGCTGGAAACCTGCGGCATCCTGATTCAGCAGGCGTCCACCACCTACTACGTTTCAAACGGCAAGATCAAAGTACCGCTGCTGGTTCGGGCAGCCATGGGTGGAGTGCGCAGCAGTGGCCCTCATCATTCGCACACTCTTTATAACTTCTTCGTGCACATTCCGGGACTTGAAGTGGTCGTGCCCGCTACGCCAAACGACGTGAAGGGATTACTGAAGACCGCCATCCGCAACGACAACCCGGTTCTCTTCCTGGAGCACAAGGGGCTATACGGGACCAAGGGCGCTGTGCCGGCGGAGGAATACCTGATTCCATTCGGAAAGGCCGTGGTGCGGCGTTCAGGAAGCGACGTCACACTGGTGGCAGTAAGCCTGATGGTTTCACGCGCCCTGGAAGCCGCCGAGACCTTGGCCAAGAGCGGCATTTCGGTTGAGGTCATCGATCCTCGCACTGTCGCGCCGCTTGACCGCGGGGCGATCCTCAACTCCGTTGCCAAGACGGGGCGATTGGCCATCGTCGACGAGGCCTATGCTGCCTGCGGATTCTCCGCGGAAGTCGCTGCCCTGGTGGCGGAAGAAGCGCTGGACGAGCTCGACGCCCCCGTGCGCCGCATTTGCGCGCTGCCGGCGCCGCACGCCTTCAGTCCATCGCTCGACGGGCACTTGCGGCCAACGGCGGACAAGATCGTTTCGGCCGTCAGCGAGATGATGAAGAGATAGGATGCCGGCCAGATCCCAAGAGAGCCCATCATGCCCCAACTCCAAATTGTGGTGACTGATACGGGATTCCCCGATGCCGAGGTAGAAAAGCAGATTCTCTCGGCGCTCGACGCCAAGGTAACCGTTGCCCGCTGCCGGACAGAGGATGATGTGCTGGCCGTCGCGCGCGATGCCGACGCCCTGCTGGTGCAATGGGCTCCCATCTCGCGCCGTGTGATGGGCCAACTGACGCGCTGCCGGTTTATCAGCCGGTTTGGCGTGGGCGTGGACATGATTGACCTTGATGCGGCACGCGAGCTGGGGATTCGCGTGGCTAATGTTCCGGACTATTGCCTGGAAGAGGTTGCATCCCACACGCTGTGCTTTTTGCTGGCGGTCGGAAAGAAGGTTTTCTGGCAGGACCGTTTAATGCGCCAGGGCCAGTGGAACGTCGTGCCTACCATCGGTCCGGTCAGCCGTTTCCTGGGACAAACCCTGGGCATTATTGGGGTGGGCCGCATCGGCCGGCGTTTTGCCCAGATGGCCGCCCCCCTGGGGTTCCGAATTATCGGCTATGATGCCTTTCCCGCGCCGGACGTGAGCCCGGTCCAACTCACCGATTTGGATACGGTGCTTCGGGAGGCAGATTACCTTTCACTCCACACGCCCCTGGTGAAGGAAACTCACCACTTGATGAATGCTAAGAGCTTCGCCAAGCTGAAGCCCGGCGCGTTTTTGATCAATGTCTCCCGCGGCGGCGTGGTGGACACCGCGGCGCTGGTCGAAGCGCTCGAGCAGGGCAAAATCGCGGGAGCCGCCCTGGATGTGTTCGAGCAAGAGCCATTGCCCGCCGGCCATCCATTGCTGAAGCGGGACAATGTCCTGGTGACGCCTCACCTCGCCTCGTATTCTCTTGAGGCTGCCGTGCAGCTACGCAGAGACACAGCGAAACGCGTCGTGGAATTCTTCCAAGGCACGCTGAAGTCAAGTCTGGTCTGAGTTGTCGCGCCGCATTGCCAGTTTCTGCTTTGTGGCATTGTCTAAACCCCCACAATCTCTCGCACGTACCCCCGGCATTGCTTCAGCAACTGCTCCGGATTGTCTGCGGCGAGAGGGTAGTTGGACTCGCGTTCGACGGTGATCCACCCCCGCCAGTCGCTTTTCAAAACGGGCGCAACGACCGCGCGCAGATCGATCGCGCCCGTGCCCAGATCGACGGGCACCGACTTGCCCGCCTCATTTTGTTTGACGTCCTTCAGGTGATACATGGCGATTCGCCTGTAATGGTCGGCAGAAAAAGGCCCTGGATCCTCTCCGTGTTTGTAGCCGTTTCCGACATCAAAACATAGCCGAACCAATTCAGGATCTGTCTCGCCGAGCAGATAGCTCATTTCCGAAGGGTTGTCCTGAAAATCCTGCACCTCGTTGTGGTAACAAAGCTGAAGGCCCTCCTGCTTGCAGGTCTGACCCAGCCGGTTCAGGCTCTCCATTCGCTGATGGACTTGCTCGACATCCAGCTTTCCATCCTGCTCGCCGAGCTTGGCGCCGCTAAAAATCAAATGCTTCGCCCCCATTTGCGCGGCCCATCCGGCAATTTGGTGGAGGCGTTCCAATTCGGGCTCTATCTCATCCTTGGTGAGCAACCCGATCCGTCCGCCGCAGTGGGGCGCGATCAGGGGTACGTGATGGGCCTCAAACGCCTTTCGCATTTCGCCGGCACGTTCGGCGTATGGAGCCAAGCTCCTTTCGTTCGTCTCGAATCCCTGATAACCCAGTCCGGCCAACGCATCCAGAACGGAAAGCAAATGGTCGTATCCTTTAATGGGGACTCCGTATGTGTTGGTCTGTGCGCCGATACTCAACCTCCCCGCCGGGCTTGTTCGACCGGCGATCAGAGACTGAGAAGCACCCGCAAAGCTCACGACTCCCGAACATATCTTCAAGAAGCTCCGTCGACTCGGCATCATACGTTCCCTCCAAATTCACTAATGCGCGGCGGTTAGGTCCTTCACCGTGGTGCTCGCTTCGGCGCCACCAGCGTCACCTGCCACGAAGGACTATTCTACGTCAAGTGCTGTGGCATAATACTCACCGCCAGGAGTCGCCGGGCTGGTTGGGAGGAGGAGGAACGGGGTTGGTCATCGACTTTCATGCGCATTATGCGCGGCAGGAAAACTTCATCCCACGGCTGATTGAGGCGCTGCCCAAGGTGGGAATCGATCGCATCTGCTTGTGCTCGGCGGGTGAGGAGTTCGGGCACGTGAGCAACGCCGAAGTGCAAGCGGCGTTCGAGCAATTCCCGGAAAAGATCATCGGTCTGGCGCACGTACGGCTCGGCATCGACACACCTGACGCGGTCGATGAGTTTGTGCGGCAGGGTTTTAAAGGAATCAAAATCATCAATCCGCTCGCGCCTTATGACGACCCCGGTTATTTTCCGCTCTACGAGCGAATGGAGCACTACAACCTGCCGGTTTTGTTTCACACCGGAATCGTGATGCGCACGCGCGGGGAACGCGAGCGCCAGGTCAGCTCCCTGAAAATGACGCCGGCGCGCTTGGATGCTGTGGCGCGAAGTTTTCCGGGCCTCAACATTGTGGGCGCGCACTTGGGAGCGCCCTGGCACGAAGAGGCATCTATGATGGCGCGCATCCATCCGAACTATTACGTCGACCTGACCGGCGCGTGCTGGGGAGGTTGGCGTGCCAACAAGGGCCCGGACTTTTATCGCTACCATTTTTTTTGGCCTGGCGCGTGGAACAAGGTCGTCTTCGGCACGGACATTCTTAAAGTTGAGGAGTTGGCGGCTGGAAAGGAAATTCACGACAGAATCTTCGAGCAACTCAATTTGGATAAACCAGCACTGGATGCGATATATGGCTTGACGGCTGCCAGGTTGTTGCATTTAACTACTTAAGAATCAGGGTGGTACGGAGTATATCAGGTGTCTTTGACAATACCGGAGATTCTCGCCCTGCCGGTCGATAATCTATTCCACAAAGCGAAAATGGGTGTGCGCCTATTTCCTTCGGTTCCTGAGATGATGGACTATTTCGCGCGCTCCATGGCCGATGAGCTTCGCGCCAACCACCAGAAGGGTGAGCCTACACGTTGGATTCTTCCCGTGGGCCCGGTTGCGCAGTACTTTCGCCTGGTGGAAATCTGCAACCGCGAGCGAATCAGTTGGAAACGCGCCTTCACTTTTCAAATGGACGAGTTCCTGGATTGGCAGGGCCGGCCCGTGCCCATCGATCACCCGTTGAGCTTTGAGGGATTCATGCGCCGCCAGGTATTCGAAAAGCTTGAACCGGAGTTGCGCCCAGAACCGGAGAACACGCACTTCCCCAACCCGTTCAATCCTGACGAGATCAGCCGGCAAATCGCCGCGGCGGGCGGAATTGACACCTGCTTCGGCGGCATCGGCTACCACGGGCACGTGGCCTTCAACGAGCCGCCCATCTCGCGCTGGCACCGAATCTCCGTGCAACAGCTTCGGGAATCGCGCACGCGCGTGGTGGCGCTGGGCGATGATTCGATTCTGGTTCAGAGCATCAATTGCGCGGGGGGAAGTTGCGACTCCATCCCGCCCATGGCGGTGACGCTCGGCATGCGCGACATCCTGGCGGCCCGCCGCATCCGCCTGTTTCTGGCCGGGGGCGAACGCCACCGCGCCGTCTTCCGCATTTCACTCCTCGATGAGCCACGCGTCGATTACCCTGCCACCTTGCTGCAAGGCCACGCCGATTGCGTTCTTCACACCGATCAGGCGTCCGCCCAGCCCATTCGGCCTTCCTTGTTTTGATTTCGGGGGTCCTGATCTCGCAGGCCGCGAGCCGTT
>JASHTY010000032.1 GCA_030040315.1 Terriglobia bacterium | reverse complement strand
GTCCAATCGGTGCGGAAACCGGCCTGACCGGTGCGCCAATAATCGTAGTTGTCGCCGTTGGGATGAAGCTCCGGCGCATCGTCAAAGCCCATGCCGTAGACCCGGTAGGTCATCCCCTGTGGGCCGTTGGGGCCTTTGGCCGTGTGGCCGCCGTAGGTGATGCTGGCGTTGGCGTTGTCCACGCTGCCGCCGCCGGTGCGCATCTGCACTCCCTGCGTGTCCTTTGAGCTGAGCGTGATAATGTTGATGACCCCGTTGACGGCATTCGCGCCCCAGATGGTTCCGCCGGGGCCGCGGATGATTTCAATGCGGTCGATATCTTCCAGCGGGACGTTCTGCACCGACCAGTAGACGCCGGCATAGAGCGGTGTGTAGACGCTGCGCCCGTCAATCAGCACCAGCAGCTTGCTGGAGAGCACGCCGCCGAAACCGCGAATGCCCACGGACCAGTGGTCGGAATCGACTCGCGCCACTTCCACTCCCGGAGCCATGCGCAGCGCTTCCGGTATGCAGGTTGCGCCGGAGCGGCGAATGTCGTCGCGCGTGATGACGAAGATCGCCGCGGGTGTTTTGCGAATCTTCTCCGGCTCCTTGGAGACCGACGTCACCTTGATTTCGCCCAGTTCCTGCAGGCTCATCTGCGCCAGATTTTCAGCGGCTTCTTCGGGTTCACTCGTGGCCCGAGCAGGTGAGGCCGCCGCGGCCATGAGCCCGGCCATGAGTCCGGTTATAAGAAGAGGCAGACACCCGGAAGCCCAAAGCAAATGGCTGGGCAAGCCCTTTGCGGCACGCAGCGGCGGCGAGACACACCGATGGCGGAGCCGTTCAGGGGATTGACTTTTGGTCCGAATTGCGGCTAGCGACACGAATGCGCACATAAGATTTGGGCCAAGACAATCCATCGGCCTGAATCCGGAAAACTTTAATGGGTGGTCAAAACAAGATTGATTAACGTCCGCCAGGTAATGTAGCCGTCGCGGTCGCCTACACAAGGGTTGAGGCTTCGTGGCGACTGCGGGGACGTTCACCAAGCCGGTGTATACTCCCATGACGGCGATGGCGATTCCGGTCATGGACCACCGGTCGCACGGCGGCCGCTGCCACGGTGGCCGATCTTACGCAGGAGGATACGCGTTGCGCTCCCTGTCCGCCAAAATCTCATTCCTGATTCTCGCAGCCTCGACGTGCGCCCTCAGCCTTCCGGACAATTCACCGGCGCTTCACCCGCGGCCGGGCACGGGAATGTTCCTGCTGATCTCCGACCTGCACTTTGATCCCTACGCCGACCCGGTGATTCTGCAGAAGCTCGGCGTGACGCCCACGGCGGCGTGCCAGGCTCCCGCTACTGATGCCTTCGCGAACTATGGCAGTGACGCGAATTATCCACTGCTGAAATCGGCGCTCCAGCACGCGGCAACCACCGCGGCGCGGAACCAATTTCATTACGACTACGTGATCGTGACGGGCGACTTCCTCTCGCACCATTTTGACGAACGGTTTCAGCAGTGCGTGGCCGGCGGTGCTGACGCCTACACCAAATTCGGGGCGGACACGGTGCGCTTTGTCGACGCAGCGATTTCCGAAGCCCTGCCCGGCGTGCCGATTATCGCCGCACTCGGGAACAACGATTCGGACAAGGGCGATTACATTCAGCCAAGCGATGTCTTCCTGAAGAATGTGGCAGAGGGGTGGAGCCGCGGGTGGGGAAAAATCTCCGCAGCGGAGCGGGATGAGGCGGTTGCGTCCTTCGAGCGGACGGGCAATTACGCGATCACCAACCCCGCCGTGCGCAAGAATGAACTGGTGGTTCTGAACAGCAACCTTTGGGCCACGCGCGATCCCCAGGCTTGCGGGCAGGGAAACCCTGATCCGGGCGGCCAGTTCGACTGGCTGGCGAAGGTTTTGGAAAAGGTCAAGCGCGGCGGCGGAACGGCTTCCCTGGTTATGCATATTCCCCCGGGTGTTGACGCCCTGCGAGCGGCAATGGGAAGACCTCGAACGCTTTGGGACGAAGGGTGCGCGCAGGAACTCTCCGAGCTGTTGGGCGGCTATCGCGGCGTGGTGCTTCAAATGTATGCCGGGCACATTCATCGCGATGAATTTCGAATTCTTAGCGACCCGGAGGGAAAGCCGCTCCTTCCCATCCACATCATTCCCGCGATCAGTCCCGTCTATCTCAATAACCCTGCCTTTGAAGTCGGCTGGTACGACCGAGCGAGCGGTGAATTGCGCGATTATGCCGCCCTGAACCTCGACCTCTCAAAGCCAAGGCCTGCCTGGACGACCGAATACGTGTTCACGCAGGCTTACGGACTTCCACGTGCTGACCTGGCCGCGCTGAAGTCGCTAAGCGCCACGCTGGGCACGGGGAATCTGCAAGCTGCGGTGGCGAAGCAATACGCCACCTACTACGGCGCGGGAGTGGGCATGTTTATTGCTCCCGGCACCTGGCCCGACTATTCCTGCGCACAAACCGAAATTATGCTTCGCGATTTTGCCCAATGTGCGACCACGCGTGCCAACGCTCTCTCAAATCCTTGACTGAAGCATTGCGGAGTGATATCCACAATGCGCCGCTGCGAATCAGCAACACGTGCGGTTTCATCGGACCGAAGAGACCCCTCAACTCCCCTCCCCCTCTTCCCTGCTCCCCGGGGAGAGGGAAGAGGGGAGAAGGGGTGATTGGGTGAGGGGTTACTTTCTGGCCGTGGCGGTCAGGCCCTTGTTGAGGGGCCAGCCACCGCAAAAGGCCTCCGGGTTTGCCGGAGGATGATAAGTGTCCCCGGGATAATTCTGAGGCCCCAATGCTTGAGTCGTTGACCGTTCATCGCTTGCACTTCGCCTACACCATCACCTATCACTACCTGTTTCCCCAGCTCACCATGGGCCTGGCCCTGCTGATTGTGATTCTTAAAACGCTGGCGCTGCGCACCGGCGATGAGCACTACGACCAGGCGGCGCGATTCTGGGCCCACATCTTTGGTATCAACTTCGCCATGGGCGTGGTGACGGGCATTCCCATGGAATTTCAGTTCGGCACCAACTGGGCGCAGTTTTCGCGCGCCGCGGGCGGGGTGATCGGCCAGACGCTGGCGATGGAAGGGGTGTTCTCCTTCTTTCTGGAATCGAGCTTTTTGGGCCTGTTCCTTTTCGGAGAGAAGCGCCTGGGCCCGCGCGCGCACTGGTGGTCGGCGGTCCTGGTTTTCGTGGGATCGTGGTTGTCCGGCTACCTGATTGTGGCCACGGACGCGTGGATGCAGTATCCGGTGGCGTATCGATTGTCCACGCATGGAGAGATTCAGCTTGCCAGCTTCTGGGGCCTGCTGCTGAATCCCTGGGCGATCTGGCAGTACGCACACAACATGAGCGGCGCAGTGATTACGGGGTCGTTTGTGATGGCCTCCATCGGGGCATTCTACCTGCTGACGAAGCAATTCCAGGATCATGCCAAAACCTTCGTGCGCGTGGGCGTGATCGTGGGCCTGGCGGCGTCGCTCTTCCAGCTTTTTCCCACCGGCGATGCGCAGGGCCGCATGCTGGCCGAACATCAGCCGGTGACGCTTGCCGCCATGGAGGGCCTGTTCGCCACTCAGCAAGGCGCGCCCATTGCCATCATCGGCCAGCCTGACCTTCAGAATAAACGCCTGGATAACCCACTTCAGGTGCCGCACGTGCTCAGCTTCCTGACCTATCGCCGCTGGATGTCGGAAGTGAAGGGACTCGACGCCTTTCCGCAGCAGGATTGGCCCGACAATATTCCGCTGCTCTATTACAGCTACCATGTGATGGTGGGCCTCGGGACCATCTTCATCGCCATCCTGCTGTTGGCCGCGTGGAAACTGCGCAGCGGCACGCTCTACGCCTCGCGCGGAGTGCTGTGGGCGCTGATGCTCTCGCTGCCGTTTCCCTACATCGCCAACACGGCGGGATGGATGACGGCGGAATTCGGCCGCCAGCCGTGGCTGATCTACGGCCTGATGCGAACCGCGCAGGGAGTTTCGCCACAAGTCTCTTCCGGCAACGTCTGGTTTACGCTGATCGGTTTTATGGGACTTTACACGGTGCTGAGCATCCTGTTTTTGTTCCTCGTCTATCGAGTCATCGAGCACGGACCGAGGGAGCCATAGCTCATGCCCACCATCTGGTTCTGTCTGATCGCCGTGATGATTGCCGCATACGTGGTGCTTGACGGCTTCGACCTGGGCGCGGGCGTGATTCACTTCTGGGTTGCGAAGGACGACGCCGAGCGCCAACTGGTGATTCGCTCCATCGGCCCGGTGTGGGACGGCAATGAAGTCTGGCTGATCGCCGCGGGCGGAACTTTGTACTTTGCGTTTCCCGCGCTTTATGCTTCGAGCTTCAGCGGGTTTTATCTGCCACTCATGATCGTCCTGTGGCTGCTGATCCTGCGCGGCATCGCGGTGGAGTTCCGCGGCCACCTGACCGCCGCCGTGTGGCTGAAGTTCTGGGACGTGGTTTTTGCGGGCTCGAGCCTGCTGCTTGCGGTGTTCTACGGCGCGGCGCTGGGCAACGTGGTGCGCGGTGTGCCGCTGAATGAGCAGGGATACTTCTTTGAAGCCCTGTGGACCAATTTCCGCCTGGGGCAAAACACCGGCATTCTCGACTGGTACACGATCATCGTGGGTGTGGCCGCGCTTGCGACGCTGGCATTGCACGGCGCGCTCTGGGTGGGGCTCAAGACCGATGGCCCCGTGCAGGCCCGCTCGCGCAGCCTGGCACGGCGGCTCTGGTGGATAACCCTGGCGCTTACCATTCTCGTGACGGTGGTCACGTTTTCGATTCAGCCGGAAGTGCCCGCTAATTTGACCACGCACCCGTGGGGCTACGTGTTTCCCGCGATCGCGCTGTTTGGACTCGCAAGCATGTGGTGGTTCATGCGCTGCCAGAACGATTTCAAGAGTTTTTTCGCTTCCTGCATATACATCACCGGCATGCTCACCAGCGTGGTTTTCGGACTCTACCCGCTGGTTCTGCCCGCCAGCACCAATCCCGCCTACTCACTCACGATTCAGAACGCCAAAGCCGGCGAATATGGCCTGCGCATCGGCTTGGTATGGTGGATCATCGGCATGGCGCTGGTAATGGGATACACGATTCACGTTTATCGAAGCTTTGCCGGCAAGGTCAGTGCCGATGCGGGTGAAAAGGGATATTAGACTTTATGTCCGCTTTTATTTGTTTTCAACAACTTCTGGGCTTCGTTTTTAGATAGTCGCCATTCCCGAGCCTTTTTTTTCAATAAGTTCTGGGCTTCGTCGATCCGGGCTTCCGGCGTCATTGTTGCATGTGGCAGAGCAAAGCCGGTCCCCTTCGATCAACGAATGCCCGTCCCAATTCCTGATTGCGTCCAAGTCCATATACCCAAGCTCTCGCATGGCCGTGTGGGATTTCACCCAAAAAACGGCCGATCCTGGAGATTAGAGCAATTTGATTGCCAGTTCCAGATGAAACAATAACCATGTGTGTATATTCATGAAATCAAGACTTTTAAAGCACAGTGGCGTCCGCCCTATGTCAATCTGCCCGGCGATTAACTGGGGGATTTCACCCACCAGGTGCGAGTTTTCACCCAGGGCGATGCGTGGCTCAGACCGGCAGGCCAAAGATCAAATCCACCCACCCCTCCGAGGCTGGCGGAGTGCTCACTGGGGCTCCGTCTCGGGCGGGTTAACGCGCGGTGGCCGCGCGAGAGCTGACTTGACGCCCTCGATGTCTGCGACAAGCTGCTGCGCCACGCCGTGCGTCATGCCCACGCGCACCGGTTGCACGATTTCTTCAGCAGTTTTTGTGGCCGGATTAAACGCGGCGAAGGTTGAGGAAAACATCGCCCAAAGCATTCCCGAAGCCGGATTGAATTGCAGTTGCAGGGGCGTCGCCGTGAGAAAAGTCATAGGTGGTTGCATTTTTTCCATGTTGGGAGTAACTATAGCACAAGCCCCTTACTCGAAAACATGCACGGAGACGTATTATGAGCAAACGATGGATGCTGATATCGGCGCTGCTCGTGTCGATGGCGGCGAATGGCAGGCCGCTTCCGCCGCAGGATGGCATTAGCGCCCGGCAATTATTAGCCTGGGTCATTGGGGGAATGTCCGCGGATAACCTGGCGGGGGAAGTGGAGAGCCGGGGCATTGCCTTTCATCCCGATCCGAATTACCTTGACCTGCTCAAGTCCGCAGGCGCCCCCAAAGACCTGTTGAGTTTGCTGCCCTTTGAGAAGGAATCAGCCGGAGCCGCTCCGCCCGCGGCGGGTGCTGACCCGATTTACGACCAGGAGGTCGCCGCAGCCACAGCGATTCATTCCAAGAACTACGAGGCTGCGGGGAAGTCCCTGGCAGCGGCGCTTCAGTCCGACCCGAAGAACGCGGACCTGTTTTTCGCCCTGGGCAACGTGCTGATAAAAGACGAGGCGTTTGATCAGGCGGCTCAGGCCTTTCATCAAGCCACGCTCCTGGCGCCGGATTCTCTGCCTTTCCACCTGGGCTTGGCGTACGCGTGCTATCGCGCGGGGGACGCCGACTGCGCGCAGTCGGAGGCGAACCTGGTGCTCAAGCAACATCCCAATGACGCGGAGGCGCACAAGG
>JASHTY010000229.1 GCA_030040315.1 Terriglobia bacterium | reverse complement strand
CGCCGACCGCTGGTTTGAGTCGGATGAAGATCGGAGCTACGCCGAGGATGCCATGCGGCGCATGGATTGCCTGCAGTTTCGCGAGCGGCCGTTTTCCTCGCTGAGCGGGGGCGAAAAACAGCGGGTTCTGCTGGCCGCGTGCATTGCCCAGTGTCCCGAGCTGATGCTGTTCGACGAGCCGGCAACTTACCTGGATGTTCACCAGCAATTGCAGTGCTTCACAATCCTCGCCGAGCTCGCTCGTGAAGGCGCGCTCTGTATCGCCATTACGCACGACCTGAATCTGGCGCTCACCCACTGTACGCGGATGCTGGTTCTTCATCAGGGAAAACTGGCCGCCGACTTTGCCAGCTCAGATGCCGCAAAAGCATCCCATTGGCTGAACTGGCTATCGCCTCGCTTACGCATGACGCATACGCCGGAGGGGAATCCGTGGGTGCTCTACCGATGACCGCGGCTCGCCCTACCGGTTGGATCTGGGCGTCGGCGGGTATGTTCGTGCTTGCGGCGCTGGTTCTTCCCTGGATCGGCTCCGGTTCCATCAGCCTGGAACAGGTGATGGCAAGGCAATCTCCTGATTATCCGATTTTTGTGCAGCTTCGGGTCTCGCGCACCTTGCTCGGATTGCTCGCCGGCGGCGCGCTCGCTCTGACGGGAGGCTTGTTTCAATCGATGTTGAGGGACTCGCTGGCGGATCCCTATACGCTGGGAGTTTCAGCCGGAGCGGCCCTTGGAGCAGTCCTGACCATTGCTCTGGGCCTCAACGATCTTCTGGGCTTTCCCGCCACCTGGATCGGAGCCCTGGTGGGAGCGACGGCCGTGGTGGCAATCGTGGCAGGGGCCGCTTGGAACCGAGGTCAACTGTCCGGAGTGCGCCTGCTCCTTTCCGGCATCGCGCTGAACAGCATTTGCTCGGCATTCATCCTGGTGATTAACAGTGTTGTGCAGGATCACCGTTCCATTTCCATCATGCAATGGCTGCTTGGGAGCGTTGACTCGGTGAGTTATAGGGCATTGTTGGGATTAGCCTGCGTTGTTCTGGCCGCGTCCGTCACCGTCATCACGCAAGCGCGAAACTGGAACCTGCTCGCTGTGGGCGAGGCGTGGGCAGGCTCGCGGGGCGCTGATCTGCGGCGCCTGAATATCACAGGCTTCTGCTGCGGATCGGTACTGACAGCCGGAGCCATCGCGCTGACGGGCCCGATCGGATTCGTAGGATTAATCGTGCCGCACCTGGTCCGGTCGCGGATCAGCCCCGACAATCGCATTCTGATGCCCTGTTCATTGCTCCTTGGGGGCGTGCTGCTGGCCGCTTGCGACACCCTGGGAAGAATAGTGCTGGCGCCCGCGGAGTTGCCGGCGGGTGCGGTCATGGCGATCATTGGAGGCCCCTACCTCGTATGGCTGGTCAGAAAGAGGTTTTAGGCGTGACGTCACCCTACCGCCAGCGGGTTACGCGGTCCGACGGCCGAACGGTCAGCGTCGTTCAGCGCCGCGGCCATCTCTCTTACTGCTACGGCGCGTGCTGCTGCGGCCGCACGGACCGCGGCTATGCGGCGGTTCCGCTGGAGGTCTACAAGGAAGAATGGCTAAAGCGAAAATTGCGCAACGTTGTGCACCTGACCAAGGGCGGCTGTTTGGGACCGTGCCCTTTGGCCAACGTTGCCAGCCTGGAATTCGACGGCCACTCGGTCTTTTTTCAGTCTGTGTCCCACGCCTGGCAAGTCCGGCTGATTTTCGATTACATTGAAATGATGGTTCGGGCCGGCCGCTTTCTGCCGCCGCCTTCAGAGCTGGCGGCATTCACTTTTGATTTCTATGACTGGAAGGTCCGGCCGCATGAACCGACAGCAATTATCCCGGATGCTCCGGTCAATCCCAACCTGATTGCCTTCCTGACACACGCCGGAACCGACCTGTTGACACTCGACCGCGCCCGAGCCGGGTTGCCCCCCGGGATAGCGGTTTTTGGGCTTTCACTACTGGCGATCGCGAGTGAGGAACAAATGCTGGCGGCGCTCAACGGCGAACTGTCGCAAGCTGGAGTCGTATTGTTGCGAGTCCACGGAAGGGTCGAGGCGATTCCCGGTCTGCAACATCTGCAACAGCGGTGTCGCGAACGGGGCCAGAGGCTGGTGATTGTGAGCGGGACCGGCGAACTCGATCCCCAATTGGCCCAGGCGGGTGATGCACCCCTTGATATTCTGCAAGCAGTGACCACCTATCTGATGTTTGGCGGCACCGGGAACCTGATTGAATGCTGCCGCTATCTTTCGGATCGTTTGCTGCTCACCGCGCACGGTTATCGCGAGCCGCAGATGATGCCTGAACATGGCATTTACCTGCCGGACATCGAAGGCGCCGGTCTCGAAGACTGGCGCAAGCAGGCAGACCCGGCCAGGCCAGTCGCCGCTATCCTGTTTTATCGCGCCCATTTGCTCAGCGGAAACACCGGGTTCATTGACGCCCTTGCGGAAGCGCTCGCCGCGCGCGGTCTTGAGCCGCTCTGCGTCTTTACTTCCAGCCTGAAGACCCAACGCGACCGAATTCCCGAGGCGTTTCGCTATTTCGCGGCGCCGCCCAGCGTGATGATTTCCACTCTTTCTTTCGCGCAAGGCGATGTAAACACGGGAGGCGTCACCTCACCCGGAGCGAACGTCAGCACCCTCGAGAAACTGGACGTTTCAGTGATCCAAACGATGGCGACGACCGTTTCGCAAAGTTCCTGGGAGCTTTCGACGCGAGGGCTGAATGCGCTGGAAACCGCCATCAATGTCGCCATCCCTGAATTCGACGGGCGCATTATTACGGTTCCCATTTCCTTCAAGGAACGCGACACAGGGCATGAGAGCGCCTTTTATGCGCCACACAGCGAAAGAGCGGCGCGCGTCGCCGGCATCGCGGCCCGGCTTGCACAGCTACGGTGGAAGCCGAATTCAGCGAAAAGAGTCGCCTTCATTCTGACCAACTCTTCCAGTAAAGCCGCCCAGGTGGGCAATGCTGTAGGTTTGGACTCTCCCGCGAGCTTGCTCAACTTGCTGCGCGCGATGCGTGGCCGCGGGTATGAAGTTGGAAATCTGCCTGCAGATGGTGACTCCCTTTTTCACGACCTGCTGTCAAGGGGCACTTACGACGACAATTACCCGCTTGACCCGGCGCGCGCGCATCGTCTGCCGCTGGCACGTTACCGGGAGTGGTTTGATCGCTTTCCCGAGGGCATTCAAAAGCGATTGGTCCGAGCGTGGCAGGAGCCGGGCAAGGACCACAAGGAGCCCTGGCGCGATTCCTCGGGTTATCTTTTTGCCGCATTGGAATCGGAGAATACTTTACTCGCGCTCCAGCCGCCGCGCGGCTATGGGATGAACCCTGACGCCATTTATCACCGGCCCGACTTGCCGCCAACCCACCATTACGTGGCCTTCTACCGCTGGCTGTCCGAGCCGCGCTCAGAAGGCGGATGGGGAGCGGATGCCGTCGTGCACGTAGGCAAGCACGGCACGCTGGAGTGGCTGCCGGGAAAGGGAATTGGCCTTTCGGCGGAATGCTTCCCCGACCTTTTGTTAGGTGACACTCCGCTGGTATACCCCTTCATCATCAACGACCCCGGCGAAGGGAGCCAGGCGAAGCGCCGCGCACACGCGGTGATCGTCGATCACCTCACACCGCCCATGACCGTGGCCGAAACATATGGTCCACTCGCTGAATTGAACCAGCTTGTAAACGAGTACTATTCCCTCGAAAAGCTCGACCCCGCCAAGCTCCCCCTCTTGCAGCGGCAAATCTGGGATTTGATCGAGAAAACCAACCTGCGCGCAGACCTCGACCTGAAGGCAATGCTTTCTCGTGACCACGGCGACCACAAGCACGAGTGGGATGAACAGGTCACGCCGGAAGGCGTGCCAGCGACGCTGACCGAAATGAGCGGTAACGAGGTCGCGCACCTGATTCAGGACATCGATGGCTACCTGTGCGAGCTGGGGCTGGCACAGATCCGCGACGGCTTGCACATCCTCGGCCAAATGCCTCCGCTCGCGGATATGTTGAGGTCGCTTACGCGCTTGCCAAATGCGGGCGTCCCCGGCCTTCAGGCGTGCCTGGCGAAGCATTATGGTTGTTCGCTGCAAGTGCTTCTCGATCGACCCGGCGAACGATTGGCATCTCCCGAAACCGTTGCAGGAACGCTCTGCCATTCCCACGCCGATATTCTTCAGCGGCTGGACGAACTTGCATTGGTACTGTTTAAGGCCCTTGAAGCACAGGGATTCCAGCCCGCTACGATTGCCGGCGTGCAACAAACCATCCTTGGGGGAGTCAGCGCGGAGGTCGGCGCCGTGCTCGAATATGTTTGCGCCAGTCTTATTGGGATGCTGGAACGGGTGGATGAAGAGATTGCGCACATTCTGAATGCGCTCGAGGGCCGTTACGTCCCTGCCGGTCCTGCCGGCGCCCCCACGCGGGGAATGGCCGGAATTCTTCCCACCGGCAGAAACTTTTACGCGGTGGATCCCCGGGCGCTGCCTTCGCCGACTGCGTGGGAAGTGGGGCAGCAACTCGCCCGCGAAACGCTGGCGCGCTATCTGAAGGAAGAGGGATCATACCCTGAGATGGTGGGGCTGAGTATTTGGGGGACATCGCAGATGCGGACCCAGGGAGACGACGTGGCGGAAGCGCTGGCCTTTCTCGGCGTTCGCCCCGTGTGGAACGCGCAGTCCCGCCGCATCAAGGGGATCGAAGCGATTCCTCTGAATCAATTGGGCAGGCCGCGCGTGGACTTGACTCTCCGCATCAGCGGATTCTTTCGAGACGCCTTTCCGCACCTGGTGACGCTGCTCGATGATGCCATCCGCCTGGTGGTTTCGCTGGATGAGCCGCTCGATCAGAACTTCCCTCGCCGGCACTATCTGGCAGAGATGGCAAAGCCCTCAGACCTGACAACCGAAGAGGCCGAAGAGCAGGCCCTCTATCGGATTTTTGGAACCAAGCCGGGCTCTTACGGCGTGGGGCTTTCGCAGTTGATGGATACCGGCCACTGGAGTAACACCGACGACCTTGCCAAAGTGTTTCTGGAATGGGGAGGATACGCGTACGGCCGCAACACCTACGGCGGAGACGCCCGCGCCGTCTACGCCGACCGCTTGAAGACTGTCCAGGTGGCGCTGCACAATCAGGACAATCGCGAGCACGACATCTTTGACTCCGATGATTACTATCAGTTTCATGGAGGCATGGTCGCCACTATCCGCAGCCTGACCGGCCAGCAGCCCAAAGCGTATTTTGGTGATTCCGCCCGTCCCGAGATGAGCCGTGTCCGGGACCTAAAAGAAGAGGCGCTGCGCGTCTACCGCAGCCGTGTAATCAACCCCAAGTGGATCGCCGGCATCCAGCGTCATGGGTATAAGGGCGGGCTTGAGCTGACTGCCACCGTGGATTACATATTCGGTTTTGACGCCGCCGCCGAAATCGCTCCGGATTTTATTTACGAGGGCCTGGCGCAAAACTACGCACTTGACAAGACCATGCAGGAGTTCCTGGACCGGTCTAATCCGTGGGCTCTAGGCGCGATCGCCAAGCGTCTGCTTGAAGCAGCCGAACGCGGCCTTTGGGAGCATCCCTCCGACGAGGTATTGAACCAGCTAAGGCAGGCTGTGCTTGACAGCGAAACGATGCTGGAATCCCGCGACGAGCGCGTGCCGGAGGGAACATGAGCACCCACCCGTATCCCTTCGCGGCAATTGTCGGCCAACCTGGCCTGAAACTCGCGTTGCTGTTGGCAGCGGTCGACTCGCGCCTGAGCGTCCTTCTGAAAGGCGATAAGGGGTCCGGCAAGAGCACGGCGGCGCGGGCCCTTGCCGATATCCTGCCCGCAGGTGTGCCCTTCATTAACCTGCCGATCGGCACAACCGAAGATCGGTTGCTCGGCGGGCTCGACCTCGCCGAGGCCTTGGGTGGACAGGCCCGATTGAAGCGCGGCCTGATCCATGAAGCGAACGGCGGAGTTCTGTACATCGACGAAGTGAACCTGCTTGCCGACGCGTTGACGGATGCCCTGTTGGATGTCGCGTCGAGCGGCTACCACCACGTTGAGCGCGACGGGTTCAGCGCTTCCAGTGAAGCAAAGTTCGTTCTGCTGGGCAGCATGAATATCGAAGAGGGCTCG
>JASHTY010000228.1 GCA_030040315.1 Terriglobia bacterium | reverse complement strand
GGCCGCGGGGCAGGCTTCCAGATTGAGTGAAGCGCTGCGGGCGCTGGGCGCGGAGCCGGTGGAGGTGCCGGTGCTTGCGATCGTGCCGCCGGAGAGCTTTGCCGCGCTGGATGCCGCGCTGCGTGGGCTCGGGAATTATGGCTGGCTGATCTTCACCAGTGCGAATGCGGTGCGGGCGCTGGTGGAACGCTCCGCGGGGCTGGGGATTTCCTTCGACTGGACGCCGCAGGTGGCGGCGGTGGGAGAAGCCACGGCAGCGGCGGCGCGAGATGCGGGGTTCGCGGTGGCGGTGGTTCCCGAGAAATACGTTGCTGAAGCGCTGGTCGAGGTTTTTGCGGCAAGAGCGGCCGGGCAAAGGATTTTGCTGGCGCGAGCGGCGGTAGCGCGGGATGTGATTCCGGAGGCGCTTCGGGCGGCGGGCGCGCAGGTGGATGTGGTTGATGCCTACCGCAACGTGCTGCCGGAAGAGGCGCCGGAAAAACTAAAGCGCGCGCTCGAAGAAAAGATCGATGCGGCGACGTTTACCAGCTCGTCGAGCGTGACGCATTTGAAGGAAGCCGCGGTGAAGGCAGGGGTTGCGTTTCCACCAGCGGGCGTGCAGGCGGTTTCGATCGGGCCGATTACGAGCGCGACGTTGCGCGAGCAGGGGTGGGAGCCGGCGGCGGAGGCTGCGCGATCCAATATCGCGGGGCTGGTAGAGGCAGTGGCAAAGGTGCTTGGATAGGAGTTCGTTCGAGCTCTCCGGATCGGGATCACGAGACGAAGAGGTTTGGAGAAGCAGCCGCAGATCCTTCGACTCCCTTCGCTGCGCTACGGTCGCTCAGGATGACAGCGCATAGTTGGCAGCGCGAGCTTCAGCCTTGCCACGTCTTATCCTTCGAGCGGCAAAGCGCTTCGAGGGCGCATTCGCGGCACTTGGGATTGCGCGCGATGCAGACCTTGCGGCCGTGGTGAATGATCTGGTGGGAAAAGCGGATCCAGTGGTCGCGCGGGAGGACCTGCATCAGCTCCTGCTCCACTTTCTCCGGCGTGTCGGCTTTGGCCAGCTCCAGGCGGCGCGCGATGCGGAAGACGTGCGTATCGACGACTACGCCCTCGGCCTTGCCGAAGCTGACGCCCAGGACGACGTTTGCGGTTTTGCGCGCGGCGCCGGGGATGGTGATGAGCTCGGCGAGGGTCTCGGGGACCTGGCCGTTGAAGTCTTCAGTGATTTTTTTGGCCGCGCCGAGGATCGATTTGGCCTTGTTGCGGTAGAAGCCGGTGGTGCGGATGAGCGATTCGAGCTCGGGCAGCGTGGCTTTGGTCATGGCCGCGGGAGTGGGGAAGCGCTGGAACAGCGCGGGCGTGACCATGTTCACGCGCACGTCCGCGCACTGCGCGGAGAGGATGGTGGCCACCAGCAGCTCCCACGGCGTGCGGTGGTCGAGCGCGCACTCGGCGGCGGGGTAGGTCTCGTCGAGAACTTTGAGGATGGCGCCGACACGCTCGGGCGCGCGCGGGCCTCTTGTGGTCTTCGCGGAAGCGTTGCGGACGGCAGCTTTCTTCGGCATAGATTCAGGATAAAAGGCGGGCGCGCCGGCCTTGAGACTTGAGGAGCCTTACGGCTTGTTTGTCGAAGCTGACAAACTCGTCCGCGCCCAGCCAAGCGCCTTCATAAGCAATGGCGCCGTCCGCAAAGTCTCCGCCTCGATCGAGAATCTCCAGGCCGGCCTCCACCGTGGCGCGGTCCGTCACAACATTCTCACTATCGATCAAAAAACGAATGGCTTCGGCTACCTCCGCCACGGATTTCTTGTAACCTTGCCTGAGAACCCAGACGAATTCACAAAGAACGGATACTGGAATCGCCACCAGATCGGCTCTCTTCAGAACTTCTGCGGCTAAGCGAGCCTGGGGAGAATTGTCGTGCAGAGCATCGCGTAGAAGCACGTTCGTGTCCACGACGATCTTCATCGCTTGCCCGCCCAGGCGTCTTCAGTAATTTTCTTAATCTGGGCGATTGTGAGCCTCGGAGTACCCTTTTTTGCCAGAATGCCGCTGAAGGCTGCAATTGAGTGTTTCTTTTGAGCGGGCTTCACTATGAGTCGTCCATCCGGCAGCTTATCGACCTGAACCTTCTGGCCGGGCGAGACTTTGAGATGCCGCAGCAGCTCCTGCTTCAGCGTGATTTGGCCTTTGGCGGTGACGGTGAGCGTAGCCATCGAGATTCCTCGTCGACCATTGTAAGGCAAAATTGCCTTACCGTGTAATTAAGATTAGTAATCGCGCGTGTAATACCCGCGGACCGCAGGGAAGAGGAGGTAGGCGAGAACGGCGAAAGGAAGAATGGCGATCGGTCCCCCGAAGACGACGAGTGTTATCGCGGCTACGCCATTCCCAATAAGCTCCACGACCCATCCGTACATCCTTCCCTCTGAAAGTCCAATGGCGGAGAAGGCGCACGCAACGAATGCAGGAGAGAAGCAGACGGAGGAGAAGACCAGCGAGGATGGAAAACGACCCCAAGCCGCCCAAAGAGCCCACACGGCGAGGACTATGACGGCGACCATCAGCTGAAGGAGGGTCGCTGCCCTGGCGCTTCTTGGAAGGCTTACCATGACCGCCCCCAAAACGGATCACAATGATCTATGGAGCGACTCAACATCGCCTCTCAAAGCTGCCCTTCTAGCCAGGCACTCAACTTGTCGATCTGCAAGCGCACACCAATATAAAACTGCCCAAACAGCGCATAGACGGCGCTCACTTCGTCGAAGCGCATCTCGTAGATGAGTTTCTTGAAGACCACGGGATCGTCGGCAAAGAGGTCGACGCCCCACTCCCAATCGTCGAAGCCAATCGATCCGGTGATGATCTGCTTCACCTGGTCGGCGTAGCGGCGGCCGATCAGCCCGTGCTCGTGCATCATGCGCTGGCGCTCCGCAAAAGGCACGGTGTACCAGTTCACCTGTTCGCCGCGCTTGCGGTCCATGGGATAGAAGCAGAG
>JASHTY010000031.1 GCA_030040315.1 Terriglobia bacterium | reverse complement strand
GCGGCATCCGGCGTTTGACGTGACGCCCGAGCGCTACATCAGCGCCATCATCACGGAAAAGGGCGTCGCGCGCGCGCCACTCAAGCAGAGTTTACGCGCGATGTTCGCTGAGTGAGTTTTCGCGTTCAAGGGCGGCTTGGCCATCGGAGCCTTGCACAATTCGGAGGAGCATTCCGGGGATTTCGTAGACGGCGCGGTTGCGAATGGCGGCGGCGTTATCCCGGTAGCGCGCCAGGTTCCCTTTCTTGAGCAGCTCCCTGACCGCTTGGGGGATTTGGTGCGGCCCGCGGACGACTAGGCCGACCTGCTTTTCGAGCACCCACTCGGCGTTGTAGCGTTCCTGGGGCAGCGTCCAGGCGTTGCGCTCGACGATAACGGGCAGGCGCATGGCCACGGCTTCGCTCACGCTTCCCGGCCCGGGTTTGCCGATGAAAAAATCTGCGAGTTGCATATAAAAGGGTACCTGGCTGGTGAAGCCCTCAACGAAGGTGCGAAGTTTGCTCTTGCGCTGGCGAAGCGTGGCGGCGAGCTTCTCATTGCGGCCGCAGATGAAGATGATCTGAAGGTTGTGCGGTCCTTCAGCGTCAAAGCGCTCGGCGATTTCCAGCATAGCTTCCGAGCCCTGCCCGCCGAACAGCACAAGGCCCGTGGGCAGCTCAGGGTCAAGCCCGCGCTGCTTTCTTTCCGCGCCGCGGTCACAGGGAATGGCCTGGTAAAAGCGCGGATGCAGGATCATTCCGGAGGCTTTGAAAATCCGGCCGTCGCAGATACCGAGCGCGCGTGCCTGCTCAACCGCGCGATCCGACCCGCAGATGATGTACTGTCCCTCCGGCTCGATCCAGAAGTGCGGGGGATAGTCCGCGATGTCAGTGAGGATGGTGACAAAGCGCGCGGCCGGCCGCACCTCGCGCAGGCTCTGGGCGAGCGCGCGGTTGAAGTGGGGAACGACGGAAATGACCAGGTCGGCCGGACTCGAGCGGAAGAATTCCTCGAGCAGGCGCACCTGCTTCCCGTGCAACATGCGGATCAATAACTGGAGCACGCGCAGGCCCTGCGCGCTTCCGAGTGTCCATCCCTTCTTCAGCATCAGGTTGTACAGATCCTGCATGCGGATACGCAGCAGCTTGCGCGCCAGGTCTGTGGAATCGAGCAGCTCCTGCAAGTGCACCATGCGGATCTTCCAGCCGGCCTGCTCCTCCATGACCAGCCGAAGAGCCTCCGCAGCAGCTCGGTGGCCGCCGCCCGCATCGAAGAAGAAAAGGTCCACGTTTGTCATGTTCATACCTTTTCATACTTCGTTTATCCTGTAAACAGGTAATAGGCTTCCTTCATAAATAATTCAAGCCCATTATACATTCTTGTAACATGGGATTTCTAACCTTAGATGTGCGATGTGATATGCACGTCCATACGATCCACTCCGGGATGTGCACTGTGCCGGTGCTCAGAGCGATTTGCCGCGAGTGCTACAGCGAACCGGAGGCGGTCTACCAGAAGCTGCGGCACGGGGGCATGGACTTGGTCACCGTTTCCGATCACGATTCCATTGACGCGGCCGAGGCGCTTCGCCACCACCCTGATTTCTTCATCAGTGAGGAAGTCACCTGCCGCATGCCCAGCGGCAATGAGCTTCACGTGGGTGTTTACGACCTGACGGAGCGGCAGCACACGGAAATTCAGCGCCGCCGCAATGACCTGCCCCGCCTGGTGGCCTACCTGAATGAGGAACAACTCCTCTACAGCGTGAACCATGCCTTTTCAGCCCTCACCGGGCGGCGCTCGCTCGAGGATTTGTTGTGGTTTGACGGCGCATTTCCGGGCGTGGAGTCTCGCAACGGCCATATTCCCGAACGCGCCAATCGGCTGGCCGAGCGAATGGCGAAAAGGTCGGGAAGGGTCTGCCTTGGCGGCAGCGACTCGCACACCCTGCATTCGTTGGGAAGCGCGAGCACGCGGGTTCCGGGCGCGCGCAACAAGTCAGAATTTCTCGACGGGGTGCGCCGCGGGCAGGGACAGGTGGAGGGTGATTCGGGAAACTTTTGGCGGCTGACACGCGACATTTTGCAGATCGGCGTATCGCTCATGGAGGAGAAGCCGATAACCGCACTCCTTGCCCCGCTGGTCGTGGCGGTGCCTGTGGTCACGATCCTCAACTATGCTTTTGAGGACCTGTTTGCGCGGCGGTGGGGAAGCCGTTGGGAGCGCAACCTGGAAGATCGGCCATCGGCGCGCGGGATGCGGCCTGCTGCCGGGGAGGCGAGCGCATGACGCTGCCCGGTCACATGCTCGATTACATTTCGACGCGCGATCATCGCTTGATGAGGCGTGTGCACCGCTGGCGGCCGCCCCGCTGGTTCCGCTTTTGGATGATTCTGGCCACACGCGGCGGTGACGGCTGGCTGTGGTATGCCATCAGCGCACTCGTACTGGCATTTGGCGGCGTGACGCGCTACAAGGCGGTCATCGCTGCCTGGGCGGCGTGCGGCGCGGGCGCCATCCTGTTTCTAATCCTCAAGAAGATGACCGGGCGGAAGCGACCTAACGAAGTCGAGCCGCATTGTTGGGCCACGTTGCTGCCGCCTGACCAGTTCTCGTTCCCCTCGGGCCACACGATCACGGCCTTTGCGTTCACCATCACCATGGGCAGCTTCCACCCCCACCTGATGGGCATGCTGCTGTTTTGCGCGCTGAGCGTGGCGACATCGCGCATTGTGCTGGGAATGCATTTCCTCAGTGACGTGCTGGTGGGGGCGATGATCGGAACGGGATTGGGTTACGCAGCTTTCTGTATTCTCGTTTAAGTCTCTTCGGCTGAGTAATTCCGGGCTTGGTTTTCCTGGCCGCCGAGGGTTTTCCCGCCTATGAGCTTCCCTCGGCTCAATCGATGCCCCTCGGCGGCCCGCTTTCAAATCTCAAATCTGAAATCTGAAATTTGAAATTTCAGGCTTATTCATGCCGCAAGGCGACGATGGGATCAAGGCGTGAAGCCTTCATGGCCGGCCACAATCCGAAGAACAAGCCGATGCTGACCGAAGCCGTGAATCCCAAGGCGACGGCCCATATGGGGACGGTGGAGGGGAGTGCATTGGAGGCTCGAATGAGGTAGCTGAAAAATAGCGCCAGAAGGATTCCCATCAAGCCGCCGGTGCCGGTAAGGGTCATCGCCTCCAGCAGGAATTGCCAAGTGATGTCGCTGCGGCGCGCGCCGATAGCTTTGCGCACGCCGATTTCGCGCGTGCGCTCGGTGACGGAGACGAGCATGATGTTCATCACCCCAATGCCGCCCACCAGCAGGCCGATGGAGGAGACGACCACACAAATCAAAACCACCATGCTCATAATGCTGCGAAACTGGCTGATGATGGATTCAGCGGTGGCGATGCCGAAGCTGTTGGGCGCGGTCGGCTTGTCATTTCGCAGGCGGCGGAGCAGGGCAGTGATTTCGTCGTTTGCCTCGTTCACCTTTCCGGGAAATGCTACGGCGGTGATGAGGTTTTCCTTGGTATTGGGGTAGAGCTTGCGGTACGTGAAGTAAGGAACGTAGAACACGCTATCGCTGCTGTTATTGCCGGGGAAGGCTTTGCGTTTGGCGAGCGTACCGATTACTTCGAAGGAATGGCCATCAATCTCAATGGTTTTGCCAATGGGGTCCTCACCCTCGAAGAACCGGGTCACGACGTCGTTGCCGATTACGACGACGTTGCGCCGGTGCAGGTCGTCAAGGTCGGTATAGAAATGCCCGTCCAGCAGGTCGGCGTTGACATTGCGGATGTGCTCCGGAGTGGCGCCGCGGTAGATGGTATCGACCATTTCCAGCCCTTTATACTTTGCCACCGCGGGCGGACCGTCACTGATGGTTTCAACCCCCACACTTTCAACCGATGGGCAGTCTTCCTTGATGGCCATGGCCTGCTCATAGGTCAGCGGTTTCCGTAGGCGCTCCTCCCGCGTGAGGTCAAAATTGATACCGGGCTGAAATTTGAAGATGAACAGCGAGCGGGTTCCGAAGCCCTGTGCCGCATCCGCAAACTCCTGGTCGAGCCCTTGGAAAATCGAGACGATCATGATGAGCGTCAGTATGCCAATCAGCACGCCCAGAATGGTGAGGAAGGAGCGGATCTTGTGTGTCCGCAGAGTATCCATAGCCAGAAACAGGTTTTCGCGAACGTTGTGGGGGCGTTCTGCGGGCATACTCAGTTCTCCGTTCGCAAAGCTTCGATGGGGTCGAGTTTGGCAGCCTGACTGGCGGGATAAATTCCAAAAAACAGTCCCACGCCGGTGGAAAGCACCAGACCCACTAGAATCGCACTGACGGGGATGGAGGCATTGAAGAATCCCGGCCCCACGATGAGGTTCACAAGTTCGCTTACCAGGACGGCCGCCAGCAGTCCCATTCCTCCCCCGATGCCGGCCATGACGCTGGCTTCAATCACAAACTGCATCAGGATGTCTCGCCGCCGCGCGCCGAGTGATTTGCGAATTCCGATTTCGTGCGTGCGCTCGGTCACACTGGCCAGCATGATATTCATGATGACAATGCCGCCCACCAGCATGAACACCGCCACGATGCCGATGGTGACACCGAAGACCGCGCCGGTAATCTGGTGCCAGGTTTGCATGATGGTGTCGGACGCGTTGATGCCGAAGGTATCGTCCTCGCGATAGGGCACGTGGCGGCGCGCGCGCAGCAGGGCGCGAGTCTGGTCCTCAAGCCTCATCATCTGCTCAGCATCCCAGGCCTGCACATTGACTTCCAGCGATGGCCGCGGAGAAAAGAATTTCTGATAGGTGGTAAGAGGAATCTGGACAAAATTATCCTGGCTCTCGCCAAACGTGCTGCCGATTTTCTCCGCCACTCCCACCACGCGGAACGGAATACCGTCAACTAAGACTTCCTTGTTGAGGGGATCGACGTTGGGGAAAAAGGAGTTCACCAGGTCCTGGCCGATAAAGCAGACCAAGGATTCATGGTCGTAATCCGGCTGGGTGATATATCGGCCGCTTTCCACTTTCTGCATTCCGATGTCGATCATGTTGGGCGTCACGCCGGCGATATCCACAAAATAGACCGTATGGGATTGAAAACGCGCGTAGGTATTGATGTTCTGAATCTCCGCCTCCGCTCCGATATTTCGGTAATCCTTCAGGTTGTCGCGCAGATACTCAAATTCCTCAATCAGAATGGGCTTGTTGCGGCGGCGCGCCTTCAGCCACGCCTCATATCCCTGCGCCCACTGATAGCGATGGACGATAAACACGTTGGCGCCGAGATTGGCAATGTGGTCGGCAATGTAGAGATTCATGCCGTTAATGAGCGACATCACGACGATGAGCGTCGCGGTGGCAATGACCACCCCCAGAAGCGTAAGGAAGGTGCGCAGTTTGTGGGCGCGCAATGCTTCCACTGCGATCCAGAAGGCCTCGCGAATCGTGACCCAGGCGCCCGCGCCCGTTGCGGACTGAATTGCCCCGGTGCGGGGAAAGGCGGCGGTTTGGTCGAAGGATGCCATCAGAGGTTCGAAACTCGAAACTGGAAATTCGAAGCGCGCGCGGCGGTTTTCGACTTTCGAGTTTCGTCTAGCCGATTCTTTCGTCTCGTTCGATGCGGCCGTCGCGAACGTGGATGATGCGATGAGCATGTGCGGCGATATCATGCTCGTGGGTTACCAGCAGAATCGTGTGGCCGGCTTCGTGCAAGCGGCCAAATACTCCCATAATTTCCTCGCCCGTGGCGGAATCCAGGTTTCCGGTGGGTTCGTCCGCCAGCATGATGGAAGGGTTGTTCACCAGGGCGCGGGCAATGGCCACGCGCTGGCGCTGGCCGCCCGAAAGCTCGTTGGGCTTGTGGTGCATGCGCTCGGCCAGATCGACTTTGCGAAGGGACTCCTCAGCCTTTTCCAGCCGTTCCCTGGCCGGCATGCCGCTGTAGATCAAGGGGAGCTCAACATTGTGAAGGGCGCTGGCGCGGGCGAGCAGGTTGAACGTCTGGAAGACGAATCCGATTTCCTTGTTGCGAATGTAGGCCAGCTCATCGTCGGAAAGCTCGCTGACCAGGTGGCCATTCAGCCAGTAGTTGCCGCGCGTGGGCGTGTCTAGGCAGCCGAGCAGGTTCATCAGGGTGGATTTGCCCGAGCCTGACGGCCCCATGATGGCGACGTATTCCCCGCGATCAATGTCGAAGGAAACGCCACTGAGGGCGTGGACTTGGATGGCCTCACCCATGTCGTAGGTCTTCCAAAGGTCGTCGGCCTTGATGATCACGCCGTCAGGAGGAATTTGAAGTTCCCGTAATGAATCTGCCCCGGTTCGGGTAGCCATAAAACTTTGCCCGTCCTTTTTGGCATGGGCTTCTGCGGTTTCTGGAGTCCTATGGTCCGATCAGATCGGACCAGCCCATGTGCACGGCCTGGAAGACCGTGCCACGTTCAGTTTATGATCCCGCCGCAGCAGGCGGAGCGGCAGGCGTGTTGTCGATGTTCACCTTGGTATTGTTCTTCAAAGTGCGCAGGACGCTGAAGCTGCCGGTAACGATCGTATCGCCGGGTTGAAGGCCCTTGAGGATCTCAATGTCGGTTGCGCCCATGATGCCGCTTTCAACCTGAACGAACTTGGCCCGGCCATTGTTCACCAGGAAGATGCCCTGCAATTCCTCCTTGCCTTTTTCCTTGTCCTTGGCGGAGACGGCCACGGGAGCGGCGGCATTTACCTTGCCGGCCTGGTTTTCCTCAAGCTCGCGGCGCATGCGCACGGTCACGGCCTGGATGGGCACAGCCACGGTATTCTGGCGAGTAGCCGTGGTAATCTTGGCCGTTGCCGAGAGCCCCGGCCGCAGCCCCGGAGGCGGGTCATCCAGCACAACCACGACCTTAAAGTCCTTTGCTTCATCTGTGCTGGTGGTCGATGATGCGCTTGTGGTGCCACTGGTCGTGCCCGTATCCCGTCCCACCGCGCTCTCGCCGATTTGCGAGACGTGGCCTTTAAAGGTCTTGTTGGGATAGGCATCAATCAGCACATCGGCGGGCTGACTCAGCTTGACGTTAGGAATATCCGTCTCATCCACCTTCACTTCCACGGTCATAATCGAGAGGTTGGAAATCTGGTAAAGAAGGCTGCCCGCAGTATTCTGAACGCCGGGCACCACGTTCTCGCCCAGATGGACCGGCAGGTCGGTCACGATGCCGTCAAGCGGTGCGTTGTACACGGTCTGGTCGAGCTGGTTCTGGTAGCTCAGGAGCTGCGCCTTGTTTTGCCCGACCTTCGCCTTGGCGGAATCGCGATTGAATATGGCTTGCTGATACTGGGCCTGGGATTGGCCTAACTGCGCCTGGGAAGAATCCTTGGTGGTTTGGGCGACGCGGTAGTCGCTGAGGCGTTGGTCGAAATCCTGTTGGGAAAGCAGTTGGTCCTTGAAGAGTTCCTGGCCGCGTTTATAGTTGTCGCTGGCCTGGTTGAGCTTGGCGACCGCCTGGGCGAGATTTGCCGTGGCCGTGTCGAGGGCGGCTTTGGCGGAGCTGACGCTGGCTTCCTGCGCTGCCAGATCCGCTTGTGAGGTTGTGACGGCTGCCTGTTGAGCTTCCACGCCCGCTTCCTGCTGCACGTCTTCGGTGCGCATCAGCAGCTCGCCCTTCGTTACGTGATCGCCTTCCTTTACCAGGATCTCAGTGATTTTTCCGAAGGAATTGGCGTTTACGTTGGCCTGGTTCTGCTCGACGGGCTTGACTTCGCCGTTGGCAGTTACGATTTGTGCCAAGTCCTCGCGCATCACCTTCCCGGTTTGGACGGTGACCACCCCGCGCTTGCTCCAGACGATGCCGCCAATGGACAGGGCGAGGAATACTACTATGCCTGTCACGGCCAGAGTAACCTTCTTCCACTTTTTCATTCCCACTCCGTTCCTCTGCCGAGGTGGAATCTGAGCCGGAGTTTCCGCCCAAGTCTGGCCGTTAACCTTGCCTATTTCGAGTTCCTTGATTTCTGCCATAAAGGGCTCCTCTTAGCTCGCGAGTACCTTGCATGCCTCGGTTGTTTGCTCTGCGCCCGCAGCGTGTCCGTGCCGGCAGGTTTGCGAACCGGAGACTCCGAGATGCGACCCGCTGGCTCCCACTGCGTATACGCGAATTTAACGCCAAAAGTTTCGTTAATATTTGCACTGCTGGCGCGGGGTAATCTGGGGGGCAGCGCCGGTGATTCCGAATTGCTGGCTCCCCGGCGTACCTGAATCCAGACAGCGGCCGCCCAAAGCTGCCTGTACGTACTCGCTCTCGCGTGGCAATTCATTTTACCGCTTTCTGCTAGTACCTGAACAGTAAATTGTTCTCGCTCACCAGCGCTGGTACGTTAGGGTTGGCGAAAACTGTCCTCTAACTCAGATGGGAAATGAAACTGTTGCTGAACCCGCCTCCACGGCGGACGCTGCCCGAATGTTAGACGTACGACTTCACATAGAGTTTTCTAACGGTCGGCAGGTTGTATGCATTCCCGAGAATGTTTTTGGGCATTGAAGTGACCGAGTAAAGCGGTTCACAGCAGTCGTGGTTTTGACCCTGGGGCCTAGCCTGGGAACCGCCCAGCGGGCAGCCTCACCAGGGCCTTGGGATGGTTTGGGGGACCGCTTTCTGCCCTGAACTGGGCAGGCCACCTTTCCCAAGAGCCGTGCATCAAAATCACCGCCGGATTGACGATCAAATCCTTGAGGTTGGGGTCCGGTGCTCCCTGGTCCAATTTTTTTTACGGCAAATCTGCTCTGGCGGCGATTCGACCGGGGGCGATGCTGAGGGGGGGCGAATGGCCGCCTCGCCCCCAGGGGATGACAAACATCTCCTGAACTTGCACTGAACCTAATCTTCGCTTCAAGCGGATGTCATCGACGCTTGACATTAGAATTTGACAAAAATAGAATCGTGGTGGTTACCAACGCAGGAGTAGGGGGGAACGGTGTCGCAGGGAGACGCTTTCTACACTCGGCATAGGCTGATGAGCCGTTGGGCGCTGGGGATGATCGCCGCGCTCGCTCTCATCTTTTTTGGTCATTCTGTTGTCTGCGCTTCCGGTCCGGGTGACGATCAAGATAAGAGCCAGGACACTTCCAAGCCTAAGGTGAGCAAGGAGGAGAAGCGCCGCCAAAAGGCCCTCCGGCAGGAAATGGAGACGCCTTATAAGAAGTGGTTAAGCGACGAGGTCCCCTACATCATCACCGATTCAGAGCGCGCTGCCTTTAAGAAACTCACCACGGACGACGAGCGCGAGGCCTTTATCGAAGATTTCTGGGAGCGGCGCAATCCCAACCCCGGCAGCCCCGAGAACGAATACAAAGAGGAATACTACCGCCGCATCGCCTACGCAAACGAACACTACGCCTCGGGTATTCCCGGCTGGAAGACTGATCGCGGCCGCATCTACATTATGTACGGTCCTCCGGACGAGACTGATTCCCACCCCAGCGGCGGGTCATACGAGCGCCCGGAGTCGGAAGGCGGCGGCGAGACCTCCACATATCCCTTCGAGCAGTGGCGCTATCGCTATATCGACGGCATCGGCAACAACATTATTCTGGAGTTCGTGGACACCACCATGACGGGTGAATACCACCTGACCATGGACCCTGGTGAAAAGGACGCCCTGCTGCACGTTCCCGGCGCGGGTTTGACCATGGCCGAGCAGATGGGCATGACCGGCTCGAACTCCAAGATGGACCGCTTCACCCGCACGGACGGAATGACGGTCGGGCAGGCCATGGGTGGCGCCGAGCCCGAGAGCATGAACGAGTTTACCCGGCTCGATCTGTACGCGAAGATCTTCCAGCCGCCCCAAGTGAAATTCAAGGACCTGAAAGCCGTGGTGACCTCCAGGATTTCATCGAATACTCTGCCCTTTGACGTGCGCACGGACTTTATCCGCGTGACCGATGAAACGGTTCTCACTCCCATTACGGTTCAAGTCAAGAACAGTGATTTACAATTTCAGGATAAAGACAGCGTGATGCACGGCGTCATGGACGTTTATGCTGAACTGACGAGTCTGGGCGGGCACATTGTCGACACCAAGGAAGAAAGCATGGTGCTGGATGTTCCCGAGCACGAGTTCCAACTTTACCAGTCTCATAAATCGGTCTACCAATATTCGGTGCCGCTCCGGCCCGGCCGCTACAAGCTTAGCTTGGTGATGAAGGATGATCTGAACGGCCACATGGGGTCAGAGGAATTCGGCATCACCGTACCCAACTTTTCCGAGGATAAAGGCCTGATGTCCAGCTCGCTCATTCTCGCCACCTCGATCGTCCCGCTGCCCACCAACCGGGTGGGAACCGGAATGTTTACGATTGGCGGCACCAAAGTCGTCCCCAGCGTTAATAACACGTTTACGCGGGATGACACCTTGGGAATTTACATGCAGGTGTACAATCTCGGTATCGATGAAAAAACTAAGAAGCCATCCTTGGATTTGCAGTATCAGATTTTGAAGGATGGGAAGGCGCTGCTCGATAAGGCGGAAGATCCCAAGAATCTGAAGTCGGCGTCCCAGCAATACACGGTCATCAAGCAGATGAAATTGCAAGCGTTGCAGCCGGGGAAGTACACGGTAGAGATCAAAGTCACGGACAACGTCAAGAAGACGACAGTCAGCCCGACGGCTACTTTCCAGGTTATGTAAGCCCGCTTCAGCCACAGCCTTAGGCGGAAGGCACGGGTTGAGTTTACTAAAGAAGGCGCAAAGACACCCATGAAGAACCCAGGATCGCGCAACGGGCTGAAGGTCATGTTGCTGGTTGGCGGGCTGTCGCTTGCCGTCCTGCAACCGGTGCAGAGTCTGGCGGCGGGTTACGGGAGCCTGGCGGGAATTGTATCCGACAGCAAGGGTGTCCCCCTGATGGGCGCGACCGTAATGGTGTCGGGCCCCACGGCTTTTGCCGTTGAATCCAGTGACCAACTTGCCGAGCGCATGGTCACCGACGCACACGGGCGCTTTACCCTCGCCCACCTGGTTCCGGGCTGGTACTCGCTCAAAGTCAGCTCGCCCACGCGCCTGCCGGCCATGCGCAATGGCGTTCGCGTGGATGCCGGCGCCACCGTGGTCGCTACGTTTATCCTTACCGATGCCCTGTCGCCGATTCGCTTTCAAATGCCCACCAATTCCGTTTCAAGCTGGGGCGATGACTGGAAATGGGTCCTGAGAACCTCATCGAATACCCGCCCCATTTTGCGGCTCCACGCGCAAAAACCCGCGAAGGCTGACCCATCATCGAGTGAGAAGTCCGAGAAGGCGCCGCTGCCGCGCACCGAGTATGTTGCAGGGATTCTGCCCGGCTCCACGCCGCATGATCCTCTCGCTGAGGACTTCGGAATGGCCAGCGTGTTTGCGTTTTTGCGGCCCATTACGCCGGATTCCGATGTACTGACGGCGGGGTCGTTCGCGCCCGTTGGCGCTGAACCGGGCACCGTGGGCGCGGAGATGATTCGCAACCAGCTTCAGGGCACGCCCCAGACGTTTGGGTTGGTCTATCACCAGTTCAATCTCACGCCTGGAGCCTCCGGTGTGCCGGGAACGGGGCCCAATGGCTTTACGCAGACTAAGGGTCTGTCAGCGAATTATTCCGATACCCGCTTGATTGCGCCCAGGATTACCGTAACCGCGGGCATGGATGTCAATTACCTGAACGGCGTCGAGAGCGTCTTCATGGCGCAGCCTCATGTGAACCTGGAGTATCAGGCAACCGCGCAGACTGTGGTTTCCGTCCAATACGGCTCGGCGCGCGGCGATGGCGCCAATAGCACGATGGATCGCCTGGCGATGATGTACGCCTTCCCGCAAATCACCGAGAGCAATGGCCGCCTGGCGATGGAGCAACTCAATCAGGCCGAGCTTGCCCTGAACCACCGCCTGGGCAAGTCGGCGCGCGTGCAGGCTGCCGCTTATCGCGATAACCTGCACAATGCAGCCGTGTGGGGATGGGGAGCCGGAGCAACTGCCGCATTTGCCGGTAATGCGCTTCCCAATCCTGCCGGAAGCGGCGTGGTCATCAATGCGGGAAATTATCGCTCGGCGGGCTTCCGCGCGGTGTATGCGCAGACGTTTGGTTCGCGTGTTGAGGTGCTGGCGGCTTATTCATCCGGCGCCGCCCTGGGTTATACGGTGAACGGTGCGACCGGCAATTTCCTGACGGCGAG
>JASHTY010000227.1 GCA_030040315.1 Terriglobia bacterium | reverse complement strand
AACTCCCCGCTGAGCGATCGACGACGCCGTCAGCGAGATGCGGTTCTAGTGTTAACCTGCGTAATTGAAAGGAGTTGGTACGCCCGGGGTGATTCGAACACCCGACCCCTTGCTTCGTAGGCAAGTGCTCTATCCAGCTGAGCTACGGGCGCACGCGGATGCGGACCGGATGGAAAGCCTGCGCTTTCCATCCCGCGTATAGTTTGGCATGAGCGTGGCGGAGTGTCAATTGCCTGGGTACGGCATGGTCGCAGGCGGAGTAGACATCTCCGAACTGTCAGTCACAAATCCAATCATCCTCAGCGATGCGCCAAGCCGTTCAGCTAATGACTGGTGGCTCCGCTGTCATTGCTGACCATCAGGCTTGAGACGTTCACAGGCTCGAAGTCTCCCAAGGTGAGACTTGTAAGACAAGAAAGATCGGTATCGTTCCAGCGAGCGTCGGGCGTGCCGATTAGCCCACCGCTGTCTCCGTTGTCAGCCAGAATGATGCCGTAGTTTCGGAATGCGGTAATGATAATGGCCGCTTGCGGGCTGGAGGCGGCGCAAGCCGGAGTCGGGACGGAAGCCATGAGCCGATAGATCTCGCCCGCGGCTCCGGACATGGTGCAGCTTTCCGGAGGGGAAGATTGCGAAATCTCCGATTCCACGGGAATAGAACCACCTGCGGCAGCCGTGCAACTCCCCACGCCCGCTGTTTCGGTCGCCGGCCAGACCCAATAATTCAACATGTGGTTGAGCGTGAATCGGATGGGATGCTGAACCGTACCGTTGGGTGAAGTCGGCGTGCCCGTCCCGATGACCTCATCGGCGTTAACGAGCAGCGGGGCCACCGGCAGACCCGCAGCATCGGATGTTCCCATCCCTTGCGACGTCAGGTCATTCGTAGAGACGTCGGGCCAAAGCGCGTTCGACGAATCGGTCCAGGGACCGCCTTCGTAAATTCCCTGCCACATTTCGTATAGAGCGGGGGCGCTGCTTGAGCCATTGGGCTCCAGGTAGACGAGCACGTGCCGATCCCCCGTTGAGTTGGCGGTGCCCTCCACTGGCGCATAGGGTGGAATGGGACCCGAGGTGAAATACGATTGATACACCGTAGTTGAAACCGAGACATCCGGCTGGTTGTAAGGAACCTCGATGGCCGGGATTCCATTGGGAAAGGGAGCGCCCGAATTGTTGCCAAAGAAAGGCTTCACGGTCGCGGACAGGTAACCGCTGTACATCGGCGCGGCGGGAGAAGTATCAACAGGCAAACCTGTGGTGGCGGCGTCCACGCGGTGATGAAAAATCGAAGTCGTGGGAAAGATGCTGGCCAGGAAAGCGCTGTTGCCGTTGATGGCGAAACTGATGTTCGCGGTCGCCGTCGCATTGGTGGAGTCCGTAACCACAAGTTCCGGCGTGTAGGTGCCCTGGCCGCCGATCAGCGTGCTGCTGATGGCTCCGGTCGTCGCATCCAAAGACATTCCCTCCGGCAACGGAGGGACGTTATCGTTCTCAGTTACGGAAAAAGTGTAAGGGGGCGAGCCGCCGGTGGCGACGATGGTGCAGCCTGCATACGCCGAGCCTTGCGTCCCGCCAGGGCAGGTAGTCGTCGTGATCGCCAAGGCACCGCCGGACGCTTTGACCGTGACTGTTGCCGTGCTAGTCGTCGAGCCCGTTGTGTTGGTCGCTGTCAACGTGTACGTGGTCGTCGCCGTCGGGCTCACACTCGTCGAGCCGGTTGCGGACGTGGACGTGAAAGTACCTGGCGTAATGGCAATGCTTGTCGCCCCGGAAGTCATCCAACTCAGAGTGCTGCTGCTTCCGGAGGTGAGGCTCGCCGGATCCGCAGTAAAGGAAGTGATGGCCGGCACGGAACCGGTTGGTGCGGGCGCAGTCGTCGAGCCACAACCCGCCAGACCGATAGCCATCAGCAGAATGACAGCGCAAGCACAGTAATGCGGGCGTTTCCGGTTTCTTGAGCCCGATAGACTCCGCCGGAGTCCGGATGTCGGACCCCACCCGCGTCCAGAAGCCTGGGATCCTCCGCTGCAGGTGTACCTCTCCATAGTCGTAGCTCCTTGGACAACCTGCGCCGGCTGAGGAAACAGGTCATCACCATATTTCGGCGCAGAACCATTGAGAGGGGCTCAATAGGAGGGGCTCAGCTTCGACAGCGGCTGTACAGGGACTCTTTAGCACCCGATTTTATCACAGAGCTTTCCAGGTTGAATTACCGCGTTTGTTGAGAAAGGGCTTGACAGCGCTGATTATCATGTGGTAATATTAACTCATGTGTACAGATGGACAGAGACTGAAGGCTGGGGGTGCTTCGCGGGGATGTCAACTCGATCAGAACTGGGAAGCCACGCCGACATCCCACCTGCCGTCTGCCACGCGGGGATCTTCAAAAATGAAGGTGCATCCGGGGATGTGTATGAAAACAAAGGATGGCAGGTGGCAATTAGTACGTGGTAAGCGCATGAATCATACCGGGTTCGCCCCGCCTTCCATCCCTTTGCGACACGCTCTATTGTCGGTATATCCCCAGAAGTTGTTGAAAACAATGAAAGATGGGTTGCGCGTGATCGACATCAAGTAGGGGGATTGAGCGCTGACCCACATGCCATCTTCACTCTGCGTTGAGTTTATTGGTGGGATTACCCCAGAAGTTGTTGAAAATAAGGGACGGTCTGTTGCTGCCTTGTGCCAATCTGGACCTAAATCGCTGTTATCCCACGAAGCGGTATGGGACCAAAGTTGCAAGCGGCTTAGTATGGGGACGACGCAAGGAAGTCCGTCGCCTGATTTGGGCAATCGTAAGTCGGGACCGACACTATAGCGCCCTTTGCTTGCGCGTTCTTTGTGGTATAGTCGCGGATTAATTGGAAGGAAGAATCATGCCCATTGTCGAGCAAGTGGAAAAAGACCTCGTGGCCGCGTTGAAGGCCCAGGAGACGCTGAAGCTCTCCGTGCTCCGCATGATGAAAGCCGCGCTAATGAACAAGCGAGTGGAACACGGGAAGCCGGTTGAAGACCCGGAAGCGCTCGCCGTGCTGCGCACGCTCGCCAAGCAGCGCCGGGAATCGGTGGAGGCTTATCGCAAGGGCGGGCGCGAGGACCTGGCAAGTCAGGAAGAAGCGGAAATCAAAATCGTGGAAGCCTACCTGCCCGCTGGCGCGAGCGATGCGGAAATCGACGCAGCCGTGGCAGCCACGCTGGCCGAAACCGGCGTGACCACTGCCAAGGACATGGGCAAGGTGATGAAGGCGGCGATGGCCAAACTCGCCGGGAAGAATGCCGACGGCAGGCGGGTAAGCGAAAAGGTTCGCGCCAAGCTCGGCGGCTGATGCGCACTGCGTGGCATAGCATCCCAAGTCTTGAATGTTGGAAAGTTGAAGGCGCTGGCGCTTGCTTGATTGCATTTATTAGAGGCAGATTGCGGACTCCCGGAAGGGCGGGGCTTCAGCCCCGCCGTTACGGATGCCGCAACGAACCGGGCCTTTAGGCCCTGAAGTAATGCCGTTTCAGGGGCTGAAGCTCCGCCCTTCCATTGCGACAGTTAAGTTAGGAACGCAACCATGAGCACCCAAACCTCCACAGAACCCGCGAAATACACTCCTTACGTCCCTGAGACGATGGAGATGAAGGAATTCACCCTTCGCGCAGTTTTACTCGGCATGGTGATGACGGCGATCCTCGGCTCTGCCAACGCCTACCTGGGATTGAAAGCGGGAATGACCATCGCCGCGACTTACCCTTCGGCCGTAATCGGGATGGCGCTGCTGCGCTTGATGAAAGGTTCGCTGCTGGAAGAGAACATCGCGCGAACTGTGGGCTCCATCGGCGAGTCGGTGGCGGCGGGCGCGGTCTTCACGATTCCGGCATTCGTCATCGCGGAGCTGTGGCCCGGGCTGACGCGCGAGAAGTACTGGACAGCCGTTGCCCTCATGGTCATCGGGGGCACTCTGGGTATTTTGTTCGTCACATTGCTGCGCCGCGTCATGGTCGAAGATCCCGAGCTCCCCTTCCCGGAATCGGTTGCCGCCTCGCAGATCCACAAGGCCGGGCAGCAGGGCGCAAAGGCGGCGAAGATTCTGTTCGCCAGCATGGGCTTTGGCGGATTCATCTATCTGCTGGGCGCGGTGAATCTTTTTTCCGCGAACAACACGTTTCCAGTGAATATCAGCGCGCTGGGGAAAAAGCTGCTGCTGCGCACCAGCACCAATCCCCATGTGGCGACTGCGGTAACGGGCGGCGCGACCATCTTCACTTCTCCCGATGTGAGCCCGGCTTACCTGGGCGTGGGTTACATTATCGGGCCGCGCCTGGCCTCGTTGAATTTTGCCGGCGGCGTGCTGGCCTGGGGGCTGCTGGTTCCGCTGCTCACCTTCGTTCTGGGACCGTCACTTCAGCCTTCCGGGGGCCAGCAGGTCTCCTGGACCCTGCTGGCCCAATCGATTTATTACTCCGTGGTGCGGCCCATTGCCGTGGGCGGGATGCTGGTGGGTGCATGCTACACCTTATTCAAAATGCGCAGGCAATTGATGGCGGGCATGACGCGTGCGGTAAGCGATCTAAGGAAATCCGCTGCCGCACACGCCGGAAGCGGCCGCACCGAACGCGACCTGAGATCGAAGGTGGTTTTTGGCGGAGTGGGCCTGGTGTTTCTGGCCATGATCGCGCTGTATTACTTTTTCATCGGCAGCGCCGGAAATCTCTCCGGCTCGCAGGTGGTAACAGCCGCGCTGGTGGCGGCCGTAGTGATGATTGTGCTCGGGTTCTTCTTTGCCGCCGTCTCGGGGAATCTGGTCGGCATGATCGGCTCGACCAATAATCCCGTTTCAGGATTGACGCTCTGCACGCTGGTTATTTCCGCGCTCCTGATGGTGGCGCTGGGTGTTTCGGGTGCGGGCGGCGTGGCGGCTGTGCTGGGTGTCGCCGCAGTCATTTGTGTTTCCTCCGCTGTGGCGGGCGAAATGCTTCAGGACCTTAAGGTCGGGCACATTCTGGGCGGCACGCCCGCCAAAATGCAGGTGGGCGATTTGATTGGCATTGTCGTGGCAGCGTTGGTGCTCTTCTTTCCACTGGCGATGCTTGACAAGGTCTACCATTTCGGCAGCTCCGCGCTGCCCGCTCCACAGGCTGGGCTGATGGCAATGTTAGCCAAAGGCATTGTCGGCGGCGATATGGCGTGGCCGCTCGTCATTGTCGGTATCCTGATGGGCTTTGCGCTGATTATGATCGAAGTGAAGAGCGTCATGCTCTTCGCGGTGGGCATGTACCTGCCACTGGGCACCACGTTCGCGATTTTCACCGGCGGCATCATCCGCTGGGTAACGGACAAGTTGCGCGACCGCCAGGGCTTCAATCATGCGCAGAAGGCTCGCGTGGATAACGCCGGCGTGCTGACGGCTTCAGGCTTCATCGCAGGCGAAGCCTTGTGCGGTTTGCTGATCGCCGGGTTGGTCGGCTCCGGCCACAACGTTACTCTTGTATCGTGGACAGCGCCGTTCTGGGCCGCCGCCGTGGCCTTCATTGTACTCTTCGCCGCCCTGGTGTGGGTCCCGCTGGCAAACGCCGGCAGCCCTGACGAACCCGCTCCGCCTGCCGCGATCATGTAACTTATACCGCGTAAGGAATCACGCCCTCGGTATGCCTCGTTTCTTATGGTACGCTTCTAAACATGGGGTCCTTCCGACAGATGGGTTTCTCTTTGGGTCCGCCGCTGACGCGCATGGTGAAGTGGCTGCTCATCATCATGGCAGCGGTATTCATACTCACGAATGTCATCGGCGCCCTGCCGTCCAATTTCACGCGGTTGTACTTGCAGGCCTACCCCGAAACTTACCTGAGCCTCACTCCGGTGCTGGTGTTTCACCAGTTCTTCTTCTACTTCTATCAACTGGTCACCTACCTGTTTCTGCATGCCGGGTGGTTCCACATCCTCTTCAACCTGTATGCTCTTTGGATTTTCGGGGCGGACCTGGAGAGCTCCTGGGGAGGCAAGAAATTCCTTACATACTTTTTTCTGACCGGCATAGGTGCAGGCGTGTGCTGTGTGCTGCTCGACCCTTCCGGCACAATACCCACGGTCGGCTGCTCCGGCGCAATCTTCGGGCTCATCCTGGCCTATGGAATGCTTTTCTCCGAGCGACTGATTTACTTGTATATGGTCATTCCCGTCAAGGCGAAGTGGTTCGCGGTCATCATGGGCGTCATCGAATTTGTCGCTTCATACAGCGACGCGGGTTCCGGAGTGAGCCATGTCGCGCACCTGGGCGGAATGCTCTTCGGATACCTTTATCTGCGCGGCTGGTCGCTGCCCTATCGCTGGCAGCTTCAATATCACGAGTGGCGCCGCGCGCAGTTGCGCAAGAAATTCGAAGTGTACATGCGCGACCAGGAAAAGAAGGAAAAGCACGGGCGGTGGGTAAACTAGAACCTACGTGCATGAATAGACGTTCTTAATCATCCGGCAATGGAAGGGTGGGGGTGACTTTCCCCGGCAAGTAAGAATGTGCGCCGGATTGCCTATCTGGCGGGCAAGGGAGCCACTGTGTCAACTGACATTTTCCTCTCCTGGAGCGGCGGGAAGGACAGCTCGCTGGCGCTCTACGAAATCCATAAGGCCGGCAGTCACCGCCTGGCGGCGCTGCTGACCACCGTAACGGAGGAGTACGACCGCGTCAGCATGCACGGAGTGCGCCGCGTCCTTCTGGAACAGCAAGCCGAATCGCTCTGCATTCCGCTCAGGAAAATTCTGATTCCGAAGGATTGTTCGAATGCCATCTACGAATCGCGCATGAAGGCGTTGTTGGAACAGGGACTGCGCGAGAGGGTTGACACGGTCGCGTTCGGCGATATTTTCCTGGAAGACCTGAAGCTCTATCGGGAGAAGAATCTCGCGCAGCTCGCGATGAAGGGACTTTTTCCCATCTGGAAGCGCGACTCGGCGGAGCTGGCGCGCACCTTCATCGATCTGGGCTTCAAGGCCGTGCTGGTCTGCGTCGATACCGCCAAGCTCGACGGTTCTTTCGCCGGCAGGTCATTCGACAGCGATCTGCTCCGCGACCTTCCGCCCGGAGTCGACCCCTGCGGTGAGAACGGAGAGTTCCATTCATTCGCGTATGCCGGGCCGATCTTCAAACACCAAATACCTCACACGCGGGGTGAGGTGGTGCAGCGGGATCGGTTTTTCTTTTGTGATCTGCTGCCGGCTGAAGGCTCCGGCGCGAAAGGCGCGGCCTGACTTCCCGCCCCCCCCCCAGCATTACACCAACGCCGGGGGGAGGGTGGGCCAAACTCTGTGCCCTCACGTGCACAGCTCTGGAAGGTCAAGCAGAATCAGCTCGGAATCCTGTGCGGCCTTAATGGTCAGCGTGGATTCCTCCGCGATGCGGCCCTGGTCGCCCGCGGCAAGCTTCACTCCGTTCACTTCAACTTCACCTTCGTGGATAAAGACGTACACCTTGCGGTCATTTTGGGTCCGGTGAGTTACTTCGTCGCCGGCTGGAAGTGCTGAAACGTAAATCTGAGCATCCTGATTGATTTTCAGCGTGCCGACAAGATC
>JASHTY010000226.1 GCA_030040315.1 Terriglobia bacterium | reverse complement strand
GAGATGTATGGCCACTACCTCACTCGGTTCGGATTTGAAGTCAACCAGGCGTGCGGCGGTGATGGAGCTTTGGCAAAGGCGTTCCAGATTCACCCCGATCTGATCCTGATGGATCTTAGTTTGCCTCACTTCACCGGCTGGGAAGCCATACGCCAACTGCGGTCGGACAAGGATATGAGGCGAATTCCGATTATTGTGCTGACGGCCCGCGTTCTCGCCTCTGCTGACGCCATTAACTGCGAAGGATGCCTGATTAAGCCCTGCGCCCCCGCCGATTTGCTCGTGGAGGTCATGCGGGTTCTGGGAATAAGGCATGACGGTGGCGGTCATCAGCCGAAAGCGGCAGGCCGTCCCGAAGAAATGGTTTGATTCGGCGTGTAGGGGCGGCCCCTATACCCCTTCATTTCCCGCTCAGGTCGAGTGCGTACACGTCCGAATTTTCACGGATGACCACGGCAAGCGGATTATCCTGGGGATCAAGCCCGTAGAATCGGTAGCGGCTCACGTCGTTGCGCAGAAGCTGTGGGCGGCCGGCCACCATTTCCACATTACCCTCCGGAACTGAGACGCGGTAAAGCGGCTGGTCCTTGCTGTCGAAGGTATCCTGGTAATAGATCCATTTGCTGTCGCGGGTCCACGCGGCGCCGTTCAGGTATCCTCCGCGCGCAATGACGGTCCACGCGCCGGTCTTCAATTCGATCAGGCGAAGCTCATGGTAATCATCCGAGTGCGCGACGATATACTTCTGGTCGGGTGACCAGGCCGGACACATCAAATCCTGGCTGCCCGGCAGTTGGACCAGGCGTTGGGCTTTCATGTCCCAGGTAAAGATCGCGGAGGCGGTGGCATTTCCGCTCTTGTCGAGCCAGGTGCGGTCGAATAACACGCTGGTGCCATCCGCCGACCAACTGGGGCAATTCTCGCCGGTCGGCTCCTGCGCGAAAAGCGTCTGAACGCTCCCCCCCTCTGCGGAAACAATGCTGTTCTTTCCCGTCTGGCCCGGTGACAGGCTGTGGAACAGCAGGCGCCTGCCATTGGGCGACCAGGCGAAGCCGAAAGCCTGCAAGGGCGGAAAAGTAAGCTGCACGTGTTCGCTTCCGTCCGCATTGGCTTTCCACAGATAGTCATTGGAATCGACGTAAGCAATCGACTTGCGATCCGGCGACCAGATGGGCCCTCCAGGCAGCGCAGGCTGCACGGGCACGAATTGCCGCAAACCGGGGTCATAGCGCACCACTTCCTCCGTCGCGCCGCCGCTGATCAGGTAAATGCGCCGGCCGCCCGGCTCAACCACGTAGTTGCCGAAGTCCGAGGGCGCCGCGTATACTTCCGTAGGCTCCTGCCGAAATGGCCAGAAGCCCCTCTTCTCCTGCACTGCCCAGATTCCCGTGCGCGAATGAAAGCTTTCGCAAAATAAGTAGTAGTTTCCGTCCGGAGTCCAGGTGCTTCGGCTCTGGCCTTCCCCCCAGCGGGCCTCGGGATTCTGACGTTCGGGCAGGACAGGTTGAAGATGGGTTCCGTCGATTTCCACTTCCCAGATCGACTTGCCCCCCTTGGCCTGGTTGGTACGCGTAAAGCGCACATGGCGGCTATCGGGTGACCAGCAGTCCACGCCCCCGCCGGGGTCGGCCAGCTTACGAACCTCGGAGCCGTCAGAGTTGACCACGTAGAGGATCCCGTCCTCTCCCTCAAAGGCGATCATTGCTCCGTCAGGCGACCATCGGGCGGATTTGGCTTTCACATCGCCCACGCGCCGCGGCGAGCCGCCTGTCAACGGCAAAGTCCACAACTGCTTCGGATCCCCTCGCGATTCAAAGCTCAGGACCAGTAACTGCGCCTGGCTGGCTGAAACATCCATCGCCCAGGTGTTGCGGAAGGGAGTGGGAATGGGCACCAGGTCGCCCCCGTCCAAAGGCGTCTGCGCGATGAGGGACACTCCGCCTTTATTTTCAGTAAGATATAGGCGTGTACCGTCTGTCAGGACTCCTCCGATTTGTCCCATGTGGGTAAGCCGGACTACGTGAAGCACGCGCGGCGGTGCCGGCTGGCCTAAATAGGCCCATCCCAGAAGGACCAAAACAAGCGCCGCAAGAACCGTCACCAGCAACAACTTGGCCGGCATTCCGGGCTTTCCGAAGACAATGTAATCCTCACTGGCAGGCGGGCTTTCAGCCGCGCCAGTGGCCGAGGCCTTGTCCAAGTCGGGCTCAGGCTTCTCCGGTTCGGGCGCGCCTGCGTCTACATCCAGCAATTCCTCCACCGGCATGATGAACCGGTATCCCCGCTTGGGAACGGTTTCAATCACATCCAAATCCGAACGCCCCTGGGAAAGCAGTTTGCGAAGCGCGAAGATGTTTACGCTCAGATTACCTTCTTCAACATTAACTCCGGGCCACACCTTATCCATCAGATACTCGCGTTCCACCAGGTTGCCGTGGTTTTCCACCAGGATGGAGAGGATTAAAATCGCCTTTGGGGTCAGGGGAACGTGCTTCCCATCGCGCAGAAGCACTCGTTGGCCCAAGTCGAAGCGAAAGGGTCCAAAAATGAGCGATTTGGCCGGCCCAGGCATGGTGGCTACAAGAATTCTGCAAGATTTCTTTAAGAAGAAATCCTAACTATTTTTAAATTAAACCAAAGGACTTCAGACACAAACCTGCCTACTATGACCTCCGCAGGCTGGAAGTGCGGGTCGAACCCGCTTTTTCATCAGGAAATTTCAAGGCAATTTTAGCACTGCCTTTCGGTGAGTCAAGCGTCAGTTGTAGCGCGAGTCCCCACGCGCACTACGGCCCACGGCCCGGATGGCCGTGCCGAAGCATGCGTGGGGTGTGCCCAGCCGAAAAACCAGAGAGTAGAAACATTTGAATGCCAGATGCGAACGTAACCCTTGCCAGGAACTTCTTTGCCGCGCTGGTCAGCAAGGATTTCAGCGGATTGCCACTCGCCACGGATGTGGTGATGGAAAGCCCCATCAGCCCACGATTGAGTGGGGTTGATTCCGTGCTCGAGTTTCTGGAGGGCCTGGCATCGGTCACCCGAAGCGTCCGCCTGCTGGATTCCATCGGTGAGGGAGATAAGCTCGCCGTCGAGTTCGATCTCGAAACTGCGGATGGGGTGATTGCAGGCTTCGGCTGGTTCGAAATCGTCGATGGCCAAATCAAGAGAATGCGGCCGTACTTTGACGCCCGCCCGCTGCTGGGTGGCTGTGTGGAGTAAGAAGACTCAGTTTCGACGCGAGGCGCTTCCTCCAGAGCGCTGCGTTCCAGTAAGGGAGCCAAGGCCCGCCCCGGAGCTTCAAGCCTGCTCCGGGGTGCTCCCGCTGGCCCCCGGATTACAAGCCCTGCTTGAGGGCAGGGGGCTAGACCGAATCCGGCTTATGTAGCCTGGTGCGTTCGCGCCGCAACCCGGCGGGACCCTTGCTCAGCGCGAAGTGCAGCGCACGCCGCGGCATCAGGCGCGCGAATGCGACCAGCAATTTGTACCGCAGCCCCGGCACAACAAAAAGCTTACCTCTTTCAAGACCTCGCAGCGAGGCACCAACAACATCCTCTGCGGTCATCCACCACTTGCTGGAGATGAATCCGCGCCCGGTTCCCAGAACGTCATGGAACTCCGTCATCGTGAATCCGGGGCACAGCGCCTGCACGCGGACTTTCGACCCGGCGTTCTTCAACTCGAGATAGAGGCCCTCAGTGAAGCAGTTCATCCAGGCTTTGGTGGCGTAATAACTTGTGCCGCGCGGATTGGGAATAAACGCGGCAACAGACGATACGTTGATGATCGCGCCCTCATTCCGAGTTGAGAAGTTGCGCAGCGCCGCGTGCGTCAATCGCAGGGTGGCCAGCACGTGCAGACGATGCATGGCGTCATGGCTCTCCACGGGCCCGCCATTAAAGGGATCGAGAGTTCCGAAGCCCGCGTTATTAACCAGCAACTGAAGATTGCCGGCGGCGGCAAGAAATTCTTCCACTCCGCGCAAATCCTCCTGGCGCGTCAGGTCGGCTCGCAGCGCGGTGCAATGGATTGCAAACTGCCTTCCGAGCAGATCGGCAAAGTGGTGCAAACGCTCCTCGCGCCGCGCCACCAGAGCCAGGTTGTAACCGCGCGCTGCCAGCGCCCGCGCAAACGCTGCGCCGATGCCGCTGGATGCGCCGGTGATCAAGGCCAAGGGTTTTGATTCACTCATGAATTGTATTGGACACAGACGGAAGGGCCGGGGCTGAAGCTCCACCCTTCCAGGTCCGCGGTGAGAAATCCGGGTTAGACGGTCGGCTCACCGTGCACCTGCACTTCCTCGGGCTGGGCGCTGAGCGACTCGGGCTCCGGAAGTTTTCCCTTCCAATTGGCCCAGCCCCAGAAGATGGCGGTGGTTGAGCTCAGAATGCCTGCCACAAGCCCGATGTTGCGCGGCCCCTGATACTGTGATGCTACTCCTGCCGCTGTCATCGAGACGATCATCGTTGACCACACCAGCGATTCCACGGTCGAGAAAACCCGGCCGCGGAACTCGTCAGGAACGCGCTTCAGCAATTGCGAGACGTTCAATACGGAACTGACCGCCACGCCCGCGCGTGAGAGAGCGATAAAAAACAACGCCCAGGCGAAGTTCCCCATCTGGCTGAAGATTACATAGGCGCCGCCGTGGATGACATAGCAGATGGAAATGGCGCGCTTATAGCCGCGAAAGCTGATGCGATTGCCCAGAAAATGCCCCACCGCTCCGCCCACCAGCAGCCCCACGCCGGCGGCGCTCCACACCATGCCGATTCCCGCCGGTCCGCGGTTGAACACCTGCTCGCCGAACAGCGTGAAAAGGATCTGCGCGGCGCCTCCGCCCGTGGCCCAGCCCACGCCCACCAGGCCAATTCCCAAAATCAGCGGCGACGAGCGCATGTAGCGCAGGCCTTCCTTGTACTCGTGCCACGGCCGCACCACTTGCTCCTCGGTCAGCGCCTGGCGGCGCCGGGCGCGAAAGCTGCCCGGCACGTGCAACTGCCAGATGCAGAGTGCCGAACCGAAGAAGGAGAGCGAATTCAGCACGAACGCCCACTTGTAACCGAGGGTGGCGGCGCTGAATCCGGCCACCATGGTGCCCACCGTCAGCGTCATCCACTGCGTGGTTTGCGTCAGGGAGTTTGCCGTGTGCAGCTCCTCGCGTTTGGTAATGGTGGGCAGAATGGAGGTGCGCCCGCTGGTGAAAAACGGTGAAGCGAACATCAGCAGCGCACTCAGCCCGTAGAGCAGCGAAGGCCTGGCCTGATGAACTGTAAAGATGAATGCGAGGGCCACCACGCCGCGGGTCAGGTCGCTTGCCAGCATGATGCGTTTGCGGTCAAAGCGGTCGAGCACCACGCCCGCCAGCGGCCCCGCCATCACCGCGGGTATGGCGCGCGAGAGCATCACGCCGCTCACAACCAGGCCGGAATGGGTGATGTCCATCGCCAGGCTGAACACAGCGATGTTATTGAAGTGATCGCCGATTTCGCTCACCACCTGGCCGATCCAGGTATAACGATAATTCCGGTTCTGGCGGAGAAGTTGGACAAAATCGTTCATCATGGCGTTCCGGCTCGAATCAGGTCCGTGTGAATCTCCACTCTCACCCTCGCATTCCTCGGGCGCTCTGCAGCGCCGGCCGGCAATTGTGCTGCCTCACATCGCCAATCCGCTTTTTTTCGAAAGTCGCACCACGCGCGGACGCCGGGGCAAGGCTGACCTGAGGGGTCAAAGTATCTTACATCAGCAAATTGATCTGGGGCGCAGCGATGCGCATATTCGCGGCAAGACGGCGGTCGTCCGCGCAAGGCTTTCATCGACGGTTGACGATGGCGGCGATGGTCCGTGGAAATGAAGAAGCAAGGGCGCGGCAGCAGTCTGACGTTTCCAAATGGAGTTACGATCGGTCTTTGTAACGCGCGCCTCCCGTCAGCTGTGGCATGGGCTTCCAGCCCATGTCCACGGCCAGGATGGCCGTGCCACATGCTGCGCCAAGCATCCGTCAACTTGCGGGCTGACCATCCACGGTCGGCGGTGCCACCGGTCCACTCGATGCGCGCCCCGACAGCATCAATCCGAGCCAGCAACTCACCGGCCAGCTCAGCAGCCACGACAAGAAGTACCAGTGCGGCCAGCCCTTGCCCCAGTTGGGGATGGTGGTGACGATTCCCATGATTTCGCCAATTGCGAAGAACACCAGCACGTGCCGGGCGGCGCGGCCCGGAGCGAAGCGCGCGCAAATCCAGGCGCACAGAATTGATATCACTACGAAGCAGCCGGTGCTGGCCATCAGAACCTTGTCAGGCGGCAGTCTGCCACGCACATATTCACCCGGGAAAATTGTTGAGAGAAGCGGGTCCGAAGCCAGCACCAGAATAATTGACAGCACATACGCGCCGAGCACTACTCCGATGGATTTGAGCATCGGCCTGTTCCTCCCTTTACGCACGAAGTCAGTTGAGATTGATGATGCGCGACTCTTAGGGGCAATACTACAACGCGCGACTGATTTATAAAAGTGAAAAGCCGGGAGGAACCTGACTGCGCTACGTGTTGAGTCGATTGGCCTGAAGCTCCCAGCGTTGCACGTTCACGCCCACCACCAGCAGCCAAAGCATCGGCAGAGCTGAACTCGCTCTGCGCCGGCCGAATCTACCCGTGCGCCTCGGCATCGAAAACCCCAATAGGAAACCGTCGAGAGAAGCAAGGTCGGCGCCTTTCATGATACGCTTGATGCAACTGGAGGTGGTCGATGCCGGAAGAGGTCAACCGGGAGGCGGTTGTTGACGATGAGCACCTGAAGCTCGTATCACTCGGCTTCATGATCTCGGCGGCGTTTGCGGCATTCTTTGCCTTATTTGGGCTGCTCTACGTGGGCATTGGAATTGCTCTCAGCATCGGGCTTTCCCATGTGCCGGAAAGCTCGGGCGCCAACGGACCGCCACCCGCCTTTGTCGGTTGGCTCTTCGCGGGCATTGGGCTGGTTTTTTTTCTGTTTGCCGGAGGCATGGCCTTTCTCCGATTCTGGGCGGCGCGATGTGTCAAGCATCGAAGATCGCGGACGTTCTGCATGGTCATCGCCGGAATTAGCTGCCTGGAGTTCCCCTATGGAACCGCGATTGGCGTACTTTCGCTGATTGTCCTGGGGCGCGAATCGGTGACGAAACTATTCGCGACTCACTCGGGACAGGTCACCAATTCGTGATCGATCCGTCAGGCCGCTCGAAAAGCGGAATCGGGCGGCTCCGTTCGGTGATTTCGGCCGCGAGTTTCAACGGCTTGGTGTCCAGGGTAACGCCGAGGCCGGAGCGGCGGTTGGGCCACAGCTTGCCATCGCGGAAGTCGTAACTCTCCGGCAGGTGCGGCGTGTGGAGGTGATCGTTGCGCGACATTTCCATCAGCACCGGGCCGCTGAATACCGCGCAGGCGTGCACCAGTGCCGCTTCGGAGACAGGTCCGGTGAAGTGCGGAATCAGGCCTACGTAATGGGTCTCGCAAAGCGCCTGGATTTTCATGTACTCGGTGATGCCGCCCACGTTCGGCAACGTCACACGCACGTAATCGATAAGCTGATTTTCCACAAGCTCGTTAACGTCCCACTTGCTGCCGAACTGCTCGCCCACCGCGATCGGCACCTTCACCTTCTGACGTAGATCGCGATACACGCCGGGGTTTTCGGAGCGAACCAGGTCCTCAGCGAAGTAGGGGTTGAGCGGTTCGATCAGGGTGCACAGGCGCACGGCGTCGGAGGGATCAAATCGCGTGTGGAAATCAATGGCCCAGTCGCCGTCTTTGCCCACGCCCTCGCGAATCTCCGCGCACTCTTCATAGGTTTTGTCCACGATCTGGTGCGAATTGAAGGGCTGGCCCTCGGGCGGAATGGCAGTGGCGTAGCGAAATGCTCGAAATCCCGCCGCCAGGCAGGCACGCGCCTGCTCCTTCAGTGTGCCTTCGTAGGGGAAGCCTGTGGAATAGCACTCCAGGTGGTCGCGCGAAAGACCACCCAGGAGTTCGTATACGGGGACGCCCAGGGCCTTGCCCTTAATGTCCCAAAGCGCCAGGTCGAGCGCGCCGAGGGCGTCCGATTTCTCTCGCCCGGCCGGATAGAAGTAGCCGCGAAACATCATTTGCCACAGGTGGTCGATGCGGGCGGGGTCCTCGCCAATCAGCATGGCTGCGCATTGCTCGATGGTGTCTTTGCTTCCCCCTTCACCCACGCCGGTAATCCCCTGGTCGGTTTCAATGGTTACAATGTGCGAGCTTTGGTTAAAGAGATTGTTGGAAAGGGGATTGAGGTAGAAGCGCACGCGGGTAATCTTCATGGGCGGCGGGGATGCGGCCGCGCGCGGCGCCGCGCCCGCGAGCGTCGCTGCCCCGGCCAGACCTGCCGTTTGCAAAAACGATCGACGAATCATGGAAGCCTCCCAAACGCCCGCGTCAGGGGGGAATCGCAGATGGGTCCGACTCAAGGAGTCCGGAGCCGGAGTCACTCGCGCCACAATCGCGGGCATTTGCCGCTATAAGTTAACGTTACCAGGACCTGCGGACAAGAATTATTGGCTTGCACGGGTTTTCGAGCCGCGCGCCGACCAATTCGCAATCTACCCTGCCTGGCTATGCAAAAACCCTGAACTTTTTTCTCAACTAAGGAAAATTTGCCATGCAAAAGCCTGCCCGTCCGGCCCGGCGCTTCGTGTAATTTCTCCGAAGCAAAGGACTTATAAATTCGCGCGGTTGGCCCTTCGTGTGCCTCTC
>JASHTY010000225.1 GCA_030040315.1 Terriglobia bacterium | reverse complement strand
GCGGGCAAAATTTTCGAGCAGCGTTGAAACCCGCCAAATGAACATGCAACCGTTCCACAGATAGCGCCTGGACGCAACGTAGCGGCGCGCGAGCGCAAGAGGGGGTTTCTCCGTAAACTTCTCCACCGAGTAAATACTCTGGCCGGCGATCCGCGCCTCGCGGGGGCCAAGCCGCACGTAACCGAAGCCCGTATCGGGGCGCGTGGGCTTGAGTCCGACCACCACTGACCTTCCCTCCACATCCGCGAATTCACACCCCGCGCGCAATACACGCAGAAACTCGCCGGGCTTGGCGATCGTCGGGTCGGCGGGCAGAGCCACCATCAGGCCCTTAGGGTCGCGGCGAAGGATTTCGTGCGCCGCCACTCCCAGCGTGGGTGCGTTGTTGCGGGAAGCAGGCTCCGCCACAATCTGCTCGCGCGGAATCTGCGGCAGGAGCCGGCAAACTTCGCGCCGGATCAATTCGCTCGTATAGATATAAATCCGCTCGGGAGGAATAATAGAGTGGAGGCGTGCCACCGCCTGTTCCAGAAGTGTCCCATGGCCGAACAGGTGCAGCAACTGTTTGGGGTGCTTGCGCCGGCTGAGCGGCCAGAAGCGCGTTCCGCTGCCGCCGGCCATGATCACGGCATAGGTGTGTGGTTTAATTGAGCTTTTCGCCATGCAATCTCACTCGAAAACGATTTGCCGAACAATAGCGGCATCGATTCCGCGCCGCTTCAGGGGCTCGCGGAAATCGCGCTCGATATCCGGCACATAAAATTTAAGTATCCGGGTATCGAGCCGCGGCGCCAGGCGGTAAAGGCCGGCAGACGGTGGAATCAACCAAGTTTCGCCCTGGCGATAGGCGAGCCAGCCCGATTCATTCTCGATGCGGCCTTCGCCTTCAAGAATTGAAAGCACGTCAACCCTTTCGGGTGAGCTTTGGAAGTTCGCCTTTTGCCGAACCGTCAGCTCCTCCAGCGCGAAGTAGCGGCAGGCCAGGACCATTCTCCGCGCTCCGTACTTTTCCTGCAAGTCCACGCGAGGCAAGTCGCGCAGGGCCGGAAGCTCGGGGCGGATCACCTCCATCCCCTTGTCCACATGCAGAGGGCGAGGCTTGCCGTCAAGTCCCATGCGGCCGAAATCATCCAGGCGGTAGGTCACATCGGAATTCTCCTCGACTTCAAACAGCACAAGGCCGGGGCCCAGGGCGTGGATGATTCCGGGTTGAAGAAATGCCGCTTCTTCCGGCTTCGGGTGGAAGCTTTGCAGCAGCTCGCGCGATGTTCCGCTGCGGAACGCAGGCGGCAGTTGCTGCTTTTCCACTCCGGGCCTGAGGCCAAGCAGAATGGCCGCATCGGCATCCGTCTTCAGGAAATACCACATCTCGCACTTGCCCAGATTGCCGGGATCGTGGACTGCGGCGTAGGCGTCATCAGGATGCACCTGAACGGAAAGCCAGTCGCTGGTAAAAATGTACTTGGCCAGAATGGGAAAACGCCGGCCCGGCCACGAGCTTCCGTGCAGCTCGCGACCGAATTTTTCTGAAGCCTCGCCAAGCGTCATTCCCGCCGCAGGACCATTGAGGAAGCGCGACGTATCGTCGGTTACCCACACTTCACCGATCAATTCGCCCGGCGGCTTCTGTACCTTTTTGGGGCGCGTTTCGGCTGGGACAAAAAGAGGGGCGAGGTCCCGGCGGCCCCAGATCTTGGGCTTATAAATGTTGGAGAGTTGAACAGGACCGCTGAAGGTGGGCATAGTCGCGCTGCGTGCAGACTGCGGGCGGCGGGACCGTGATCACTCCGCCGGTCCCGTGATTAGCATTTGGCGAAAAACGCCGCCATCCGCTTTAAGCCTTCGTCAATCATTTCCTGGGAAGTCGCATAGGAGATCCGCACGTGCTGCTGGGTTCCAAATGCCGGCCCGGGCACGACGGCGACGTGGGCTTCCTCCAGAAGTCTTTCCGCCAGAACGGTGGTGTCCGCCAGGCCGTCGCGATTCAGGTAAGCCGACACGTTGGGATAGGCGTAAAACGCCCCCTGCGGCAGTGTGCACTGAACGCCCGGAATGGCGCGCAGCCCGGCCACGATGCGGTCGCGGCGATGGTGGTATTCCTTCAGCATGGCGCGCACGGATTCCTGCGAGGCGCGCAGCGCTTCCACGGCGGCTTTCTGGGCAATCGAGGTGGGATTCGACGTCGAGTGGCTCTGCAGCTTCAGCATGTTTCCTAGCAGTTTGTGCGAGCCCAGAGCGAACCCCACGCGCCATCCCGTCATGGCATAAGTCTTGGAAAGCGAGCCCGCAATCACCAGGTGCTCGCGATCGTCGGAGCTGCCGAGCGAAAACGGCAAATCGTCGTAAAGAAAATGGCAATAGCATTCATCGGAAAGCAGCAGGACTTTGTGCCGTCTTGCCACTGCCAGGAGTTTTTCCATTTCCTCGCGCCGCATCACGGACCCTGTCGGGTTGCTGGGCGAGTTGAGGATGATGATGCGCGTGCGCGGCGTGATGGCCGCCTCCACGTCGTCCGCGCGGACGGCGAAATTATCCGCCTCGCGCGTTTCCAGAAGCACCGCCCGGCCGCCCGCGTAATGAATGATGTCAAGATACGAAACCCAGTAAGGGACAGGCAGAATCACTTCCTCGCCGTGATTGAGCGTTGCCACGATCGCTTCAAAAATGGCCTGCTTGCCCCCCACCGTCACCAGGCACTCTTCAACGGAGTAGCGCGAACCGAAGTCCTTGGCGTGGCGGTCGACGATGGCTTCCTTCAGCTCGCGTGTTCCGCCGGTGGGCGTGTATTTGGTGAAGTTTTCGCTGAGGGCGCGCACGGCGGCCTGCTTGATGTGCTCAGGCGTGGGAAAGTCCGGCTCGCCGGCGCCGAAGTCCACCAGATTGGCGCCTGCGGCGCGCAACTTCTCCGCCTTCGCCACAACCGCGGCGGTTGAGGAGACAGTTATTCGCGAGATTCGTTCAGAAAATTGCATTGAAGATTCCAGTTCGTAGGGCCAAACAGCACTCGGCATTAGGCAAGCGCCGCTCGCCCCTATTTTTGCTGCAAGTTTCCACGGGCAAAGCCCGGGCGATAGAACAGTTAGCCCCTCCGCGGGCCTACAAGAAACCCCTCATCCGGCTTCCTCCGTCAGCCACCTTCTCCCCAAGGGAGAAGGAAAACAATATTTTCCCTCTCCCGTGGGGAGAGGGTGGCTCGCAACCGGCGTACTCATCAGCCGGGGCGAGACGGGTGAGGGGTCTCTTCAGCGCGCGCATCGGGCTGAGAAATCGCGCTTCAAAAACTGCCAAGCTCTTACTGCCACTCCGGCTTAGGATTTTTCCTGCAAAGACTTCTGCTGCAGCCGTTCTTCCACCAGCGCCGGAACCAATCCCGTCACCGAGCCGCCGTGCTGGAAAATCTCCCGCACCAGGCGCGAACTGACGTACGTGTAGGAGAGGGCCGGCATCAGGAAAACCGTTTCCAGGTCCGGTGCGAGTTTGCGATTCATCAAGGCCATTTGCAGCTCGTACTCATAGTCGGTGAAGGCGCGAATCCCCCGCAGCAGCACCTGGGCCTTCTTCTCACGCGCGTAATCCACCAGCAGTCCGCTGAAGGTATCCACGCTGACGTTGGGGATGGCGCGCGTCGCCTCGCGCAGCATTTCCACGCGCTCCTGCACGGAAAAGAGCGGGTTCTTCTCCAGGTTCGTCAGCACCGCGACGATCAGCCGGTTGAAAAACCGGCTTCCCCGTTCCACCAAATCCAGGTGGCCGTTCGTGATCGGATCAAACGACCCGGGATAGATCGCCAAAATCTCGGACATGAATTGTGAGCGCCCCGTCCGCGCACAAACTTTCAATTCATTCTAGCGTCCGCGCGCGAAAATTGTAAACGGGATTCTGGGCACGGTCTCTCCCGGCGAACCTCAGCGTTGGCTGGCGCAGACACGTCGTTTGTGTCTGCGTTTCCGAAACTTGCGACTGACGCTGTTTCCGGGAGACGCAGACATTGAACGGCATGTCTGCGCCAGCCACGGGAGTACAATTCGCGGGCATACCACCCCAGGGCCCTCATTCTTCCACTGAGAAGTAGCCCGTTCGCGTCTCGGAGACATTGCCGGCGGAATCGCGCGCGCGGACCTGAATCGAATAACTGCCCGCGGGGAGCTGGGCGGTGGGCAAATTGAATATGACCGGAACCAGCGAATTGCCCGGGCGAATGTATCGCCCAACGGGAATTGTATTTGAGGAGTGCACCTTCTGATTAGTCTTCAGGTCGGTGATGTCATAAAGAAATCCGATTTGCACCGCGCCGCTGGCCAGAAGAGGATCGTAGATTTCCAGGTAGGCAGGCGCCGGTTTGTCTTTCTTCAGGTGATTGCTGCTGGAGGGCACAAGCTCAATTCCCAGAGCGGTCAGGGGAACGTTTCCCTCAATTTTGTCGGGGTCTGCCTGTGCGGAGTCCAGGGCATCGGGGACGAGGGCATCGCCAAATGCCGGACCGCTCAAAGTAAGTTGCTTGCCGGAGAAGGGGTCCACAATCAGAGGCACCACATACTTTCCGAACTTCTCCCCGCCGGCAGTGAGCACCAGCTTGAGGATATATTCACCCGGGGGAATCCGGAAGGAATTATGGTAGTAGTAGGGGTGCTTGACGGCCTCCGGCTTTTCATCCTTTTCATACTCCAGGGCCATGGTATCGCTGAAGCGCGTGGCCACTGAACCGTCGTCGCGGTGTGCGATGGCCAGGACGCTGAGGTGCGCCACGAATCTGTCGCCTTCTTTCTTGTACTCGATCTCGGAGCCGGGAATGGAAAGCGTCAGGTTCACTCGCGCCAGATCAGGCTTGACGTAGAAGTACGGTTTGGTGAGAGTGATGGGGATATCACCGGGTTTAATATTGGCCTCAAGCGCCTCCAATTGCCTGCCCTCTTCCTCCGTCGCCAGCAGGTCCGGACTTCGGGTATCCACATAACTGTCGCGCGCGCGGATCTCCGCTCCCCTTCGATCCACCGTCACCCGGATTTTGTGGCTGGAGCCGTTGTGTGCATGCTCAGGCTGCATGTACCCGAGAATGTATGCCTCATCGACATCGCTCAAAGCCTTTTCCATCGCCCCGTGAATATCGTTATTGCTGGAGAAGGCGAAAGCGCCCGTATGCGCCGATAATTGCCGCGCTCCGGGTGGATACATGGGGGTGGCCGGGGAGTTCAGGACGTTCCTTCTGTAATTCCCCACCGCCGCCTGTGTGGTATCCGGAATGATTGAGCCCAGGGCGCCAATCGTGTACACGCCCACATTGGCCTTGTTCAGGGCGGTTACCGCCTCCTGAAAATAGGTTTGGAGTTCCGGTATGAGGGGGATCTCGGGCGTCATGTAAATGACTGTTTTGCGCCCCGGAACGGTCCCAAGAAACCTTGCCAGCGCGCGCAAGGCCCGCATCCGTTCGCGCTGCAATGACATCTGGATGCCCGGGTCGGCCGGCATGGCCGCACCGGGCTTGGCAGGGATGAGGCTGGCCGGATCAGTCCATTCAGACGGCGAAGTCAACGGCCGGTTGACGGCCTTCTTCAACAGCTCCCTGTCGGCGGTGAAGTCCTGGGTAAGCTTCAAGACGCCGAGATAATCCATTACCGCGACCAGATGGGTGGAGAGATCGACGGCGTCAATGAATTTATCCGCCTCCTGGCGTTCGAGCGCCTGCTGGTCCACTTGCAGGCGGGAGACGTCAAAGAAGATCACGAGCAAGCGACGGCGTTGGGAAGAAGCAGGCTTGGCGTTCTCGCCGGCCCGATTCTGGGCTTCAAGCGAGAAGCTGACGATGGACTGCTCCTTTCCATCTTCAAAGACGTGAAAGTCGCCCTGCTTGAGATCGTGAAGATAGTTTCCATGCTTGTCGGTCACAACCGCATCCACCAGCACCATGTTGGATTCGGCTTTAAGAATCTTCTGCGATGCAGTGTCAGGCGGCTGTTTCTTATCGTCGCCGGGTCCGGCAAACGTTTGGAGCATCGCCACTGCAAACCAGCCCAGGGCGGCAAGGAGTCCAACAGCAACGGCTGATCGGCGGGAAGGCATAAGGTGTTCGATCGACTCAGGGAACCTGGATTGAGGAATTGTTAGCGCACGCGCATGGGGATGTCAAGCGAAGGCACACGGGAGCGGGTAGCGCAGAGTCTCGTATTTTAGAGACTCTGCGCTACCCACTAGCAGAATGTCGTTGACAGCGAGACCGTGGCGAGTAGACTGGTACCCGTAAGGAGGCCAAAATGGCAATCCGGCATCCTCACTATCACCCCCGGTCGCCTCAAGGCGGCTGCGGCCCTGGAAACTCCCGGTGCGCCCGTCCCCTGGGCGCGGAAATCGCCCTGCCCAATATTGAAGGCATCCCCGCTTACGATCCTTCAGCGCCCGTCTACCATTTCGTGACCCCAAACGATGGTGGACCCGCCGAGCTTGTGCCTTTCACGCCGCAGGTGGCACATGAGGATTCCCCGGCGGCCCGCACTGTTCCACCCCCAGCCCCTGTTATCGATGTCGCTCCCATCCCTCAACCTGAAGCACCCGCCTGTGCCGAGGGCAGCGGCGTAGACATGGCCCTGCGCCAGCGTGTCGCCAATGCAATCCACATAATGCCGGGCAATAACGGTGACATTACCGATCTACTGAAGCCCGGCCTGACCAGCGACGCTCTGATTTTGATGCTCTCGCGCCTGGTCCTTCCGGCCGCGGAAGGGGGCATGGGCGATCAAGGCATTGGGGCATCCGTGATCTGGACGGGTCACCACAATGATTTAGGCCAGGTCAATAACCCCAAGATGGTCAAAGACCATTCGGCGGGCGCCGCCATTGACATCACCATGGTCCCCGATATCAATACGCCCGGCCAGACCATTCATGTTGGTACAACCGGCCCCAACCTTGCCAGCACTGAAGCCTTCATCGACGACAATATCCAGCACAATACTTTCTTGACCCGCCTGGGTGTCCCCCACACCTTGTTCACCCCCGCGCGCCACGCTGAGGCTGTAGCCCACGGAATTACCATCTTCGATGACGGGCCGACTCACGTCCATCTCGGCGTGACCGTGCCGCAAGACCGCTTCTCAATCGACCGTGGGGAATACGGAGAATCCGGCTTCTGATCCCGACTGCATGTGGGTAGCCACGGCATGCGTTTTATGCCGTGGGTTCTTCGGCTGGCTGGCGCAGACAGGGCGTCTGTGTCTGCGTTTCCAAACTTCCGACTGACTCTCTCTCCGGGAGTCGCAGACATTGAAAGGCATGTCTGCGCCAGCCCGGTCCAACGTTTCACCGCAGGGGGGCAGGCACAGAGCCAGCTCAGCTCTGCGGTTCATCCTTCCGAAGTGCGCCAAATCACCCAACTGGTGGGTGAAATCCCCCACCCACCAGGCTTACGTGTTGGGCAAGACCTGTAGGGTTTCGGCTGTAAAGGTCTCTAGCCTTAGTAGTTACCATACAGTTATCGGTTTAGCCCTAGTTGGCATTCAAATTGCCTCTACTCCCTAAGCTCTGGGTGCTGATGCGTGAATTTGCGCACTCCGAGCGTGGCGGAGCGGGCTGTTTTCGAGCGGGTAGCCACGGCATGCGTTTTATGCCGTGGGTTCTTCAAAGGAAAGCAAAGCCCACGGCACAAAGACTGTGCCGTGGCTACACGCTAGCCACGGGCATGCCATCCATGCCGTGGGTTCTTCGCGGCTGGCGCAGACACCTCGTTTGTGTCTGCGATTCCCAAACTTCCGATGGACTCTCTCTCGGGGAGACGCAGACACTGAATGTCATGTCTGAGCCAGCCAGGGCAAAGCATTCAGGAGCTTTGGCAAGAGCCTCGCTGCCCTCGCCGCAGTGCGCTGCGGCAATTGGCAGGGCGACCGCCGCATCTGGCATTGGAAGCGAGCAAAAGGCCATGCGATTGCTTTCCGGCGATGTTCAAGAAAAAAGGTGGGTTAACAGATATTCGGACAATTTGTCGTAATCGTATGTTATAGAAAATAAGCTGCTTGTAGGTTGCCGGAACCCTAAGAATAAAAAAGAGGTCAGGAATGGAGGAGGGTCCGGCGATGTTATTGATAACCAAGGACGGTGTAGGCTATTTTTTGGAGGGTCCGGCGATGTTGATGAAAATGCAGGACCTATGAGATGCGCGAGGCTAAGCTGCCTGCCATCATGGGCTTGCGGCAAAATGTAGGCTACTTGACCGCCTGGAACGCACTATCGGGCCGGCCACCGCCATCCGGAATCAAAAACCCATGCGCAGGGCAATCGCCAGCGCCAGGCCGCCCGCGAAACTGGTGCCCGCAAAATTGACGATGCCGTTGGTCACCATGCCGCGCCGTTCGAGCGTGGCGCCCAGCAGGCTGTCGAGAAAATTTCCGGCAACCGCCGCGGCGAGTGTGATGACGATGCCCGCGCGTCCGCACAGCCCCAACGCAAAAGCCAGAGCCACGATGAGCGCGGAGGCCAGCGCGCCGGCAACACTTCCGCCGATGCTCACTCCGCCATCTTCACCCGCGGGAACCCGCTGAAACGTGGTAATCAGATAAGCGCGGTCGGAAATCCACTTGCCGATTTCGCTGGAGACCGTGTCGCCCGCGGCTTCCGCAAATGCCGCGATCAGCGCCATCAGGAACGCCCGCTCATGATGCGTGGTGATTACCAAAACCGAAAAGAAAGCGCCGGCCAGGCAGTTGGCCGCAGCCTCGCGCCAGCTTCGCGCGCCGCCGCGCTTTTCCGCCACGCCGCGCCCCGCTTTGCGCGCATATCCAACCCGCGTGGTTGCCGAGCCGATCACAAAGAAAGCCAGCATCAGCAGAAAGCTCTTGTAACCCCAGCCGAGATAGACCGCCACGCCCAGCAGGAATCCTGCGGCCCCGCCGGAAAAGTTCACCATCTTAAGTCCCAGCGCCACTACCGCCAGAACGAGATTGATGGCCACAGCCAAAACGATGCGCCGCCCGAGGTAAGGCAAGTTGCTGTCCAGCGCGCTGCGGTCCACCAGAAACAGGCAGAACATGCACGCGCCGGAAACCAGCGGAACCGTGGCGTTGTCATCCAGGCGAATGGGAAGGGTTTCAACGATTGCGCCGACGATCGCGCCCGCCGCGCAAACTCTCAGTGCAATTTCGGGATTGACTGCCGGCCCCACCCAGCGCGTCAGCACGTACGCGCCTGCCGTGCCCGCCGCGATGAATGCGATGAAGCCGGAAAAAGATTTGCTGCGATTCCAGGGCAGCGCAGGGCCGCGCAGCGCGCCGCCCGCAATGCTTGCCGTCCCGTCGCCGAGCGCCATGATGGCCCAGGCCGCGGCTGCCACGTACATTTCGCGATGATAAAAAAGAATCAGGGTCAGGACGGAGACGGGATAGATGACAATCCCGGTCCAAACGCCCGCGTCCGCCGCGCCGGCGGGCCCCTTGCTCAGGTCCGCGCCCATGCGCGGCAAAACCACAATGTTGAAGAGCAACGCCAGCACCGCGCATCCCGCTGCCTGATGCCAGGTGAGATACGGCAACAGGAACGCGAAGAGCAGCATCGACATGTGCACGATCTTGCGCGTGGAGAGGAGCGGCGCGCGCGGCGGCGCAACTGTTGTGCTGATTTCCGGCATAAATCCTGGAAGGGCGGGGCTTCAGCCCCGCCGCTGCGGAGAGTACACGGGCACCGGCCTTTAGGCCCGGAAGCAAGCCCACTTCAGGGGTTAAAGCCCTCTAAAGAAGTGGCCGGCCCCTGACGGCGGGGCTAAAGCCCCGCCCTTCCACCGCCACAGGACCTCATTCAGTAACCGCAGGTGGCGAAATCTCCTTGAGCGTCTTCAGCAAGCCTTCTTCCAGCGGCGTCACGCGGTATCCCAGGTCGCGCGCGGCCTTGGCGCTCGAGTAGACCCAATCGTGCTTGAAAATCTCAACCACGCCGGGAGTAAGCTGCGGCGTGTGCTGCGACCAGCGGGCGCGCGCCAGTTCCATGCGGCCCGCAAATTTTCCCAAAGCAAAGGAAAGGTGGCGCACCTTGTTCCGGACCTTGGTGAAGTCCGCAAGCAGGCGGAAGAAATCGTTCAGCGAGCGGTTATCTCCCGCCAGCAGATATTCCTCGCCGGGTTTGCCCTTTTCGAGCGCGGCCAGGTGCGCGGCGACGACGTCGGGCAGAAACGCGAAGCTCCAGCGCTGCTCGCCCGAACCCAGCAAGCCCGGAAATTTCCCGGCAAGATACTGGTCGATCATTCCGCCCATCAGATTGCCCTCAGTCCGTGGACCGGGACCGTAGATGACGCCGGGAAAGATGGTGATCACGGGGAAACGGCGCTGCGCCTCGGCGCGCAGCCACTCAAGCGCGCGCGCTTTTGATTCCTCGTAAGGATCGGTGAACGGCCCGGCGTGCCGCAACTCCTCGCCGGCGTTCACATCCGCGGAAGGGCCGAGCGCGATGAACGAAGAGGTATACACCACCTTCTTCACACCCGCTTGATCAGCGGTTTCGAGCAGCGTTTTCAAACTGTCCACATTGATGCGAGTGAATTCCCGCGAATCGCGCACCCACATCTTGACGAGCGCCGCCGTGTGAATCACCGCGTCCACACCTTGCACGGCGCGGCGCAGGGCGTCGCGGTCGCACAGGTCGCCGATGATCACGTCGCAGGGCGTCACCTTCGGGTTGAAATCCAAGCGGCTCGCCTCGCGCGCCAGCACGCGAAAGCGTTCACCCCGCGCGATGAGTTCGCGGGCGATTCCCGAACCGAGATAACCTGTTGCTCCGGTCAACAGAAGCATGGCTTTATCGAATCAAGTATGCCCCGGCCAGGCCCAAATGGCCAACCATCATCATCATGTACATGTGACGCCAGGAGGGATGGTTTTCGCCCTCGGTCACGAGGCGATGCGGGTCCTTGTTAATCAACCAGGCGACGTACGCGCCCCAGACCAGCATGACAACGCTCAACGCCAGAATGGCAGCGGCATTTCCACTCAGCAGATGAAGCGCCAGCCCGAGCGGCAGCATCAGCCAGGGCAGAATGAATGACGGAGTGATGGCGCGGGCGCTCCACGTGGCGCCGAATTTTACCGGCAGCGTGATGCACCCGGCTGCGCGGTCGCCCTCGATGTCTGCAAAATCCTTGGTGGTCGTCGCGCCGAGAAGAAAAACCAGATAGATCGATCCGATGTACCACGGCTCGATGGAACTCAGCACCGTGGCGACGGCCGCCCACCCGGCAACTTTCAAAAGACACCCGCGAATCAGCGCGATGATCAGGTTCGATCCGATGGGATGCCGCTTCAAGCGCACCGGCGGCGCCGAGTACGCGAACGTGGAGATGGCCGCAATGACGTAAATCACGAAGGTCTGAAGATTCACCACCCACACCATCGCCAGGGCCAGGATGTACGTAGCGGCGGTGAACATCCACGCCTGGCGAATTGTGAGCGCCCCCGAGGGCAGCGGCCGGTGCGGCTTGTTGACGCGGTCGTTGGTGAGGTCGCAAATCTGGTTCAGCCCATTCGATGCGGCATTCAGAACTCCCGCCGCCAACACCGCCAATCCCACGTGAGCGACATTGAACGGTGCGTGCGTGGCGCCGTATCCCAACAGCGCGCCCGAGAAAATTCCGGTCATGGGCGGAACCAGCGTGAAGGGCCGCGAAAACGTCCAGTAAGTGCGCAGGGAACTCATCCGGCCGTATCTTGACACAGTTGGCAGGGCTGCGCCATTCTGGAACGGCCATGACGCTTGCGCCGATTTCCGTTGCCTGCCCGCAATGCGGCTCCGCGGACGTGCTCTATTCCTGCAAGCCGGAGTGCTGTTACAACCACGTCTGCAACCATTGCTATACAACTTTTGAATTGGAAACCACGCGGGTGGGGGAAGTTACGGAGAATTTCGAAGTCCCGCCGGAGCCTGACCCGAGCGCGCCCACGGCGCCGTGCGCGCGCTGTCACGAGCCAAGAGTTTTTGCAATTACGAATTCGGGCGAGCCGCCGCAGTTCGTCTGCGCGGCGTGTAAGGCGCTGCTCACGCTGGGGTACACCGAAGTTGCGCCGGCGTGAGTGGTGCCGAAATCGTAGGTTCCTTGCCGGTTGCTCATAAATTTCCAATACATCATTTTGGTGTATAATTTGTGTATGCGAACCAACATCAACATTGACGACCGTTTACTTGCCCAGGCCCGCAGGTTGACCCGCTTGCACACCAAACGGGAAGTTGTCCACCGCGCCCTTGAGACGCTGGTGCAAACCGAGGCGCGCAAGGGAATTTTGCTCTATCGCGGAAGCGGAATCTGGAAAGGCGATTTGAAGGCTTTGCGGAGAAACCGCGATTGATTCTGGTCGATACCTCCGTCTGGATCGACTTTCTCAACTCTTCCCGTGGGATCGCCGGCGATGAGCTGGAGAGGTTGATTCGCTCAAACGCGCCTCTGGTTCTCACGGGGCTGGTGATCATCGAAGTCTTGCAGGGGCTCCGGCGCGACGTAGATCCCCTTACCAACCTGCTGGCGCGCTGGCCATTGATCGAACCAGGGGGCTTCGCCACATACCAAGAAGCGGCACGGATATCCCGTCAGGCACGGGCGCGCGGCGCGACCATCTCGACGATTGACACTTTAATCGCCGCCGTGGCGCTGGAATTTGGTGCAGCGCTCTTTACCCTGGACAGTGACTTTCGGCAGCTCACCTTCACCGGCCTTCGACTCTATTAAAACAACCGGAAGCTCACTTCCACTTCAACCTGCACAGGCACGGGAACTCCGTCCCGAACGGACGGTTTGAATTTCCAGGTGCTCACTGTTTTGATCGCCTCTTCGTCCAGGCCCATCCCCAGGTGCTTTAATACTTGAACGTTTCGCACATTGCCCTGCGTGTCGACGACGATCCACAGCAGCACGGTTCCCTGGAATTTGGCCTTGCGCGCGTCCTCAGAGTAAGCGGGCTCAGGCGAATAAATTGGAACGGGCTCGCTGATTCCGCCGCCAATGCTGAGCACGCCGTCGCAGCATCCGCCCTTCGACCCGTCACCCGCTCCGGGACCGTGGCCGCGGCCAACGCCGGTGCCGTCCTTGTCACCGATGCCGCCCTCCGTTCCCGGGCCGCCCGACAGCGGCCCGAGCACGCCCTGAGGGTCACCCCATTGCATGTCCAGCTTCATCGCCGGCAGTTGAAGTTCCGGCGGTCCGATCAATGTCGGGGTCATGGCCAACGCGGGCTTTACATTTGGAATCGAGACCGAGGGCGGAGTGAATTGCGTATGCGAGAAGTGCGGAAGAGCTCCGCGTGAGGCAGGCAGCGGAGATCTTACGCCACCACTTCCACCCCCGTGAGTAGCATCGGCCTTGTCCTGAAGCTGCGGAGGCGTAAACACAAGTGGAGTAAGGTTGAATAGCTTCTTGGGAAGCAGAGCGGGTTGCAGCACCCCCTTAATCGCGAAGGGCAGCAGAATCATAGTGAGGAGAAAAAGATGGAACAGCATCGAGTTCGCCCAGGAGTACGGGTTCTGGGGAAAATCCCGCCAAATGTCGGGTACGGCCATGGGCCGGGAGGTGAGTATGAGTGGAGCCGAATTAGGCGCCGCCAGCATGGCGCGAATCTGCAGCGGCAGGTTGCGATACCACGGCCGCATGTCCACCACCGGCAGCGGCGCTTCCTGCTCCGAATGGCGACTGGCATGCCGCTCCTGCCAGGCGCAGCGAAGATTCCGCGCGAGCGAAATCGGCAGCGGAGGCGAATCGAGCAGGGTCACGTTGAAGGTGGAATCGTTTGAGTTCAAATCGGACTTACCTTCAGGCACACTTCCACCGAGCAGTGACACAACAGCACCGCCTTCAGGGCCGCAGAAGGCAACCCCTTGCAAGGATTTCGAAGCGCGTTCCCGCGTGAGATGTCTACAGGTCGATTAGGGTTGTCTGTGACGCCGGGCGCGGTTCAAGAGGCAGGTTGGCGCTTCGTTATGGTGCGGATTACCGTCATCAGCGCAACCAGGCAGAGCCCGCCGATGCAAATCCACGGAAACAAAAACCCGCCACGCGAGTAAATCGTCCTGACACCCCGGGTGGGAAGTTGGGCCACCAGCACGCGGTCGGCAGCGTGGCAATGGTCCATCAGCCCATAGATGCGCCCCTGGTAATCGCAGGCCAGTGAAAGGCTCTGGCTCGCGTGCAGCAGCAGATTGAAGCCGTTTTCGACGGCCCGATAGACCGCCATGTGCGAGTGCAGTGGGTCGATCTCCGGATATTCATTTTCCGGAACCAGCATCAGGTCCGCACGCTGGCGGCCGGCCTGAAGCAGGAGGTTGGGGAAATCCATATCGAAGGCCACAGCCGCGCCCACTCGTCCGTAGGGCGTGTCGATGACCGGCAGCCGGCCCGCACTGGAAGTGAGGAGCGCAGCTTCACCCGGCGGAAACTGCGTCTTGTGATATTCCCAGGCCACATCGCCCGCGGGAGTGACCATTACGAATTTGTCCTCCACGGCGGGCTTGTGGCCGATGTTGAAGACCGCCGTGGGCAGGGCAATGTATGCGCCACGGCGCTGGGCGAGCTCCACGGCCTGATGAATCAGCTCCGGCTCAAACGGCTTTAGCACTGGAAAATTGAATTCTCCGAACGTAATGAACTTCGCGCCGGCTTGTGATTCAATGTCGGCCCGGCCCAGGAGAAAATCCGCGATCAAGTTCGACCGGTGATGGAGCTGCTCGGTCTCCGCATCCGTCAGCGGCTCGCCCGTTCGCACACGGCGATTCAAGTTCACTCCCGGCGGGTAAGGAAATCGGGTCTCATCAGGACGAGTAATGGAAGCGACGCGCACGGTGGGAGCTTGCGGGGGGTAGAGCGCCAGGCGGCCGCCTCCGAAAATCATCACCGCGCCGAAGCAGAGCGCGAAGGCTGAACTCTCGCGACGCGCTCGGGCAAGGGATAGACCAGCTTCCCAAACTGCATCTGCGGCCGATGCAAACCACCCGATCAAAAAAGTAATTCCATACAGACCCGTAACGCTCACGATTTGCAGCAGCGCCAGATGCTCGTATTGCGAATAGGCAATCGAGCCCCAGGTTCCAAAAGGATTGAGGGAGGCGAGACACTCCGAGGTTACCATCGCCAGCGGAAACACCAGACTGCGGGTCACGCCTTGCCAATGCCCGCTCAGGTAGCGGTCGACGACGTACGGGAGAAAGAGTGTTGTCCCGAAGGCGAGAGAGAATAACGCATACGCGGCGCCCGAGAGAGGCGCCATTCCGTAAAACTGCCAGCCGAACGTGGCGCTTAACCCGAGAAAGGCGAGCGGCAACCGTATGAGCGCCCGCCCGCCACGCGTGAAATGAAGCATGAACAGCGGAGCCAGCCAGGCACAGGTGCCGATCGGATAGCGGCCATTGGAGAACATGAGCAGCGCCAGCGCAACGAAATAAGCTCCAACACCGTTCCAGGATTCAGGGCGCGCTGATGCCTTGGCCTCAGCCATCTCAGGTGTCCTCGCTTTCAACTTCCGCGGATCGTCTACCTGCCATACGATTCAGGAGGCGCCACGGTTCCGAGAAGTGATGAGGACAAGGGTAATGCGCGGCTTGGAACCATTTTCGACACACCCTTTTCGTCACTTGGATCATCAAAAATAAGGACGATAGGGTTTTGACATTGGAAGGGCGAGAGGTCTAGAATACGGGTCACGGGTCGGAGGGGCCTTCCGATCCGTCGCCATTCAATAAGGAGTCGGGGTTAATGAATAGAAGGGCCACGGCGATCAATCCGCAGCCGTTCATGCCTCATCCCAGCTTCAGTGATGAGGTGAACCGGAACATCGCGCAATCCGAAATCGAAGGCGGCGTCTACCTGGACGACCTTTCCGAAGGCGCGGTGCTGGAAGTCGAGACGCAGAACCATTGGTATACCATCGTGATTCGCGGCCGGGGGGGTGAATTGATCTCCGGCCACCCGAAGTATTGCCCCGATCCCTTGCCGGTCAGAATCGCCGGTTCCACCTGGGGCGGCTCCATGCTCAAGATGCGCTTCATCGGGCGCGGCATGCGCCTGGAATTCCAACACCCAGCCTATCCCCGAATCGTCACCTCGCGAGTGGTAGACATCCGTGCTGCCGAACCCCGCACGACGCAGGCGTAAGGCGCTTCCCCTGAACCGTTTCAAACCATTCACCGATTTGCTTGGCGCGACTCCGCGATGTTGAGCCATGCGCGTAAAACTTCCCCCACGGTCCACGCCTGGGCAAAACAGCCGTGCGGCGTGTGTGGTGGATCCCCGTCAAAAATTTCGCTGGCAGTTCCCAGGCCGTGAATCTTCAAGTGATTTTCGAATGGCGCGAGATACGTGAGGGCCTGCCCAGCGTCACCCGTCACGCGCAAGAAGGCTTGGATGAACGGGCCAATTAACCAGCCCCACACTGTCCCCTGATGATAAGCGGAGTCGCGCTGCCGCTGGCCGCCGCCGTACTGGCCGCGATACTGCGCGTCACCGGGTGAAAGGCTGCGCAAACCGAAGGACGTCAGCAATTCGCGCGCACAGGCGTCGACTACCGCGCGCTGCTGCTCCGCGCTCAGCGGACTTTCCTCCAGCGCCACGGCAAATATCTGATTTGGCCGCAGCGACGCGTCATTCCCCTGCGGCCCGTCGATAACGTCGTAACAGCAATTCACCGCTGCATTCCAAAACCGCTGAAAGCCCTTGCGAGCCATTGCGGCGAGAGATTCATATCTACCGGCGGAGCTTCCCAGCGCCGTCGCGAACTTCGCCATGCTTGCGAGCGCGTTCAGCCACAGCGCATTCACCTCCACAGGCTTGCCCACGCGGGGCGTCACCACCCACTTATCCACCTTGGCGTCCATCCACGTGAGCTGCACTCCTGCTTCGCCTGCGTACAGCTGACCATCGGAGGGATCCAAATGAATCCGATGACGCGTGCCGCGCGTGTATTCGGCAACGATCTGAGCCAGGGCAGGGAAAATCTCGCGCAGCAAAGGCAGGTCGTGCGTGGCAGAGTAGTATTGCCGCACCGCTTCCACAAACCACAGCGCCGCGTCCACGCTGTTGTATTCAGGAATTGAATCCGCGCCCGGAAAGCGATTGGGCAGCATTCCCCCGTCAACAAACCGTGAGTAAGTCCGCAAGACATCCGCCGCAATTTCCGCGCGGCCCGTGGCCAACAGTAATCCCGGCAGCGCGATCATCGTGTCCCGTCCCCAATCGCTGAACCACGGATATCCGGCAATGATGGAACGCGCATCTGCGACGCGGGAGAGCGGCCTCGCAACCACAAACTGGTCCGCCGCCAGAATCAACTGCTCAATCCAATTGGGCCACTCTGCGATTCTTGGATGAGCTTGCCTGCACTCCTTGAGCAACTCGCCCTCGCGCCTGACCCGCACACAAAGCGCCGCGATGCCTGCTACGCCCGCCGATGGATTTGTACCGGCAACCAGCGTCACCGGCTTGCCTTCCGCCAGCTCCAAGTGAAATGTCCCCGCGTGAAAGTGGTCTTCAATATGGTCAAGCCCCCGCGCGCGCTCCGCTTCGAGCTCGTAATTCCGATACCACGTACCGGCAGGTTCGCTCCTGGTTTCGGCGCTGCGAAGGAAGAGAGGTGGAGCTTCAGGCGAAGCTTGTACGCGCAGGCCGCCATCGATGACCTGAACATCCATGGGCGCCCCCGATGCGTGCGTCGAATTGTGATAGCTGCGGTAGTTCACCAGAACCTTTGCCGCCAGTTTGAGCGGACCGCTCAAGCGCACCGCGGTGTACTGCACGTAGGTGGTGTTCTCGCCGTGTTCCATCCAGATGCGTTTTTCGATCAGCGCGTCGCCGCAGGCGAACGTCCAGACCGGCGTCGTGCCCTCAAGGCGAAAGCGCTCGATGTGCAGGTGGCCGGCAGGGCTGATGTTGCCGTCCGCCCAGCGGTTCGCGCCGAGTTCGTAGATTTTGCCGGAATATTCGACCGTCTCATCGATTTTCGAAACCAGCAGGGTGCGATGCCCAGCGGGCGGAAGAGCCGCAACCAGCAGGCCGTGATAGCGGCGCGTGAGCGTGCCCGCCACCGTTCCACAGGCGAATCCACCGATGCCATTCGTTACCAGCCACTCGCGTGCCTCCGCGGCGGCAAGATCGCAACACGTCTCGCGGCCAAATTCGACAAGGGTGGGAAAATCCGGCAATGTGTTCATTGAAGTTCCGGGCCGAGTCAATTTTCGCCATTCCGCGAGCGGAAGACCAGCTATAAAATGCCGCGCCGTTTTGCCCCTTGTGGCATGGGCTTCCAGCCCGTGCTTCCGCCCGGGCGGGACAGCACGGCCATGCCAAGGCAGATCGAGAAACAAAAATCGTCACTGTATTTTGGAAGGGTCCTTAGGATACAAATAAGAGATGGTCCCAAATTCGAATGTTCAAAAAATTCTTCTCAGCACAGTGCTACTTTCAAGCTTGGTCCTATTGCTGCACGCGGGTGCGAAGCCTCCGCAATCCGCCGTGGCGACTGCCGCAGCGCCTGCCAACGCAGCGGAATCGCTCGCAGCGCGCGAGCAAGGGCCGACACCGATGCTCGACGATTTGCGCGAGCTATGCGACACCATCGGTGGCCGGCCCACGGGCTCGAAGGCCTGCGACCGCGCTGTGGACTGGGCCCTCGCGCGATTCAGCGCCGCGGGAATCGAGTCCACGTGGACGGAGGCTTACACGATTCCGTCGTCGTGGGTGGGAGGCGCTGACCAAGCGGAGTGTTTGTCGCCGTCGCGATTCCCCATTCGCGTCGCTTCTGCGCCTTTTTCAGCACCCACGCCCGGTGGACAATCTCTTGAAGCGCGCGTCGTCAACGCCGGTGACGGCAGCCCCGAGGCGTTCGCGCGCCTGGGCGAGAGCGCTCGCGGCGCCATTGCTCTGGTGCTCACGCCGGAAATGAAATCGGAGTCCGATTTGTTCGGCGAGTACGGCCGCGACGCTGGCATGTTCGACGCGGCGCAGAAGGCCGGAGTGGCCGCCGTGCTGATGCAATCTTCGCAGCATGGCGTGCTTCTCTACCGCCACCCGGTGGCATTCAGCGGCACGCTTCCGATTCCCGCGGCGATTATTGCACGCGTGCACGCGGCGCGGCTGGCACGACTGACTGAACAAGGCGATGTTCACGTGCGCCTCGACCTGCCCAGCCGCGTGGGAGGGGCCATCGAAGCTCGCAACGTGGTGGCGGAAATCCGCGGCCGCGAGCGCCCGCAGGAAATCGTTCTGATCGGCGCGCACCTGGACTCTTGGGATCTGGGCACGGGCGCCGAGGACAATGGAGTGAACGCCGCGATGGTCATTGACCTGGCGCGCACCTTCAAAGCGTTGGGAGTTGTGCCGCGCCGCACGCTGCGCTTCGTGCTTTTCACCGGGGAGGAGCAGGGGATGTTGGGCTCGGAGGCTTACGTTCTGCGCCATGCCGGGGAAATGACCAATCACGTGGCCATGGTGACATTCGATACCGGCTCCGGCCACACCTTGGGCTTCTACCTGAACGGCCGCGAAGACCTTCGCCGGCCTGTGGACCAGGCGCTGGCCGCCGACCCGGACCTGGGCCCCTTTGAGGATTCACTGGAACTGATCGACGGCACAGATAATTTCGACTTCCTGCTTTCGGGCGTGCCCAACCTGATCGCCCGCCAGGATTTCGGCCCTTACCTGCCCAATTATCATGCGGAATCGGATGTTTATGAAGCAGTGAATGGCCCCGAGGCGAAGAAAAACGCCGCAGTCGCCGCCGTGCTGCTCTGGGGCCTGGCGGAAAACCCCAAGCGCCCCGCGCCCCGGCAATCGCACGCGGAGGTGGAAAAGCTCCTGCATGCCACTCGGCTGGACGAACAGATGAAGACCTTTGGTCAGTGGGACGAGTGGATGGCAGGCAAACGCGGAGCCAGCAACTGAAGAGACCGTGCAAATGAGCTTCGGCCGAGACGCGCAGGCGGAACCACAGAGGGACGCAAACAACGCGTATGATCGCGCTAACTCGATGCGACAGGGGAGGGATGGAATGTACAAGTTCAAAGCTCGGCTATGCGGCATGACGTTGGCGGTGTGTCTTGGTGCTGGGGCTGCTGCCGGTGCTGAACATGTGGTGGGGACGTGGATAGTTCCGAATCCGGATCCTTATGTCCGCCCTGTGCCCGACGTGGTTGGTTATCCGAATCCCGATGCCTTTACCGAGAGGCTGGTGTTCACCCGGCAAAACGGATCGGTGGTCGGCGCCATCGTGCAGGCGCAGGGCAATACATCGTTGAAAGACTTAAAGGTACAGGGACGATCCGTGTCATTTTCGCTGGGGTCCCGCGTGTTTCGCGGGGATGTGCGCGGAGATGAGATGCAACTGGTAATCACTTCCAGCCGGGACCCCAAGCCGTATCCGTATACATGTCGAAGAGCGACGGCGCGGGATCTGAAAATCATCGCAGCGGGGCCATCCTATGCATTCGAGAGACAGCCGCTTCCTGCCCTGCGCGACGTTCCCCCCAACCATCTGGCGCCGGTTCCGCCCATGGGTACGGGAAGTTTCACCGAGACAACCGACGCGGAGGTGCGCAAGGTTGCCGACGAGATGGTGTCCACCGGATTGCGCGATGCGGGGTATGTCTACCTTCAGATTGATGAGGGCTGGCAGGGCCGCCGCGATGCCCAGGGAAACATTCATCCCAATGGACGGTTCCCGGATATGAAGGCCTTGGCCGACTATGTTCACTCGAGAGGGCTGAAGTTGGGACTTTACAGCTCTCCTGGACCGGCGGCGTGTTGGGGATATGCCGGGAGTCTTGGTCATGAGGAGGAGGACGCGAAGACTTACGCCGCGTGGGGGATTGATTATTTGAAATACGATTGGTGTTCTGCAAGCAAGGTCTATCACACCCAAGCGGAGATGCAGGCGGCGTATCAAAAAATGGGCGAGGCGCTTCAGGCTTCCGGCCGCCCCATTGTCTTCAGCCTTTCCCTGTACGGACGACGGTCCAACGTCACCGACTGGGGAGGCAAGGTGGGTGCCAACCTTTGGCGCACCACGAATGATATCCGTGATAGTTGGGGTCCCATGAGCAGCAACGGATTCGACGAGAGCGGGCAGTTGGACAATAAGGATACGGGCGGATGGAACGACCCCGACGACCTGCAAATCGGTATCGGCGGCATGACCACGGAAGAATACCGCACGCAAATGACCCTGTGGTGCATGATGGCGGCGCCGCTGCTGGTGGAATTAAATAACAACCATCTTGACCGCTGGACAACCACGATTAAAGACATTCTATTAAACAAAGAGGTGATCGCGATTGACCAGGACGCGTTGGGAAGACAAGGCCATCGAGTATCGAAGCAAGGAGTTATGGAAGTCTGGTCCAAGCCGCTGTGGGACGGAAGCACGGCCATAGCGTTGTTCAATCGGAGTGAGGAGCAACAGAAGGCGGGCGTACGCTGGTCGGATCTGCAATTGAACAACGTGCGGGGCGTCCGCGACCTCTGGGGGCACAGCGATCTAGGAAATCTGACCGAAGGCTACGAAGGCACCGTGCCGGCACATGGTTCGGTGCTCCTAAAGGTTGTTCAGGAATAGCCGGCTGGAGCTTCAGCGGCAGGCTCTCGAGAATTCTGCGGCGAATTAAACGAACTGCGCGCAGCGGGAGAGCTGGTGGCGAAAGCGCTCCCGGCAGCAAAACCCCTATTCGCAGTATTCATGCTTCGCTCATACAATATATTGTGGTGCGTGGGAATTTAGCACAACATATTGTATAGTTCTCTGAACTATTTGCGGCCCCCCTCTTGACCCGCTCCCCTCCGGCTTTTTATTATCGCCAGTAACGCGGCAGTGCAGGCGCGCTGCCCAACTCAAGTAGATTCGTGATGCGTGCCCATCACGTTTCGAGAGGTGAGACGAGGGAACGGTTTTCGTGGGTAACGCCAAGGCTGTTCCGTGCCGGGAATATCCCGGCCGGTTCGAGCGAGCTACCCCACCACGGAGATCACCCTCACGGTTTTTCGGGACTGCCGCAGGGCGGGGCGAGAGCAAGCTGAGGGGCTCCTCTCACCCGCTCGCGGTACCCGAAAGACTGGCAGACACTAACACAGGGCCTCCTTCGGGAGGCCCTATTTTTTTGCCTGCCTGAGAGCTCTTCGCTTAATCATTAAACCTGCGATGACGGATCCCTTGCGATGGCTGTCCGACAGTTGACCGACTGATCGTGGACCGCTGGAGAGGAACCCCTCACCCTATCACCCCTTCTCCCCTCTTCCCTCTCCCCGGGAAGAGGGGGAGGGGAGTTGGGGTGAGAGGTCTTTTCGATCCGATGAAACTAACGATGCAGTGTCCCGATAACTCAATCCCGACGCCACATTCATGAATCGCCAAATGCCTTGCTTCTCCCAGCGTGTTGATGTAGACTGCCTTTTCAATGTTCAGGACCTTCGCCAACTCGTACTTTTGCTTTAGTTACCGGTATTGGAGCTTTGCTCCAAGCCGGTAGAGTGGCGTTGGTCTGAACGAAAAAGAAATTGGTGCAAGGCCGGCCCACTCCCACCGAGTGGGCTTTTTCATTTAGGGGGAGGGGGCAATGATTATTTCCATGAAGCCGGACGCGACGCCGGAGCAGATTGAGCACGTCTGCGAGCGCATCCGGGAGTTCGGCTATAAGGTGCATTCTATCCAGGGGGAAGAGCGCGTGGTAATCGGAGTAATCGGAGTCGGCGACGTCAGCGCCTGCCTGGAGGCCATTGAAGTGGCGCCGGGCGTGGCGAGCGCGGTGCGCATCTCCTCACCCTTCAAGTTTGTGAGCAAGGAATTCCGGCCGGCGCGCACGAGCATCCCCGTGAACGGCGTCGCGATCGGCGGCGGCGAGTTCGTGGTGATGGCCGGCCCGTGTTCGGTGGAAAGCGAAAAGCAGATTCGCGAGGCGGCGGAGTTTGTGGCTTCGGTCGGCGGGAAAATTCTGCGCGGCGGCGCCTTCAAGCCGCGCACTTCTCCCTACGACTTCCAGGGTCTGGAACTCGAGGGGTTGAAATTGCTCGCCCAGGCGCGCGCCGCCACGGGACTTGCCATTGTTACGGAGGTCATGAGTGAGACGGACGTATCACTGGTCGCGGAGTATGCGGATATCCTGCAAGTCGGCGCGCGCAACATGCAAAACTACGCGCTCCTGAAAGCCCTGGGCCGTTGTTCGCGACCGATCCTGCTGAAGCGCGGAATGAGCTCGACAATTCGCGAGCTGCTCATGTCCGCTGAATACATCACCGCGCACGGCAATTCCCAGGTGATTCTCTGCGAGCGCGGCATCCGTACGTTTGAAACCGCCACGCGCAACACCTGCGACATTTCCGCCGTGCCGGTGCTGAATGAGCTCACTCACCTGCCCGTCATCGTCGACCCCAGTCATGCGGCCGGGCGGCAAAGCCTTGTCCCCGCACTCTGCAAAGCCGCCGTTGCCATCGGTGCCGATGGCCTGATTGTTGAAGTCCATCCCTGCCCGGAGAAAGCCATGAGCGACGGCGCCCAGTCCCTCAACTTCCCCCAATTCCGCGCCATGATGGAGGGCCTGAAGCCTTACCTGGAAATTTGGAAAGAAGATCGCGGGACGCACAAGGCCGCCGCAATAGCGTAGTCTGGTCAGAGAATAAGGAACTGGACCACAAAAAGCGCCGCAAAAACGTATGTGAGCGGCGGACACTCACGGCCGCGACCTGTTGCCAGCTTCGCAACTGCGAACGAAATCAGCCCAAATGCGATTCCATTGGCGATGCTGAAAGTCAGGGGGATTCCCACCAGCACCAGGAATGCCGGCAGGTATTCCGTCGGATCATCCCAGGGCAGCTCGCGCAGCGGCTTGAGCATCATCGCGCCCACGGCAATCAGCGCCGGCGCGAGGGTTGGATACAGCACGCTCTCACCCGATTTGACCCCGCCGCCAATCATCGAGGCCAGCGGGCTGAAGAAAAGCGATGCGGCCAGCAGAGTCGCCGTTACCACGCTCGCCAGGCCCGTGCGCGCGCCGTCGGATACCCCCGCTGCGGACTCGATGTAACAGGTAATCGTGGAAGTTCCAAGCACCGCGCCTACGGTGGTTCCCACGGCGTCGGCGAAGAGGGCGCGATCGACGCGCGGCAACTTGCCGTCCCGAACCAATCCTGCCTGATGGCCAACGCCCACGAGCGTTCCGACGGTGTCGAAGAGCGCGAGATAAAACAGCACGAAGATGGCCGCGCCCAAACGACCCGGCGAAACATGGAAGAGTCCGGCAAGGTCGAATCTCCAGACTGTGGGTGAAATGTGAAGCTGCATCGAAAACAGTCCCTGGTAATGAACTAGCCCCAGCACGGCGCAGATCGCTGTGCTGGCAAGAATCCCCATCAGGATGGCGCCACGCACACGGAAACTGAGCAACACAACAATGAGCAGCAGACCTGCCACCGTGGCCAACACCACGGGTTGGCGCAAATCGCCCATGCGCACCAGCGTGCCGGGCGATGCCACCACCAGCCCACCGTATTCAAGGCCGATTAGGGTGATGAACAATCCGATTCCCGCCGCGATGCTGCACTGCAAGGAATGGGGAATGGAGTTTACAATCTGCGCGCGCAATCCGGTCAGTGTAATGGCAATGAAAAAGATCCCCGCCAGCAACACGGCCGCCAGCGCTTGTTGCCAGGTTAGGCCGAACCCGAGCGGCACGGCGCCGCAAAGCGTATAGGCAAAGAAGAAATTCTCGCCCATGCCCGGGGCGAGCGCCACCGGATAATTGGCGACAAGACCCATCAGCAGCGTTGAGGCGGCCGCCGCAAGGCACGTGGCCGCCAGCACGGCCTGAAAATTCATCCCCGCCACGCTCAGTACTCCGGGCTGAACAAAGACGATGTACGACATGGCAAGGAACGTGGTGACGCCGCCCACGATTTCGCGCTCAAAAGTGGTGCCGTGCTCCTCAAGTTTGAAGAATTTCGCGATGGCAGTCATGAAAGTTTCGGTCATCGGGATTCGGTTTTCGGTATGAGATGACTGGCGTTGTCCCGAATCTATTTCTGATGACCGGAAGGTAGTTTCTACTCTTTTTGCAGGAGGCGGGTCAATTGATCTCTTTGCCCGGCATTCTTCTTCAGCATGATCCGGCGCAGGCGGCGGAACTCATCTCCATCGATTCGCTGCACGGTGCCGCGGCCGCGTTTCGGGCTGAAGGCGAGAATGTGGTCGAGATCCGGTTTGCGTTTGAGAGGATTTTCCAGCCGCACGGCCTGGCTGGGCGGGCAGAAATCAATCAGCGAACCCTGACCTGCGTCGCGGCCATGGGACGCGGCGCGCGCCACCCCCACCACTTCCTTGCGGTCAGCCTCATAACAGAGGAAAAGGTCGCCGCGCTTCACTTCTTCGCGAAGAAACCGCCGGCTGGCGGCGCTGCGAATCCAGCCTTCGTCGCCCATTTCGTATACGCCGGGCGCGCGGCAGCGAAAGTACTGGTCAAACTTCCATCCGCGTTTGGTGTTGATCTTGAAAACCCAGACGGACATGCGGGCGGCTCCGCTCGGTTGGCATCAGTCGTCATTCATCGGTTATCGGTCACAGGTAATCGGCAAATTGATTTAGTCAATATCCCCCGGCGGAGCTGGGGACCTTAAAATTCTTGGCCCTTCAACTGGGCCTCAACGAAACCCCTCATCCGGCCTCGTCCCTCAGCCACCTTCTCCCCAAGGGAGAAGGAAAACAATTCCTTTCCCTCTCCCGCGGGGAGAGGGTGGCTCGCAACCGGCGTTCTCATCGGCCGGGGCGAGACGGGTGAGGGGTTTCTTCGAGGCGCGCTTAAGGCAAGGAAATCGAACTCAGACTTCCACAACTCTCGCCATGTTCACCGCCGGAATGGCGCGGATTTCCTCCACCACTGTATCCGGCACTTTATCGTCAACATTGACCAATCCGATTGCCTGCTGCGTCTGCGTGCTGCGGCCAAGCGCGAAGGTGGCGATGTTGATCTTGTTGTTTCCCAGAATTGTCCCCACACGGCCGATCACACCGGGAACATCTTGATTACGGATGAAGAGGATGATGCCCCGCAAGGGAGCTTCAATATCAATGTCATTCAACCCCAGGATGCGCAACGCTCCCTGAAGTCCCACCATGCCCAGGCCGGAGGCCGGCCAACCTTCGGTGCGAAGCGCGATGCCCAGCGAATTAGAGAAGGCCGCGCGCCGCGCGCTGCGCACTTCCGAAACCTCCACGCCGCGCTGCTCGGCTAGGGCTCCGGCATTAATCAGGTTGACTTGCTGGGACAGCGCGGGTGTAAGAATCCCCTTCAGCACCGCGTTCCGAACAAGGTGCGTATTCAGTTCCGCCAGTCCGCCGTCGTAGCTGATTTTCACTTCACAGATTCTTTCACCTGCGATCTGCACCAGGAATGCGCCCAGTTTTTCGCCAAGCTGAATGTAAGGTTCGAGCTTCTTGAGCTCCTCCGGCGATACGGCGGGGAGGTTGATGGCACTGCGGGCCACGCCGGTCAGCAGGTAGTCACGCACCTGTTCGGCGATGCGGATGCCCACAATTTCCTGCGCTTCTTCGGTGGAACCGGCGATGTGCGGTGTGGCAATCACGTTGGGATGGGCAACCAGCTTCGAATCTTTCGGCGGCTCCGTCTCAAAAACGTCCAGGGCGGCACCCGCCACCTGGCCGCTTTCGACCGCTGCCAGCAGATCCGTCTCATTGATCAGATCGCCCCGCGCGCAATTGACGATCCTGACGCCAGGCTGTGTCAGCGCCAGCGTTCGTGCGCTGACCAGGTGGCGCGTTTCAGGGGTGGCGGATGTGTGCAGGCTGATGAAATCCGCCGACTTGAATACCGCTTCGAGCGGAGCCAACTGCACTCCCAGTTCACCGGCACGCAGCGAGGATACGTAGGGGTCATAAGCAACGATCCGCATTTCGAAAGCCTTGGCCAGGCGCGCCACGGAGGAGCCGATTTGGCCGAGGCCGATCAATCCCAGCGTTTTCCCGCGCAGTTCCATACCTTCCAGCTTCTTCTTGTCCCATTTGCCCTGCTTCATCGATCCATCGGCCTGGGGAATGCGGCGCGCCAGGGCCAGCATCAGCGCCAGGGTGTGTTCAGCCACGCTTGCGGCATTGCCTCCGGGTGTGTTCATCACCACCACACCTTTGGCGGTGGCGGCGTCCAAATCCACATTGTCCACGCCCACGCCCGCGCGCCCAATCGCCCGCAGGCGCCCGGCCTTGCCGAGCAATTCCGCTGTAACCTTCGTGGCGCTGCGCACCACTAGCGCATCCGCATCCTGAATCTCTTCTTCGACCTTGGCTCCTGCTTTTTTCGGCAGAAAAACCACGTCCCAGGTTTTCTGCTCGCGCAGAATCTCTACGGCGTGTTCGGAGATGCTGTCAGCTACAAGGATTTTCATAGATCGTTGAATTAACCCGCATGGCGAAGATAGACCTCCTGCACGGCGCGCACACCTGAGCCGAGTTCCACCTTGTGTCCGAGCTTCAGCAGGCAAACCTCCAGTGCGGCGAAAAATGCAAACAGATCCGCCATATCGTAGTAGCCAAGATGCGCCAGGCGAAAAATCTGCCCCTTCATGCTTCCCTGCCCATTGGCGATTACCGCGCCAAAGCGCGTTCGCAGATCTTTGACGATGGCGCCGGAATCCATTCCGGCGGGCGCGCAGACGGCCGTGGCGGCGTTGGCCGGCGAGGATTCCGCGAACAACTTCAGCCCCAGTGCCTGCGCACCGGTCCGCGATGCTTCCGCCAGCAGCGCGGCGTTGGCAATCAGATTCTCGCGCCCGATTTTCTTTACGTATTCAAGGGCCGCATGCAGGCTGATGACCAGCGTGGTGGCCGGCGTGTAAGCCGTCTCGCCTTTCGCTTGGTTCTTGCGCTCTTTGGCAAAATCGAAATAGAAATGGGGCAGTTTGGATTTGGCAATCAATCCCCAGGCTTTCTCACTGACGCTCACAAAAGCCAGGCCGGGGGGAATCATGACGGCCTTTTGCGAGCCGCCAATCAGGATATCGAGCCCCCATTCCTTGACGCGCAAATCGGATGTGCCGAGCCCGGTAATTCCATCCACTACCAGCGCGGTTTCGGGATAATTCTTTACCGCCTCCCCAAGGGCTCGCACGTCATTCATAACCGCCGTGGAAGTCTCGGTTGCCTGAATGAAGACCGCGCGGAAGGGACCTTCTTCGGCGAGCTTCTGCTTCATGGCATCAATGTTCACGGGCCTGCCGTAGGGCGATTCCACTTTGACCGGCTCAATTCCATACGCCTGGGCGATTCCAAACCAGCGTTCCCCGAATTTCCCGGCTGTGCCCACCAACATGCGTTCGCCGGGTGAAAGCAAATTCGAGACTGCGCCCTCCATGGCGCCGGTGCCTGAACTCGCGAAAATCAGCACATCGTTTTGCGTATCGTAGTAGTACTTCAGCAGCTCCAGTGTCTCCGTCATGATCTTTCGAAACGCTTCGGTGCGATGGTGAACATTGGCCGCAGTGAGGGTGCGCGCCTGTGCCTCCATCAGCAGCGGCGTGGGGCCGGGAGTAAACAATCGTTCTTTAATAATGCCGGGCATCTACTTTTTCCTTTGCGGATGGGTGGCTTCGGAAAAACCAGGGCGGAACTTGCGGTGCAGGCAGAAATTCCTGTGAGGTTGACCCGAAGCTATCCAGAATAAAAATCTGCCACCGGAATGTCAAATTAAATCCCCTCAATTCAGTTTCGCGTGAGTCTAAACTTGATCGGTGCAGAATTTTACTCATTTGGAAGACGGGACCAGAAGCGACTGAAGGTCCGCAGGGGATTGCACGGGCGCATGGCAGGCGGAGCCCTCACAGACCAGCGCTACGGGGGCGCCGTCAAACGGCAGTTCCGGCAGTGTTGCGGCGAGACCCGCGGGAAGGTCGCGGGACTTCACGACTGCCGGCTCAAACGCGAAAACGCGCTTTCCGGGACGGGGGGCATCATAGGCGGCGCGAAGAAGCTTCTGCGATCGCTCATCATCGGCGCTGCCAACCACAACCACCTCCACCGGCGCGCGCAAATGGTGGAGCAGCGCCAGGCCGTACGTCGCGGCGAACAATCCGTGCTGTGCCGCTTTGGGAGCGAATAGTGCAAGAGTTGCGGCGGCCTTCTCGCCAAAGTCCTCGCGGTCCGCCAGCACATCAAGCCGGTCGAGCACCTGAGCAGCCACGGCGTTCCCCCCGGGCGTGGGCGAATCCTGGAACGGCTTGCGCGGGTTCACCAGATTTCCGTGCCGGTCGGCCAGGTCGCGGGCCGTATCAAAGAATCCGCCTTCGTTTTCATCCCAAAAGCGGCGGATGGTAATTTCCACCAATTCCAGTGCGCGTTGAAAGTAAGCATTGCTTCCGGTGATCTCGTATGCATCGAGCAGGGCGCTGGCGATGAAAACCTGGTCCTCAAGCAGGCCCTCAAAGCGCGGGGCGCCGTCCAGCAGCGTGTGGTACATGCCCTTCTGTGGGTCGAACGCCTTCGTGATCAGCAGATCAAGCGTGGCCAGTGCGCGGTCGCGCTCACCCTTGAGGCCCAAGACTCGATAAGCTTCGAGCAGCGAAGAAATCAGCATGCCGTTCCAGCTTGAGTAAATTGACTTGTCGACGAACGGAGTCATGCGCCGGGCGCGGGCCTGCGCCATTTTGATTCGGGCGCTCACCAGCAGGTCGGAGACCTTCGCCTCGTCGATCTGCATGCGCGCCGCGATGGCACTGATGGGCTGGTCGATAAAAAGCACGTTTTTGGCGGGATTGTGATGCATCTCGCCGAAGTCTTCCACGTGATAGTAAAGAGCGGCGGCGCGCGCTTCCTGCTCGTCGAGGGCGGCATTCAGCTCCGCCAGCGTCCAGGTGAAGTAGTCGCCGTCGTCGTCGAGATTGATGTCCGCATCCTGGCTTGAGTAAAAGCCCGCATCCGGGTGGGAGAGAACTCCTTCAAGGAAGCTGAGGATTCCCAGGGAAATTTCCCGGAAGAATTTGTTTCCCGAAACCTGAAAGGCGCGCAGGTAATTGCCCAGCAGGCCGGCGTTGTCATAAGACATTTTCTCAAAGTGGGGGACAATCCAGCGCTCGTCTACGGAATAGCGATGGAAGCCGCCGCCGATCTGGTCGTAGACGCCGCCGCGCCCCATCTGTTCGAGCGTGGTCGTTACAACGTTCAGCATCCGCTCCTGGCGCGTGGAAAGATAAACTTCGAGCAGAAGGTCAATTGCCGAGGG
>JASHTY010000224.1 GCA_030040315.1 Terriglobia bacterium | reverse complement strand
TATACCTTGACAATGTTGGGGTGACTAAGGCTTCCAGCGACCCATGCCTCACGCTCGAAGCGTGCCTCATCGGTGGACGACAGAGGGGACGCCACGTTAAGAACCTTCAGTGCGACGCGGCGATGCATGGACTCCTGATAGGCTTCGTATACGATTCCCATGCCACCGCTGCCGATGGTGCGAAGGATTCGAAACTCACCAATGAGAGATTGGGGGCCAGCCGCGGAGGGCCGGGGTCCAGTGCCGGCCTCAGTAGGCGCCTGATCGGCCACGTCTCGGCCGCAGCCGGGACACCTGGAGCTGGTCAAGTCGAGCATCTTGCCGCAGGCAGAGCACTTCGGAGCCGGGTCGCTCATTCCCCGCCTCCTGACATGATTTGAGCACAGTCGAGATGATGGCCCAAGTCCTCACCCCTCAGGTATCCGAAAGCGCCTTGGCATTAGCTCCCGATGACGGATACTTTGGAAGTAATATAGCAAATCAGGCTTGGAAACACGCTGCATTTGGGGGCGGAACGGGGGGGAAGAGCGCAGCTCCGCGATCCGGCGAACTCTGTGAACCTGCGCCCAGCCAGGAAACCGGGGTGCGGGTAGAGACCTGGAGCTAAGGGGAAACGGCAATGGATGCCCCGATATTCGTTCCCGAGCAGGGTCTTGCCTCAAGCCGAAACAGCAGCAGCCGACTTCAGCCACTGTTCCATCTCATCGTGGCCCACCGCGCCTGCCTGCTGTTGAACGACCCGGCCGCCGGAGAAGACGACAAAGTTGGGGATGGCGCGGACATTGTAGCGAGCGGCAATTTGCGGATATTTTTCGGTGTCCACTTTCAGCACGATCGCCTTGCCCGCCAGGTCGGCAGCGGTGCGCGCCACCTCCGGAGCCGCCGCGCGGCATGGCCCGCACCACTCCGCCCAGAAGTCCACAAGCACCGGAACCGGAGCGTTTTGCACGACCTCATCGAACGTCGCGTCGTCTGCGGAAAGAGGTTCACCGAGCGGCGTCAAGGGGGACTTGCACGCGCCGCAGCGAGTGGCGCCCGCCAGGTGCTTTGCGGGTACCCGGTTCTTGCTTCCGCACGGCTTACAGTTGAGCACAACAGGCATACGGTCTACCCCTCAACACTAACTCCGCCAGCTACGTTTGATGCACACCAGGTCCGTTCGATGCAAAGGCTGGGATCGTTGTCTTAGCTTTTTCCGCCTTCCGATTCTCGCGCCGTCAAGGCCGCAGCCACTCGACTCCCGAAGCTTTGGCGGCAGCCCGCAGATTCTTATCCAAAGTGGCGAGGGCGACACCCTCGATGAGGGCAAGGTCCAGGTAGGCAGCGTCATAGGAAGAAAGCTGAAACTGGCGGCACAGGCGGACGATCGATGAATAGCTTCGTCCCACGCCTCCAAGGTCGATCGCGATGGGCAGGTCTTTAATGTCCGCGATGAATGCGTCGAACTGGGCGACGGTGATTCCCTTTTGGCGGACCGCCACCACCAGGCTGTTCACCATTTCCAGCGGCCAGATCGCGGGGACAATTGCCTCATCGCCGCCCGCCACGCGGGTCAGGATGGTTTCAGTATAGGGTGTCTTCTGCCCCGGAAAGTACCAGCAGAGCGCGACCGATGCATCCACCACAAAGCGGCTCAATGGCGCCGCCCTTCCTCGATCAAGCGCCGGAGGGTAAAGCCTTTGGGCAAATTCGCACCCTCGCGCACGCGGCGAATGTGCGCAACAACCTCACGCGGGGAGCGATGTGCACGCCGGCTGGCCGGCACCAGCATGGCGGCTTCCCTGCCACGGCGCGTAATCATGATCTCCTCGCCTCGGGAGGCCCGCTCGACCAGCTCCGAAAGCCCGTTCTTCGCTTGAAACAAACCAACTCGACGCATAAGCGCTCTCTTGTGAATCAGCTAGATTACAGTCTAGCTGATTGGCGGTATATTGGGCAAATAATCAGAGTATGTGCAGACATGCCTCTCCCAAAGTGCGCGAGCCTTCGTGGAGTGAGGCAGGTCTACTTAGCGTTCTTGGCCGGGACGCCCAGTGCGACGGAAGCCTCTGTCGTCAAAAGGAGAAAAGTCAACGTTTCCTGCAGGTAAAGGCGGACCACGGAATCCGTGTGGCTAAGGTAGCCGATGGAAGCGTCCTGGCCGATGTGCAGGTCGAAGTCGCCGCCTCGCGTGGTCAGAACGGCCGCGCCCGGAATGCCCGGCGCCCAGATGATTTTTTCGTCCACCAGCCGCTTGACGTGCTCAAGGACGGGGTAACCGTTGTCACTGGTTTCCAGGAGCGCGGTGTAGGCGTCGGCGCCCAGCAGCACGGCGTATGGGCCATTGACGCCGGCGATCCGCAACTGGGTCAGCGCTTCCGCAATGGCCTGGGGGTATTCGCGCACGTCAGCGGGCAAAGCCTTCTTTGGATTGCTGGTTCCCTGAAGGATGCCGATGATTCCTGCAGCGGTATAGCCCGAAAAGATTGCTCCATCCTCTGCAAACGCCAGGCGCCGCGCCGCCACCTTCGCGGGTTCCCAATCCGAATCGTTGGAGCCGCGTTCCACATCATCAATCTGCTGGCGGTCGAGTTCGAACGGCACGCGCAGTTCAACCAGCGCATTCACTTCGCGCTGGCGGGCGATGATGCCATCGCCCGGCGTGGCGATGGATTTCAAGTGGCCGGTGCCAACGGCGGAAAGTGCCGTCCCCGCAGGCCCGCTCACATCCACCACGCGCCGGCCGGCCAGATGGCGCTTGAACGTTCGCGCCACTTCCTCTTCAATCTGGGTCCAGGCGGCTTCGGAAATCGGGGCGAGCTCTCGATGCAAATTATTCATCTTCCACTTCTCCTTTCAAAGAACCTATTCGCAACGAACCCTCACTCTCGCGGGGCACGGCAGGGGCAGCCTCAGCATTCGATTGAAGGGGCGGCTGCGACACCAGGGATTTAACGGCCGGCGCATCTACCTGAATGTTTTCCAGGAATGTAGCGGACGGGACAAAGAAAAGATTGCCCGTCACCGCGCGGCTGAAATCCAGCAGGCGGTCATAGTTGCCGGGCGGCTTGCCGATGAACATGTTCTCAAGCATCTGCTCAATGGTTCGCGGCGAGCGGCTGTAACCGATAAAGTACGTTCCGAACTCACCCGAGCCCGCGCGGCCGAAAGGCATGTTGTCGCGGAGAATTTTCATCTCCTGGCCATTCTCCACGATCGTGGTCAGCGCGTTGTGCGCGGAAGTGGGCTTGACCGAATCGTCCAGCTCAATGTCCGCGAGTTTTGTGCGCCCAATGATGCGCTCCTGCGTCTCTGTGGATAAAGCATCCCAGCCTGCCCTATCGTGCAGATACTTTTGCACGATCACGTAACTTCCGCCGGCAAAGGCGGCATCCTCATCGCCAATCAGCGCCGCTTGCGCAGCTTCCTCGCCTCGGGGATTCTCCGTGCCATCCACAAAGCCCAGCAAATCGCGGTCGTCAAAGTAGCGGAAACCGTGCACCTCATCGACGGGCGTAACGGCTTCGCCGATTCGCGCCATGATTTGCGCGGCCATTTCGAAACACAGGTCCATGCGCTTCGCCCGGATGTGAAACAGCAGGTCGCCCGCGGTGGAGACGGCGTGCCGCGCCCCTGAGCGTATCTCACGAAAGCGATGCAGCTCCGCCGGACGCGGCGGACCAAAGAGCTGGTCCCAGGCGCCGGACCCAATGCCCATGATGCAGGAAAGTGCGGATTCAATGTCCCGAAACTCAACGGCGCGGAAAATTGAGGAGAGATCCGCGCAAAAGGACCGGATGAGGGCGCGAGCCCCCGGGCCGGGCTTGAGGGAGACAACCAGAAAAATGGCCGCGCGCGTCAACGGAGCAACCACCGCCTGCGCGATGCCGCGCGCGTCACTGGAAAGCTGCGGACCCCCGGTGGGATTGACTGTCATCAGAAGTGAACCTGCAGAGCTGGCCGGACCCTAAGCAGCATACTGGTCGGACAGGGGGACATGCGAACCATGCCGCAATGAGATTACCACTGCCCGCCGAGAAATGTCCACGCCCGAGCCCAAGGCCGGTTAGGGAATTCCGGAAGGCGGGATAGAGCATAGCGCAGCTATGGGTCTTGTAACTCCATGAACAGGCGCTGGCAGAATCGCAGATCTTCGATCTGCGCAACCCGGCCGATGGGTGGACGCCTCACAACAACGGGTGAAACCACCCGATCCCTGGCCGGGCTGCCCTTGCTGGCGGCGCTTTTTGTGTATAGGATGAGCGTCATACTGTCCGCCCTCAATGCCGGAGCGTTACATGCTGCGAGGTACAGTCGCGTCATTCTTCTGCCTTTGCGTTCTCGGTCAATCGACTGCCCAGGGCCGCGGCGCCTTGACGCCCCAAGGCGGCCAGCTTGGGGGGAGTTCGGGCAAGGCGGAGCAATACTACCAGCGCGGCCTGACCGAGACCCAAAGCGGGCAAGACACCGCCGCCATCGCGGATTTCGAACAATCCATCGCTCTTGATCCGGACCGCTACGAGACTTACAGCGCGCTCCACGAAGTTCTAAATAAACATCGCCAGTGGGCAACCGCGGTTCAATACTGGAACCAATACATTCAACTTCATCCGGAGGATGGACGCGGGTATTGTGAGCGCGGGGCGGCCTACTCGTGGCTTCACGACGGCGTCCGCATGGGGGCCGATGCGGAAAAGGCTTGCAACCTGGGCGACCAGCACTGCTGCGAGGTCGTCCGCACGCACCGCCGCGCCCCGGCCCCACCTCCCCCTGCCGAACCCTTTCCCCGGTTCTTTTGGGCTCTGTGCTCAATGATTCTATCTTATCCAGTCTTGTTGGCCGTTTATCTCGTCTGGCGGCCGAAGGG
>JASHTY010000223.1 GCA_030040315.1 Terriglobia bacterium | reverse complement strand
CAAATCGCCGTGGAGAGCAAGGAGTTGCGCCAGACGCACGAACAATGGACTTCTCGAGAAGACTTTCAGCTGCCAGGAGTTCACAAGCCAAAGTTCACAGCTAAGAACCAGAAGGAGTATTTCGAGCATTGGTACGGAAACCGCCCTGACGACCTGGGCAACACCACGGCAGAGGATGGTTATACTTACCGAGGGCGGGGAGCCATTCAAATCACCGGTAAAGCAAACTACGCGAGTATCGGCGCAGCAATAGGGAAGCCGCTGGTGGAGCACCCTGAGTTGCTTGAATCAGACCCTGCCGTCGACATGCTTGCATCGGCATATTACTTTTCGGTGCACGCGCGCCTGCTGCCTGTTGCGGACGGAGTCAATCCTTCCGACGATTTCAGCATCTTCGTAACAAACCTTCATCTTACGAAGGGGATTAACGGTGGAATGAATGGGTTGAGCCATCGCCTTCATCATTTCAGACGCGCTCTAAAGTTGTTTTCAACTTGATCTTGGCGGGACGAATAGGACTTTAAGATCCAGAGACGGTTCACGGGTCTCGCAACCCACCGATTCCTGAATGCCACCCCAGCCTTTCGCGCGTCGTCCCGGCCTCATTTAAGGTGGGGAGCTTTGCTGCTGCCACCACTGGTGGCCGGGCGCACGCAGACCAAACCACTGCACATTTCGCAAGGAAAACGGCCGGGGTTCCGGCCCCATGCAGGAACTCCGACGTATGCGCCACCAACAGAGATCGCCCGCGACGGTTCAACCTAGAGGTAATGCCCGGATAGTACCTTCGTACTATGGACGCCAGACCGGGAGGGAGTAACTTAAGCCCTTACCCAATAATCAGGCTCAGGATCATCACGACCGGCTTATCAAAACCCAAGCCGCATCGCCAATTCGCGAGGAGAGAACCTTATGCAGATATTTGATCAGGTTGACCCGGTTTCGCTGGAAAGTCGCGAGCAGCATCTGTGGTTTCTGGCGCTTTCGATTCTTTTCCTTTTCGCCGTGGGGATCGCGCTGCTGATGTACCCGGCGGTCTTTTCAAGGCCGACGGCCCTCAGGGTGACAAGCCCGCGCGAGACTTTTTTCGGTTTCTGCGCCCTGGCAGCCTTAGTAATCCTCTATTTGGGTAACAGACAGCTCATCATCAGCCGCCTGCGGAAGAAGACCGCCACGGAATAGGCGGCGACGGTTCGCCTTCGGGAATAGTCACGACCCGGTGAGAGCTGGGCCCTGACCCTTGCTCTCTCCGGTTCAATCTGTGCTCAGCTCAATCGCCCGGGAATGAACTGAGTTACAAAGCGGTGTGCCAGGATGAACCCGTCCTTGCGCGTCTGCGGGAAATCCGGCTGACCGCTGGTATGCGGCGAATCCCAGAAGCCGTCTTCGTGCTCTATCGCCGCGCCTCCCTGGAATTTCGCCTGCAACAACACCGTGAAGAACTTCGGCCAGTCGATCAGTCCCTGGCCAGGAATGCGGTATCGCCACCAGCCGTGGCCGTGGATTCCCACCTGCTGAATCACCGGCTGAGTGATTTCCGTATCCTTCAGATGTACGGCGCGAATGCGGTCGCGCACACGCCATGCAGCGTCGCACGGATCGATGAACTGACGGACCAGATGTGACGGATCGAATTCCAGGCCCAGGCGCGGGCTGGGAACGAGCTCAAATACATGCTCCCACGCGGCGGGAACGGTGGCGAAGTTTTCTGCCGTGGGGAAATTCTCCCAACCCATGCTGATGTCCAGCTTGTCGAGCACGGGAACGTATTTCTCATTCACCACGGCGGCCAGTTCCTTCACCTGGCGGTCCATATCAGCGCCGGGGATGCCGCCTGAAAACGTGCCGCAAAATTTGCAGCCCAGGCGATGCGCGAATTCCAGGCAGCGGATGAAGCGGTCATTGGCCTTGGCGCGCGCTGCGGGGTCGGGATCAATGTGATTGATTCCCCACATGCATTCAATGCTGATAATGCGCGCCCCGGTTTCGCGCGAGATGTTCAGAAATTCGTCGATTTGCGAGTCGGAGGCCTTGTCGGGGTCGAAGTTGCCGTTAACGAAGACCACCACGCCCTCGTAGCCAACCGAAGTTGCGAAGGCGAGCTTCTCACGCGAAAAGTCCGTAATGATCGCCAGCTTGGGATAAGGTGTGTCGGGCGCCAGGCCCGTGAATGACTCGGCAGCACGGGGCGAGCCTGCGGCGAGGGCTTCGTTCCCGGCTGAGGCCAGGCCACCCGACCCAATGGCCGCCGCGGAAGCCCCGCGAAGAAAGTCGCGTCGAAGTAGCTTGTTCTCTGAATGCTGATCCGTCATACCCTGCCTCCGGGAATTCCAATTCACTCAGCTTGCAACGCGAGTACAGCTTCATCAAAGGCGTCTGTACCGGCGCAGCACAGTATACAGAAAACTCGATGGGAAAGGCGGTTGTTGTAGCGCGCTTTGCCAGGGAACTGTCGCTTCATGAATTAGATTACTGGAAGCATCTCTTGGAATTGCAAGGAGAGGGTCGGATGGCTGCAATCGGTCTGGCGTTTCCCATCTCGGGCCGATAATCGCTATACGTTTCGCTGTGTGTATATTCCCTATGCCATCCGAGGACGCGTGCCCGTACCTCCAGGCTGAAAAACTCCGGCAGCCACAGGCCCGCCTTGATGGGAGACTGTTTCAACAAAAAGCGCGTTCCCGGAAGCACCCTGGCGATGATTCCCCCGTAATCGACAGGCCGAACCGCGATCGCCTCTACCTTGACCCATTGATAAGTTTTATCGTCGATCCAAAGCGTTCCCTTCATGCCCTTCAGGATTCGCGTCTTCCAACTCTTCGGCTGATAATCAGGCCGCGGCGTGGCAGCGATTACGTAGACTCCGCGATTGTCCAGCGTCTCATGGCGCAGTAGGTTGAAGTCGAAGGCGTCTGCCATTTCGGAGATCACGGCGAACCTGCGGCTTTCGTCCTCCTGATAAGCCCGCACTCGGCGCGCGCGATCCGGGGAGGATTCATTCGCGCGGCGCTCGATTTCCGCCTGGAGTTTCCTGCACTCCTGGGCGTTTTGGGCAGGTGGAAGACGGTCGCCGTTGATTTCGATCAGTTGCGAATAGGGCGATCCATCCAGCATCCAGATGTGATAGGTCTTGGAGGATCTCTCGCCACCCCGCGTGTCCTCGTCGAGTTCAACGTTGGAAAATTCAGGCGCCGCCTTCCAATCGGTCTGTGTGGATTTGATGGAAAGGTTGACAATTTCCTGAGGTGACGGCGGCTGGGAATAGTTCCCTGCGGCGAAAGCCCGGGCGGCGACCCAGAACAGCAGAGCGCCAGAAAAATAAATCAAAGGTTGACGAACAGGCCGGCAACGGGCCGGGCAGCGCACTCTCCCACATCCGTTCATAAGGTGGGTCAAGGTTCCTGCCTCCCTGGAAGCACAGCCGCGCAATCAGCTTTCCCGGTGACTGGCTTCCGCTTCTTCACCTCCTACGGCCTAAACCGCCAAGCAGGGAAGAATACTCCCATATAGGGTGATGCCGCTTCGTTTTCAGATAGTTGCTTCGAGCGGAGGTCATCCGTACTGGAGGCTATGGACGCATTCACTCTACCCGCACGGAGGTTGTTGCGCCTTGCGTTGGTTTGCTGGACACAAGCATCACAATTCGCGCCACTCAGTATAAAATGGGGGTGTCGTTCCGTGGCCGGCACGCAAGTGCCGCCTGAACAGGAAATAGAAACGCAGAATGCATATTCCGGATGGCTATCTCAGCCCGTCAACCTGTGCGGCTCTTTATGGAGCTTCCGCACCTTTCTGGTACGCCGCCCTGCGGCGAATGAAGGCCGCGCTCGCAACGCGCCTGGTGCCCCTGCTGGCAGTGATGGCGGCGCTTTCATTTGTCATCATGATGTTCAACCTCCCCCTCCCCGGGGGGACAACCGGGCACGCGGTGGGAGTCGGGATCGCGGCCATAATGCTCGGGCCGTGGGCATCCATTCTGGCCGTTTCGATCGCGCTGGCGATTCAAGCGGTCTTCTTCGGTGACGGAGGAATCACGACGCTGGGCGCGAACTGCTTCAACATGGCGATTGTGGGCTCGCTCGTCGCATTTGTGGTTTACCGGCTCATTTCCGGACGCGCGCCGCTCACCTCATCTCGAAGAGTGCTGGCCGCGGCGCTGGCGGGTTATGCCGCCATCAACGCTTCTGCGCTGTGCGCGGCCGTGGAATTCGGCATTCAGCCCATTTACTTTAAGGACGCGACCGGGGCGCCGCTCTATGCGCCCTACCCGTTGAGCATCGCCGTTCCCGCAATGATGATCGGCCACCTGACGTTTGCCGGCCTCGCGGAATTGGTGCTTTCCGGCGGTGTGGTGGCTTACTTTCAGCGAACCAATCCCGGGCTATTGAAAAACAGCGCTCCCGTGGATATGGTGGTGGAAGAAGGGAGGGCAGATCCGAGAGGCTTCCAAGCCTTACGTCCTTTGTGGATCGCCCTGGCGCTGCTTCTGGTACTGACACCGCTGGGAATTCTGGCAGCCGGCACCGCCTGGGGGGAGTGGAGTGCGCGGGACTTCGCGAGCCAAAAGGTCAGGGTGAAAATTGCCGAAGCGTCGAGAGATGCGGCGCCGCCCGACGGAGCGCCACAGGGTTTGGCGCGCCTCTCGGCGCTCTGGACCGCGCCTTTCCCGCAATACGCCCCGCCGTTTGTCCGCCGGCCGGCGCTGGGCTATTTGCTCTCCGCAATGTTCGGCTGTGGGGCCATTCTTCTGGTTTCGCTCATTGCGGGTTCGCTGGCCACTCGCGCGCGGGGCAGGCCTTATGAACTTTCTTGAACGTACGCTGGCGGGATTTTTGACCGCACTGGAGCAATCGCTTGACGCCGAAGATCTCGCCCGAAGGCAGGGCTTGCTGCAACATGTGGACCCGCGAATCAAAGTCGTCGGAATCGCCGCCCTGGTCATCGCGGCATCAACAGCTCACAAACTCTGGGTCATTGCGGCAATCTTCGCGATCGCGTTGCTGCTTGCGGTCGCTTCGCGCGTCTCGCCCTTTCTTCTTGCCAGGCGAGTCTGGCTCCCTGTGCTTTTTTTCACCGGCGTTATTGCTTTGCCCGCGCCCTTTGTAATTCCCGGCCGCGTTGTCTGCACCGTCCCCGGTCTGGATTGGGCGGCGACGGCGCAAGGGTTGAAGAGCGCGGCTTACCTGATTACCCGTGTTGAATCTGCCGCCACGCTATCAGTCTTATTGGTTCTATCGACGCCCTGGAACCGCCTGCTGAAGGCGCTGCGCGTGCTGCGCGTTCCGGTGGTTGTGGTGGCGATTGTGGGCATGGCCTATCGTTACATTTTCCTTTTGCTCGACGGCGCGCGAGAGATGCTGCAATCGCGCCGCAGCCGCTTGATGGGTCCATTGCCAGGGCCGGATTACCGGCGCATGGCCGCCGCCAGCGTGGGCGTGCTGATGTCCCGCACGCTGCAGCTTGGCGGTGAGGTTTATTCTGCCATGCTGGCGCGCGGCTTTCAGGGTGAGGTTTACATGCTCGATGAATTCCACACGGTGGCATCCGATTGGATCGTGCTGGGTGTGTTTGCGGCGCTGACGGCTGCGGCAATCTATTATGGTAGATAATCAGAACCCGACACAGGCCGCGGTCTTCGATGTTCGCGAGGTGACATTTCGATATCGTGAAGTGACGGCGCTCGAAAGTTTAAGCCTGACCGTCCAACGCGGGAAACGCATCGCCCTTCTGGGGGCAAACGGCTCCGGGAAGTCCACCCTTCTGCGGGTTCTCGACGGACTGGCGTTTCCTGAAAAAGGCAGCGTGCAATTCTGCGGTGAGCCGCTCACTGAAAAATGCCTTCAGAACCCCGCCTTCGCTTACAACTTTCGTCGCCGCGTGGGGCTGGTATTTCAGAATCCTGACGTTCAGCTTTTCTGCCCGACGGTGTTTGACGAAGTGGCTTTCGGGCCTTTGCAACTCCATTGGCCGCCGGAACAGATCAAAGCCGCCGTGCAGAAGATGCTGGAGGAATTGAAGATCACCCACCTTAAAGACCGGTCGCCACATCACCTGTCAACCGGCGAGAAAAAGCGCGTCGCGCTCGCCTCCGTCTTGGTCGTCGATCCGGAAGTGTTGTTGCTCGACGAGCCCACCGCGGCGCTCGACCCGCGCAGCGCCAGCCAGATGATTGACTTCCTGGTGGGTTTGCGTGGAGCAGGGAACACGGTGGTGACCACTACGCACGATCTGGATATTGTGGAAGACATCGCCGATGAGTGTTTTGTCTTTCAGGCTGGAAAAGTGGCAGCCCAGGGTTCGCCGGCTGAGGTTCTGACCCGGCAATCGCTGCTTGAGCAGACCAACCTTCTTCACGCCCACCGGCACATTCACGGGACGGGTGTGACCCATTCGCATCCTCACCTGCATTCCCACAAGCACTGACCGCGCCTCGAAAGTCGAGTTTAGGACAACCTGTCGATTCGTGAATTTGATCGGCAAAAGTAGAAAACCTTGACGCAAATAATCAGAAACGCAAATATAATCAGCACATGGAAGCTGCGGCCAGGCTCGCGCTCGATAACCCGGGGCCGCGGCACACGCGCGATTCAAGCGAAGGGGGAGAGTGCATGGAGAGCGACAGCCTGAGCATTCTGGACAAGCGGACCAACACAAACTACGAGGTCCCGTTCTACAAGGGAACCATCCGCGCCATGGATTTGCGCAAGATCAAGACCAGTCCTGATGATTTCGGCCTGATGACCTATGATCCGGCGTTCATGAACACGGCTTCCTGCCACAGCGCCATTACCTTCATTGATGGCGACAAGGGGATTCTGCGTTACCGGGGATATCCCATCGAGCAACTGGCCGAAAAATGCACATTCCTTGAAGTCGCGCACCTGCTGATTTGCGGTGAGCTTCCCACGGCCGCGCAATTGAAAACGTGGGTCAACAAGATCACCCACCACACTATGCTTCATGAATCCACCAAGCATTTTCTGGAAGGGTTCCGGTACGATGCGCACCCGATGGGAATGTTCATCAGCACGGTGGCGGCGCTGGCCACGATTTACCCGGATGCACGAAATGTGCACGATGCGGAAATCCGCCGTAAACAGATGTATCGCCTGATCGGAAAGGTTCCCACGATTGCCGCCTACACGTACCGCCACGGTCTTGGTTATCCCTACGTTTACCCGGACAATGATTTGAGCTACACCGAAAACTTCATGAACATGCTGTGGCGGATGGCCGAGCCCAAATACCAGGCGAACGCGGTGTTGGCGCGGGCACTGGATATTCTGTTCATCCTGCACGCCGACCACGAGCAGAACTGCAGCGCCAACGTCATGCGATCGGTAGGCAGCTCGCAGGCCGATCCCTTCGTGGCCACGGCGGCGGCCGCAGCGGCGCTCTCCGGTCCGCTGCACGGCGGCGCGAATGAGGAGGTGCTGCGCATGCTCGACGAAATTGGTTCCAAGGACCACGTGCCGGCTTACATCAAGGGAATCAAGGAAGGCAAAGGCAAGCTGATGGGTTTCGGCCACCGCGTCTACAAGAACTACGATCCCCGCGCGCGCATTATCAAGCAGACCGCCGAGCAGGTGTTTGAGATCACCGGCAAGAATTCAAAGCTCGATATCGCCCTCGAACTGGAACGCATCGCGCTGGAAGACGAATACTTTGTGAAGCGCAAGCTCTACCCCAATGTGGATTTCTATTCCGGGATCATTTATCAGGCTATGGGATTCCATCCGGAAATGTTTACAGTGCTATTCGCCATTCCCCGGACGGCGGGCTGGCTGGCGCAATGGGAGGAGCTGCTGATCGATCCCGAACAGAAAATCTCGCGCCCGCGGCAGATCTATACCGGCCATGATAAGCGTGATGTGGTGCCCATGGAGAAGCGCTAGTGGGCACGAAAGATAGCCCAAACGTGACAATCAGCATGGGGTTCCTTCGGGTGAGTG
>JASHTY010000222.1 GCA_030040315.1 Terriglobia bacterium | reverse complement strand
GTTCGCACCGGTGGAAAGCTGGTCCGCGCCATTGTGGAGGAAAAGGCGGCGACTGCAGCTCAGAAAAGAATCCGCGAGGTCAATTCCGGCATCCTCTGTTTTTCCCGGCTGCCTCTTCTCGCACACCTTCGCGAGCTGTCGAAGGAAAACCCCCAGAAGGAATATCTGCTCACCGACATGGTGGCGATTTTCAATCGTCACCGCCTAAAAGTCGCGGCATTTGAAGCGCCTGCCGAGGAGGTTCAGGGCATCAACGACCGCGCGCAGCTTGCCGAATTGGCGAAGACGCTTTACAGACGGAGAGCCCGCGCCCTGATGACGGAAGGTGTGAGCTTCACCGACCCGGAAGTGGTGTACATCGATCCGGACGTCACCATTGGCTCTGACACGGAGATTGGAGCGGGCGTCAGCCTGCGTGGCAACACCCATCTGGGAAAACGTTGTCACCTGGAGCCGTATTCCACCATTACCGATTCCACTCTCGGCGACGGCGTCACGGTGCGCCAATCGTGTGTGATTACCAATGCTGAAATTGCGACCGGGGCGGCCATTGGTCCGTTCGCGCACCTGCGCATGGGATCGACCCTGGGCGCCGACGTCAAAGTCGGCAACTTTGTGGAGGTCAAGCATTCCACCATAGGCCGCGGCAGCAAGGCGCAGCACCTTACCTATCTGGGCGACGCAACCGTTGGGGAGCGCACCAACATCGGTGCGGGGACGATCACGTGCAATTATGACGGCGTGAAGAAAATCCCCACCACCATTGAAGATGAGGTATTCATCGGCAGTGGAAACATGCTGGTGGCGCCCGTCCGCATCGGCAAGGGGGCCTACACGGCCGCGGGCTCCACGATTACCAAAGATGTCGAGCCGGATGCGCTCGCCATTGCCCGCACGCCGCAGATGAATAAACCCGGGTGGGCGCGCGACAGAAAGAAAAGTCAGTCACACGGTTAAGAGTAACTCCGCATTAACCCATAAATCCTATACACAACCGGTTTGCACTTTTTACTTGGCGCGAGTAAGACCTACAGAGCCTGCGGATGCCTCTGTTTCCATCCATCTCTGTAACCCCTTCAAAAGCGGCATAGATAGCGGTGCACCGGTTGGCATTCGGCGTGCATCCTCCCCGTGCGGGGAAGCTGATTACACGCTTGGCGTGAAGCTCCTTGAAACAACTCAGAAATGCAAAAGGAGAGGGGAGAGACCAAAATGTTAATTCAAGACGTTCCTGCCCATGAGGATTTTCCGCCCCAGTCGAGTTCGGGTTCGAAAGATAACGTCAAGTTTGTTTCGATCTTTCTGATACTCGCTGCCCTGGTGGTCGGGGAACTTTTCACGGTGAGCAGGATGAATACTTTGAACCAGCAATTAAGCCAGAAGCAGAACCAGTTGCGAGAGGACTTGACCGGGCAGCTTCGGGACCAGGTTTCGAATCGCTTGTCTGCCATCGAACAACAGAACGCCCAGGAGCTGGACGCCGTCAAGAGCGAGCTTGACACTGCCTCCAAGCGCGTGGGTGCACAAAGCAGTGAACTGAAGCGCGCACGCACCATGGTGGCACAGCTCCAGGATCAGGAACGCGCCCAAACGGAACAACTGAAGGATCAAATTAATCAAAAGGCCGACGCTCAGCAGGTCGGTGCGTTGACCCAGGATCTTTCCTCCACCAAGACTGACTTGAATACCACGCAGAAAAATGTCAGCTCGCTGGCTGCCGACCTGGGAATGGCGCGCAGCGAGATGGGTACACTGATCGCCCGCAACCACGACGACATCGAATACCTGCGCAAACTGGGTGATCGCGACTACTTCGAATTCACGCTGAATCACGGTCAACAGTCGAAAGTGGCGGGCGTGGGCCTGACGCTTAAGCGAACCAATACCAAGCGCCATCAGTTCACTCTTTCAACCCTGGTGGATGATATGGATGTGGAGCGGAAAGACTGCTCAGTGAACTCGCCGGTTTACTTCTTTGTGAACGGATCAAAAAAGCCTTACGAGTTGGTGGTAAATAGTGTAGGATCAAACCAGGTGAAGGGGTATTTGAGTACCCCGAAGGGTGTCACCGAGGTTGCTTCGCGCTCGGAGGGAGCGCATTAGCAAGTTCCGCGGGGGGACCCAAACGCCGTGAGCGGGTCTCCCCACTCACTCCCGATTTCTTCAGACCAACCAAGCTGGACAAAGCGCCAGGGTCCGGCCATGAAAACCTTTCAGGAGGTTCAGCATGGTCAAGCGCGCTTTGCTGGCGATTATTCTCACCTTCGTAGGAATTTCATTCGCACAAGCTGAGGATTTGGCCCCGCCGGACGCCCTTTCCGTTCCTGCCGGGACCATGATCCATTGCCGCACCAACCAGACTCTCACTACTAAGCTCGATAAGCGAGGGGACGCCTTCACCTTCAGCGTTGCCGAGCCCGTCACTATCAATGGCTCCGTTGCCATTCCCGCGGGTTCAACTCTCGCAGGTCACATAACTCTGATGGAGCGCCCCGGACGCATCAAAGGGGTCGGCCAAATGCGTCTGACGGTCGAGCAGATTAGCTTCCCCGACGGGCACAGCCTGCCGCTTGGGGCCACCCTGATGACGGCCTATGGTGCGGAAAACGTCAAAGTGGTCGGAAGCGAAGGATTGGTCAAGGGGCCCAACTCGCGCTTTGCGGATTTTCAGGAGATCGGGGCGGGAACCGCGGGCGGAATTCTGGTGGGATTGATTTTCGCCCATCCCGTCGTCGGTGCCACGGTGGGATTGACGGCCACCACGATCGATCGCCTGCGGCGGCGTGGCAAAGATTTGACCATTCCGGCGGGAACAGAACTCAACTACCAACTGACGCGCGAATTGCCTCTCTCCCCCAGCGCTGCGCAGGCGAGCGAGGCAACTTCTGCGCGCACTGCCGGCCAGTAGTCTGCCTGAAGCGAATTGCTGCGTTGCGTTCGATCGAACGTCAGGTGCGGCATGGCGTCGCTTGATTCAGCGGGACTGCGCGGCCCCCGCCATTGCTACCTCGGCGGGAGCCGGCTTGGTTCGGCCGGTGAGCAGCAATCCCCCGAGCAGGTAGCAGGCCGCACCTGTCACCAGGCAAACTCGTATGGAAGTTTCCGTGGAAATGGCGATGGCGATGAAGCTCGCAAGCACGGAAGCGGCGCCATTCAGCGCCCACATCCAGGGCAAGTTCTCCTTGTGTCCCACTTCGCCCATCCAGCGCATGCCTACCGGGAAGCAAAATCCCATCACGAATCCGCACGGCGCGACCAATACCAGCGACACCAGAATGCGCTGCCACAAAACTCCACCCACCGCTGCGTGAATGACCGGGAGCACTCCCAGCGAATAGACGGTGAGCACCAGTGCGGAAAGAATTGCCGGTGCACGGCCCCTTAGTGCGGAGCCGAGAGGGACCCGGTCCGACGTCAGGCTGCCCAACCCGGCAAAGAGAATCAATCCCGCCAGCACCACGGCAAGCGAATAGATCGGCTGCCCGAGAAATATTGAAAGCTGCTGCATCATTCCCATTTCCGCGAGCATGAACCCCAGGCCGATGCCAATGAAGTAGATGATGGCCCCCGAGGGTGCCCGGACCGCACTCTGATGCAAGCGCGTCCATCGTCGTGCGGGCCACAAGATTGTGAGCGCCACGAGAATCATGGCGGCAAACATGAAAAGTGCAAGATGCATCAGCGGAAATAGCGCCTTTAAATCCACTCCGGGTATTTGCAGGATTCCAGGAATGGCGTGGAAACGCACGAAACTGAAAAAGTAAGGCGAGGCATCGGTGGGAGGAGAAAGGTCAAAATAGTTCCTGGAACGGAGCGCGGTGAGATCCTGAAGCGAGTGCGCCTGCAGGACGGGATCCAATTGCAGCATCCCAAAATCCTCGCCGGGCAGAAAGAGAATTTGGCAATCCAAATCTCTGGCAGCGGTTTTTATTTTTTCCAGATCCTGCGGGCTGAAGGGTTGATTGCTAATGAGAAGGGTGGCCAGGTCGAGCTGCCCGATCATGGCTAAGTGGCTCTGAGGGTCTTTGACCCCTTCGCTGAGCAGCGTGGCGTATGCCAGGGAGAAGAGGCGCGTCGTTTCGTGAAAGTCGGGCTTGTGGTTCCAGCGGCTGAAGGTGATGACCCCACCCGGCTTGAGATGGTCGTAAAAGACCCGCCAGCCATCCAGCGTATAAAGCGAATTCTCCGTGAGCGCCATGGCGCCGGCGGCGGTGGCCGCCCAGGTGTCCACAAGGGTGGCTTCGATTAAGTCGAATTTCTCATGACTGCGGGTCAAATAGCTGCGACCCTCATCGATGTGCAGTTCAAAATTGGGGATTTTGTCGAAATCCGAATACCAGGCCATCCGGCGCGAAAAAATATTGGCAATAGCGCTGTTGATTTCGATTCCTACGATGCGGTGAAAGCCGAAGAGCACGCAGGACATCACGTCCCGTCCGCCTCCCACGCCGATAATCGCAGCGCTGCCTCCCGCCCGAATTCGCGCACCAAAAGAATGGACCTCAGAACGAAGAAAATCCACATCTCGAAGGTCGCCATGATAGCGATAAATCCCAGTCGCCGCGTCGTTATCGATGTCAATGTACATCACCTCTCTCCATACTTGAGGTGATTGCGGCGACACGAAGCGTTCCTCCATCTTGGGGGCGACGACTCGAACCCTGGAGATGGGATTCCAGGTCTCGTAAAGGATGTCTGTGCGGGGGTCGAGCCTTCCTTTGGACCAGATCGGCTGAATGCCGTGAATGGTGGTCGCATTCAGGCCCGCCAGCACGGCCAACACAACAGCCCAGACGTAGCACCGCCTGCGGAATCGCCGGTCGTCTGCGAAATCTGCATAGAATGATGCGCTGAGGAAAACCAGGGCGGAAATCGCCATCACGGCGCTCGGCGCGTCGATCAGGCTCATCAGGACCAGCGAGCCGAAGCACCCCGCCGCCGCGCCCGCGAGATCCGCGAAGTAAACTCGGCCGATCGGTGCGGCGGTCTTGGTGAGCGAAAGGCAAACGACGACTCCTGCAAAGAAAAAAGGAATGGCGATGAAGAAACAGAAAACCAGAAAACTGCAAACCGTTTGAAGCGCGAAGGAGATGTCCAGCGGGATCGAGAACATGATCACCAGAACGATCGGCATGGAGACAGCCATCGCAAAGGCAGCCTGCGCCATGCGGCGGCCTACATCGCTTGCGCCGAACAACGCGGGCCGAAGCTGCACCAGCAGCGCGCCGGCCGTCATTCCGAACATGGCCATGGAGACCGAAACAAAGGCGAGGTAATACCAGCAAATCACACTCAGCAAACGTGTCAGCACAATCTCGTACATCAGCGTGCTCGCGCACATGAGGCCGAGTCCGAGAAAAAATCCGATCATGCCTTTACCTCTTCATAGGAATCGTGGATCAGAATGCCACGGGACTCTCCACGAATGCTCATGCCCCGATATAGCGCGCATACAGACCGCGGGCCACTGCAGGGTCCTGCGTACCTTTCACTATCACCCGGCCGTCAGGGAACACGGTCAGCTCATAAGGATCAAGCGAACATTTCAAGAGAAAATCATTGGCCAGCACGGGGCCAAAGTTTTCGAGCCGTGTCTTCAGCGCCGCAAGATCGAATACCCGCGACTCACTTTGATGAATTTGCACGGAATTTCGCCCGCACATACTGACGTGGGAAGAAGCGCGCTGGTCGAGGTAAGCGAATTCGCGGCGCACGCAGACACGGCATTCGGGATCGGGCGCAGGTTTGATTTGCTGAAGGCGATTCGTCCAGAGATCGCAGCTTACGAGCGACCTGTGAAGTTCGGATTCGCGCACTAGTAGAATCTTGAGCGCTTCGGTGGTTTGAATGGCCGCGCACCAGGAGACCGCCGGACCGATGACGCCCACCGTATCGCAGGTTTCGTGCAACCCCAGCGGCGATTTTGGAAAAACGCACGCCAGGCAGGCGGTTCGCCCGGGCAGGATGGTCATCGTCGTCGCGTAGCTCGCCACCAGGGCGCCATAAATCCAGGGAATCCCGAGTTTTACCGCCGCGTCGTTCAAAAGATAACGTGTTTCAAAATTATCCGTTGCATCCAGGACCAGGTGGAAGCCCTCGATGAACTCCTCGATGTTGCTGCTGTCCGCATCCGCCACGATTCCTTCCACGCGCACATCGGAATTAATCTGGCGGAGCTTGCGTGCGGCGGCGACGGCCTTGGGAAGGTTGGCCCGGGCATCGCCCTCATCAAACAGCATCTGGCGTTGCAGGTTTGATTCCTCAACGAAATCGCGGTCCACAATGCGGACGGTGCCCACTCCAGCGCGTACTAGCGCGTTGGCCTGCGCCGCCCCCAGCGCGCCGCAGCCCAGAATGACCGCCTTCGATTGCAGCAGTTTCGCCTGGCCATCCGCGCCGATGGGGGCGAAGAGAATCTGCCGTGAATATTTTTCAGAATTCATCCGGGACCAATACTCTGTGATAAGGCAGAGCGAGCATCCTTACAGATATTCATCTGCCACACTAATGCAATTATACGCCTCGATTGAGTTTGAAAGGGGAGTCCGTCGCGTGACACGCAGCCGGCCGCGTTTAATCTAATTGGTGGTTTTCGGGCCCGGCTAGGGCGCAGGCACAGCCATCAACAAGCTTTCCGCAAAAGGCCATTCCTGATCAAACCATTGCTCCACGCATTCGAAGCCCGTGCGCTCGGCCATTTGCGGAACTTCGCTGGGGGTGTATTTGTGGCAATGCTCCGTACAAATCGTTTCGTCGCGCTCAAAGGTGAAGTTCGCGCCGTCGATGTCAACCGTCTGGCGGTCCAGCGCGCTCAGGTGCATCTCAATACGCCGCTCGAAGGAGTTGTATCGAACCTGGTGAGAGAATCGGGAAAGGTTAAAGTCCGCGCCCAGCTCGCGATTAATGCGGGCCAGCAGGTTAAGATTGAACAGCGCTGTCACGCCCAGCGCGTCGTCATAGGCAGCAAGCAACCGCTCCATGGGCTTCTCCAGATCCGTTGCCAGAAGCACGGCATCGCCCGGAGCAAGCGTGTGGCGAATCTCACGCAGAAAGTCCTCCCCGGCACTGCGGTGAAAGTTTCCGATGGAACTGCCCAGAAACAGGACTACAATGCCTTCCCCCGATCGGCGCCGGCTTGCCGCACGCCGCAAGCCATCCAGGTATTCGGTCTCGAACCCAACGATGCTCACTCGAGCCAGGTCATCGAGTTCGCGTTCGCAGCTTTCAAGTGCGGAGGACGAAATCTCGACCGGGCAGTAGGTCGTCTCCCTGCGCCGGGCGATCGCCTCGAGAATCCGGCGCGTTTTCTTGCCGCTCCCACTCCCCAATTCCACCACCATTCCGTGCCAGGGAAGGCGGTCGGCAATGTTCGCAGCGTAGCGCCGCAGGATTCGCTCTTCCGCTCTGGTCAGTCCATACTCGGGCAGCCGCGTAATCGCCTCAAACAACGCGGAGCCGACTTCGTCATAGAGGTATTTCGAGGGCAATTCCTTCTGGAGCGGATTTCCAAGGCCCTGGCAAACCTCATCAACAAAGGATCGAACTGGAATTGTGGCGTCGCGGATCAGCATGGCGGTCGGCTCAATTCTGCACGCATCGGAAGGACGCATACACAAATGGGTAGTGAGGCTGAAACCAGTTGCGAAACGAGCGGCGAAGCATACACCCCGCCGTGCGTGGTGAGGCGCCCTTCAGGACATAATGCTTCCCATCAAAGAAGTTTGCGGAGTATCCGGGATAGAAACGAAATGGCTCGAAGTTTGGAAAAGGGGCGAACACTGAGGAAGTCCACTCCCACCCATTGCCGAGGGCATCGTGCAGGCCGAAGGCGCTCCGGCCGCGCGGATAGCTTCCCACGGGAGCCGGATCCCAACGGTGAAAATTGAAGTTGCCACGGGAATCGTCCGGGGGGGCATCACCCCACGGGTAGGCGGTTTCTGCGCCTTGCGGACTTCCATAGGCCGCATGCTGGAATTGGGCCTCCGTGGGAAGGGATCCCCCTACATAACGCGCATACGCAGCGGCCTCAGCGTGGCTGACGTAAACGGGCCAGTCGAGCGGAAGGGGAGCCCGCTGATACATCCCGCGATAGAACCACTGTTCGCCTTCCCTGATCCAGAAAACCGGATGCCGAATGCCCTGCTCTTGAATCCAGTCCCAATCCCCGTCAGTCCAGAAACGCGCTTCATTGTACCCGCCGTCGGCTATGAATCGAAGGAAATCCCCATTCGTCACCTTGCACGCATGAATGGAAAATGCCGGCACCCTTACGGTGTGGTATTGGAATTCGTTGTCCCAACCGAACCCCGGACTCTCGGGCGGGCAGCCTAGGGTCGCGATTCCTTCGGGGATGTAGACCACTCTGGCGGCCTCTCGGCGCAGAAGCGGACCGGACTGAATCGGCCGGTAGTCTGCCGGCACGATCTTCCGGTCCTCGGCGAGCTGGTGAAACATGTAGGCGAGGGTTTCCGCGTGCATCAACCGGTGCTCAATGGCTGTGTTGAAGATGATTTCCTGCGGGTATTGCCAGCGTGTGTGCGACGTATCGGCAATAAGGCGATCGAGACCCTCGCGAACCCGTTGCACGTAGCTGCCAACTTCTCGTAAATCCGGCCAGTCTGCGGGCTGATCTGACGGCAATCCGCCGCCTATCGGATCGATTCCGAAGGCAAAGAGCCGATCAAATTCCGGGTGAACGGCTCCTTCACCCAGCGCCTGGCCTGCAATCAGGTTCCAGTCGAAGGCCTCAAGGTGTCCGATATAAAAAACGATGCGATGGCGTTGAGCGATCGGCCGATCGTAAATCGCCTCGGTACGCACGACTCGAAACAAATCATCGGTCATCAACCGCGACTCTGTCAGCCGGTGGAGGAACTGGTCACGAATCTGCCTTTCGATTGCAGCTTGGCTCATTCTTCACCCTTCAGGGGCACTTCCAAGTCTTGCCTACCCTCGGTTATCCAAACTATCACGCCAGGGAATTTGATTTCGCACCGGCAGGAAAGGGTTCAAACATGATTTCATCGACGTAGCACCATCCCCAATCCTCCCCAGGCTCGAGCGAGCGCATGATCGGGTGTTTGGTTTTATGAAAGTGCTTGGTGGCGTGCCTGTTTTTTGAGGAATCGCAGCAGCCCACGTGGCCGCAAATCTCGCAAAGGCGCAAATGAACCCACAGGTCGCCCATCTTCAGGCATTCCTCGCATCCTTTGGTTTTAGGCGCAGGGAAGGCTACCTGATTGAGGTGCGAGCAACCGTTTCCCATGGTGCCTCCTTTCCCTTCAAGTTGTCTGGGTCTTGGGTTGTGAGATCGGCAAGTAAACCTGGAATCGCGTGTCCCCGGGCCGCGAATCAACCTTGATCTCACCGTGGTGATTGCGGATAATCCGGCAAACGGTATCTAATCCCAGTCCAGTCCCCTCACCCACGCCCTTGGTGGTAAAGAAGGGTTCATAAATATGGGGCAGTACGGCGGGAGGAATTCCCGGTCCGTTGTCGCCGATCTCCACACGAACGCGGTCGATCTCGTGGGCCGTCCGGACTCGCAGCTCACCTTTTCCCTGCATAGCCTCAATGGCATTGGAAATCAGATTCGTCCAAATCTGATTCAGCTCAGTGCCGTATGCGCAAATCCGCGGCAGCTTGCTATCGTATTCACGCACTACGTTGACGCCGTTCTTCAGCCGGTGGTGAAGGATCGTCAGCGTGTTCTCCAGCCCCTGGTGCACATCAACCTGCTGCATGGCCGCCTGATCCATGTACGAATATTCCTTGATCGCCTGGACCAGTTGGGAGATGCGATGCGTGCTGATTTCAATCTCCTTGATCAGCCGCCCGATGTTGAGGAGCGATGCGATGCGAATCACCACGTCGCTCAGAATCTCCGCGCCAACTTGTGCGGTCAAAGTTTCGAGTGGAGCGATGTCCACTCCCGCATCGGCAAGCGTCGGAGCGAGCTTCCAGGCATCCGGGACGCTGCGGGCTTCCAGCCATGCGGAAATGCGCTCTTCTCGGTCACTTTGCGCGAGCGGGTCGGCGGGAACGGGTGGAACATACTTGGCGGCCGTGCGTTCAAAGCAAATGATGTTTTCGGTCTGGTCTTTGGAAAGAGCACGGAGCGCAAGACGGAT
>JASHTY010000221.1 GCA_030040315.1 Terriglobia bacterium | reverse complement strand
ACCTGCGTGAGGCCGGCGCGGAAAAACGTTCCAGCCGCCATGATCAGAATTGCGGCATTAATCAGAAAGGCAAAGTTCAATGCCAGGAAAGAATCCAGAAAGTTAAATCGCATGGCAGTCCGCACGCCTTCCGGAGTGCGGTCGATGGCGCGCGTCTGGACCAGCGAGGAATGCAGATAAAGGTTGTGGGGCATCACCGTGGCGCCCAAAATTCCAATCGAGATGTAGAGCATTTCCGGGTTGGTTAGGATTTGCGGGCTCGGAACAAAACCCCGGGCGATACCCACGAAATCCGGCCGCACCAGAATGATCTCGATCAAATAGCATCCACCGATGATGCCGATGAGAGAAACCACTACGGCTTCCAGCCAGCGGAAACCTTTGTGCTGGAGATAGAGAATGGCCAGCACGTCCAACGCGGTCAGGCAGACTCCGATGAGAAGCGGAATGTGGAAGAGCAGATTGAGGGCGATGGCGGAGCCAATGACCTCCGCCAGATCGCACGCGGCGATGGCGATTTCGCAGAGAACCCACAATACAAGATTGGTTCGACGCGAGTAGTGCGCCTTGCACGCCTGCGCCAGGTCCATCTGCGTGGCGATTCCGAGCCGCGCCGCGAGCGCTTGCACCAGGATCGCCATCAGGTTCGAAATCATCAGCACGGAGATGAGCTGATAGGCGAAGCGCGAACCGCCGGCAATATCCGTGGCCCAATTGCCGGGGTCCATGTAACCCACCGCCACCAGAAATCCCGGGCCCGAAAATGCCAGGAGCTTGCGCCAGAATCCTGCGCCCTTCGGGAGCGCAATGCTGCGATGAACCTCCGGAAGCGAGGGCGTCCCGACCGCAGCCGATTCGGGAATCACGGGGGCGTGGTCCATTGGGACAGTATACCGAAAATCAGAGGGGGGATGGGTCCATCCACTGGGCGCGATTCATTTGGAGAATGAGGATGTTGGTCGGTGCTGGTCGGTCACTTCAAAAGCCCAGGTCATTATAGTGAGGAGCGGGAAAGGGTCAACCGGTTCAGCGCCGATTTCCTAGCTCAGATTCTGTAAAGATCTCCAAGCTCCAAGGCAAAGTCCGGAACAATATCGACCACCAGTTTTTGGTTTTCCTCGAAAAATTGTAAGGGGCGATCAGGATAGATCAACTCCACCAGGCGCTTGTTCAGGTCGAACCAGATCTGCACGACCCCACTCTGTTGGTAGTCCAAGCGCTTTCGTTGGATTTGGCTGGGACTGTCCGACGGGGAGAGAACTTCAAATGCCACGTCGGGGGCAAAATCGGCCTTTACAGGCAGATGCCCCTCGGCAAACCGCGAACGACGCACCAACGATGTATCCGGCATCCGCCAGTTTGTCGATTGCATCGTGAAGACACCGTTGGACGCAAATGTGGTCCATTCCTTATGGACCTGACAGAATTGCCACAAGTGCGCAATAAGAGTTGCTATAAACTGCTCATGGCGGAAACTTGCAGGAGACATGAATTCCACCTCGCCGTCAACCCATTCCCATCTCTGCCATTCTTCGCCTGCGGCGAGGAAGTCTTCCCACGTTATGGTGGTCTTAAGGCCCATTGGATTCCCTACCCTGCAGCTTATTTTACTCTACAACGGCCACTTCCAGTCGCGAATCTCCGGCATATCCTCACCGACGCGCGCGATGTACTGCTTATGCTCGATCAGCTTGGCGTTCAGCCGTTGTTTGGCGAGCGCGGCCTGATTCCGCAGCTTGGGCACGCGATCGATCACGTCGCACGCCAGGTGGTAGCGGTCGATATCATTCATCACGGTCATATCAAACGGCGTCGTAGTGGTGCCTTCTTCCTTGTAGCCGCGCACGTGCAGATTGGCGTGGTTGGTGCGCCGGTAAGTGAGCCGGTGGATCAGCCACGGGTAGCCGTGGAAGGCGAAAACGATGGGCTTATCGGTGGTGAAAAGTGAATCAAAGTCGCGGTCAGGGAGTCCGTGGGGATGCTCGCTGGCAGGCTGGAGCGTCATCAGATCGACGACGTTGATGACGCGAATCTTCAGGTCGGGAATATCGCGGCGCAGCAGAGCGACAGCGGCGAGCGTTTCAAGCGTGGGAACGTCACCAGCGCAAGCCATCACCACATCGGGCTCTGATCCCTCGTCGTTTGAGGCCCAATTCCAGATGCCGATGCCCGCTGTGCAGTGGGCGATTGCCGCTTCCATGGAGAGCCACTGCAACTCCAGCTGCTTGCCCGCCACAATCACGTTTACGTAATCGCGGCTGCGCAGGCAGTGGTCAGTGACGGAAAGCAGCGTGTTGGCGTCGGGCGGCAGGTAGACGCGCACGATGTCCGCCTTCTTGTTCACCACGTGGTCGATAAAGCCCGGGTCCTGATGGCTGAAGCCGTTGTGATCCTGCCGCCAGACGAGCGACGTGAGCAGATAGTTCAGCGAAGCGATGGGCCGCCGCCAGGGAATGCCCCGCGTCACCTTCAGCCACTTGGCGTGCTGGTTGAACATGGAATCGATGATGTGGATAAACGCCTCGTAGCAGGAAAAGAATCCATGCCGCCCGGTGAGCAGGTAGCCCTCGAGCCATCCCTGGCACATGTGCTCGCTCAGCACTTCCATCACCCGGCCGTCGGGAGCCAGGTGGTCATCCGTTGGAAGGATTTCCGCCGTCCACACGCGATTCGTCACTTCGAACAGGTCGGCCAGGCGATTGGAGGCGGTTTCGTCGGGCCCCACAACACGGAAGTTGCGGCTCTCGGCATTCAGCTTCATCACGTCGCGCAGAAACTTGCCCATCACGCGAGTGCTCTCGGCTTCCACCGTGCCGGGCTTGGGCACATCCACGGCGTAGTCGCGAAAATCCGGCATCACCAGGTCGCGCAGCAGCAGTCCGCCATTGGCGTGGGGATTGGCCCCCATACGGCGAGTCCCTTTCGGCGCCAGTTCGGCCAATTCGTGAATCAGCTTGCCGTTCGAGTCGAAGAGTTCTTCCGGCTTGTAACTCTTCATCCAGTCTTCCAGCATTCGCAATCGTTCCTGGTGCGTGGCCAGGTCGGCCAAGGGCACCTGGTGCGAGCGGAACGAGCCCTCCACGGGTTTGCCATCCAAAATCTTGGGGCCCGTCCACCCCTTGGGTGTGTCGAAAATAATCATGGGCCAGCGCGGCCGCTTCTTGAAGCCGTTGGTACGCGCGTCTTTCTGGATCGCTTCGATTTCCGCAAGCGCCGTTTCAAGCGTAGCGGCCAACATCTGGTGCACCGGCTCGGGGTCATGGCCTTCCACAAAATACGGTCTGTAACCGTAACCCGTGAACAGGCTGATCAACTCTTCCTTCCCGATGCGCGCCAGCAGTGTGGGATTGGCAATCTTGTACCCGTTCAGGTGCAGAATGGGCAGCACCGCGCCGTCGCGTTCGGGATTCAGGAATTTGTTGGAGTGCCAGCTCGCGGCCAGGGGTCCCGTCTCCGCCTCGCCACAGCCGACTACGCAGGCGACGATCAAGTCGGGATTGTCAAACGCCGCTCCGTAAGCGTGCGCAACGGCGTAGCCTAATTCCCCGCCCTCGTGGATCGAGCCCGGCGTCTCCGGCGCCACGTGGCTGGGGAGTCCGCCCGGAAACGAGAATTGCTTGAACAGCCGCTGCATCCCCGCTTCGTTCTGTGGGATGTTCGGGTAAACCTCGCTATACGTCCCCTCCAGATACGTATTCGCCACCAGGCCCGGACCGCCGTGTCCGGGGCCGGTGATATAAATCATGTTCAAGTCGTGCTTCTTGATCAGCCGGTTCAAATGGACGTAAAGGAAGTTCAGGCCGGGTGTCGTTCCCCAATGCCCCAGCAGGCGCGGCTTCACGTGGTCAAGCCGCAGCGGCTCCTTCAGCAGCGGGTTCTCCATCAGGTAGATTTGCCCGACGGAAAGGTAATTTGCCGCGCGCCAGTAAGCGTCCATGCGGCGAACTTCCTCTGCGGACAAAGTGATTTTGGGAAGCGGCGAAGAAGTATAGTGACGCGTCGATTTAGCCACAGCAGCCTCCGGATTTCAGTGCACCCATCGTGAACCCCTAGTTGACCAATTAGAGCTTCGCTTGAGCCCTATATCTTACCAGCGCTGGGTGGTTGTGGGATTACAATCGGATGAAATGGGTTGGAACGTAGCGCCGACCTTCAGGTCAGCAACGGCCAAGGTAACGTACCGACCTGAAGGTCAGCGCTACAATGTCTTCGTGGGTGGCGCATACATCGACTTTCATGTACGCGAGCCGAACCGCGCGCGGTGTTGACATGACGCAGACATAGAACGCAATGTCCGCGCCACCCGCCCGATACGGAGGTGATAATGCACGAGGAAATGGACTTTCTCCGGGAGTCAGTGGTCGACGTCGATGCGGCGGTCATTGGCATAGCTAGCAGTCACTGGACCTCAATTGCGATTGCCGAGGCCGACTTAGAGCGTGCGGCGCAGAAAATGAAATCCACACGGTTTGATGTCCTCCCAATCGACGATCCCGCCGGCGTGAGCGAGTATTTTTGCACAAAGGTATGGAGCGACTACTCCTCAGTGCTCAGGCAAACAATCCGCCGCCAGGACGTGATCACATTTAACACACCCGTGCATGACGTGATCCGCGGATTCGCACTTGAATCTAGGAATTTCTATTTTCTAGTCAACGAGCGCAGGGTCGTTGGCTTGGTTTCCATAACCAATCTCAACTGCAGACAGACGTACGTTTACCTCTTCAGCCTTCTAAGCGAATTAGAGACTCAGCTTGGCAGCCTAGTGATGGAAAAATGCGCTGAGCAGGAGCTTCTGGCGATGACCTTCGGTTCAAGCGAGAATCAGAAGTACGACGAGGTTAAGAAAAGGTACAGATTGGACAAAGCGGACGGAGTAGAAGTACGTTTTGTGGAATACATGTATTTGTCCGATTTGGTCAACGTCATTCGCAAAAAGCACCTTTTCAGCCATGTGGGTTATGACAGCGGTGGTAAGTTTCAGGATGCGTTGGGTCCACTGGTGAAGCTTCGGGATACGGTGGCGCACCCCTCTCGCTCGTTAATCCAGGGCCCCGAGTCGTGCATACGGCTGTGGCACCAGATTGACGAGATCGAGACCATCCTATTCTACCTTCGGTGATCCAACTGCGCCAATGCGGTTAGCCGGTAGCCACGGCATGCCCTTTATGCCGTGGGTTCTTCGGAGTTGAAATCAAGGCCCACGGCACATAGATCGTGCCGTGACTACCACTCTCATGCAGACAAGTGAACCCTTCCCGAAAAAACACCCACCCAGTGGGTGAAATCAGCCAATAGCCCGCGGGGGCGGGGGGCCGAATTGACAGGCCGCTGATGGTAAGTTCTCTAGCCTCAAGGTGTTACCAAAACATCGATATTCCAATCGACAATAGAACACGAATTGCTCATATTGTCTACCCCCCTTGGCACGGCATGGGCGTTGGTACGTCATGGGTAAATTAGCGGAATCCGTTCAGAAGGAAGGGCGGGGCCTGAAGCGCGTGGACTGGTTCTATCGGCTGGTGATCACGGCTTACAATTTGCGGCGCTTGCAGAAATTGCTCCTGCCCCAGATGCAAGTCGCCTAGGGCGCAGTGTCTCCGGGAGCAA
>JASHTY010000220.1 GCA_030040315.1 Terriglobia bacterium | reverse complement strand
AGCGCCGCGGAAAGTCCGGCATAAGAGTTCAAGAGCGAGATCACCGTGGGCATGTCCGCGCCGCCGATGGGCGTGACCAACAGCACGCCGAAGATCAGGGAAACGACCACCATCACCGGGAACAGGTGCGACGCTTCGGGGTGGATCATCAGCCAAATCGCCAGCAGCACGGCCGCGCCCAGCGCCGACAGGCTCACGATGTTCTGACCCTTGTAGGTAATAGGCCGCTGGGGCAGCACTTCCTGCAATTTGCCCGCGGCGATCAGGCTGCCGGTGAAAGTCAGCGAGCCGATGATCACTTCCATGGCGATTTCCACCATCTCAAATTTGGTGAGATTCGGAACGCGCACGTAATATTCGGCGATGCCGATCATGGCCGCGGCAAGCGCGCCAAAAGCGTGGCTGACCGCCGTCCGCTGCGGCACGGCGGTCATGGGCACAAGGCCGAGCGGAATACCCACAATGGCGCCCACCGCCAGCGCCACGATGATCCATTTGTATTCGATAATCTCGTAGTTGCAGAGCGTGGCGGCAACGGCCAGCACCGCGCCGAATTCGCCCGCCAGCACGCCGTGCCTGGCTGTGGCAGGCGAACTGAGCCACTTGAGCGCCAGCACAAACAGCGCTACCGCTGCGATATAGGCAAGATCAATGAGCTGCTGCTGGAGGATGTGGCTCATGGCTTTTTGGACTTGCTCAGCTTGAACATGCGCAGCATGCGATCGGTAATCAGGAATCCGCCCACCATGTTGCTGAAGGCCGCGGCCACGGCCACGGCCCCCAAGACCGTGGAGAGCGTGCTCTCGTGGCGCCCCGCAATGATGATGGCCGCCACCACCACAATCGCGTCCAGGGCATTGGTCAGCGACATCAGCGGCGTATGCAGCAATGGCGAGACCCGCCGGATCACCTCAAATCCGATGAATCCCGCAAGAATGAAAACGTACAGGCAGTTAATCAGATCGAAAGTCATGTCTTTTCCTTTCGCAAGTCCGTCAAGAGGGTTTGGCCGATCCTTTGTTAAGCGCCGGAAGCGCAAAGAACTCCCGCACGCGGGCGTTTACCACTTCCCCGCCCTGGGTCAGCAAAGTATCGCGCGTAATCTCGTCGTCAACATTGACTTGCAGCTTGCCATCTTTCCCCAGGTGTAGCAGAAACGCCGTAAGGTTCCGGGCGTACATCTGGCTGGCGTGGTAGGGCACCGTACTGGCCACGTTGATATAGCCGATGATGGTTACGCCGTGCTCGATGACGCGCTGACCGGCCTTGGTGAGCTCGCAGTTGCCGCCGCGCTCCGAAGCCAGATCGACGACGACGGAGCCGGGGGCCATGCGCCTCACCATATCGGCGGTTACCAGCATGGGAGGTTTCTTGCCCGGCACCACTGCAGCGGTAATCACCACGTCGCTATCCGCCACCACGTTCCCCAGCAACTCGCGCTGGCGCCGGAAGAAGGCCTCATCCTGCTGGCGAGCGTATCCGCGCGCGTCCTGGGCATCTTTGGCTTCGATGGGCAATTCGACAAAGCGCCCACCCAGGCTGAGCACCTGCTCCTTCGCGGCGGGACGCAGGTCGTAGGCGGAAGCCACCGCGCCGAGCCTGCGCGCCGTTGAGATGGCCTGCAAGCCTGCAACACCCGCGCCGATAATGAAAACCCGCCCCGGGGTAATGGTGCCCGCCGCGGTAGTGAGCATGGGGAACATGCGCGGCAGGCGGTCGGCCGCCAGCAGCACTGCTTTGTAACCACAAATCGTGGCCATGGACGAGAGCGCGTCCATGCTCTGCGCGCGCGTGATGCGCGGCATCAGTTCGACGGAAAATGAGGTGACTCCGGTGGCGGCGAGCTGCTGCGCGGCTTCGATCGAGCCGAAGGGGCGATGGAAGCCGATAACCGCCTGCCCGCGGCGAAGCAGCGGAAGGTCATCCTTGCCCGTAGCGTCATTCGAGCCGAAGCTCAAAACCTGCACAATAACATCAGCCGATTTGAAGACATCTCCGCGTGTGGTGGCAAGCCTGGCGCCTTTCGCCTCGTACTCTGCGTCCGGGTAGCCGGCACTGAGGCCTGCTCCGGCTTCCACCAATACCTGAAATCCAGCCTTCAGCAGGTTGGTAAGAACCATCGGAACCAGGGCCACGCGGCGTTCGCCCGGAAATGTCTCCTTGGGAACACCTACAATCATCGAAACCCCCTGCTTATTGGATGACGGACTGCGACTTTACGATTGTTCTATGGCAGGCGCAAGGTGAATTGATCATTTTCGCCGAGTTTCAGCCGATCTGTCGGGATTATTGCCAATCCGCGGCCAAAACAGCTCTTGACACGAAAGACGGTGGCGCGATACCGACTGCCGCCGGAAGCTTCAAGCTCCATCTCTTCCCCGGAATGCTTCAACAGCAAATCGCCAAGCCGGGGGCCATCGGCCTTGTCGCGCTGATGAAAGACAATGGCGCGCATTCCCAGCTTCTGCTCCTCGAACGACTCCATCACACTGCAGATAATCGGACGATTCCCGGCGTTGGTTGGGGCGGCCTGGGGCGCGCCAGCATCCAATACGCTGGAAGAATGGATTAAGAGAGTTGCTGCCAATACAATTGCGGGGCAGAGTTTCTGCGACACTGTGTCCTCACTGGGTCAGGGTTTTCGGCCTTCGGCTATCAGCGCCTGGGTGCGTTAGCGTATCAAATCCCGGGCACTTTGCCTCAGCTTTGGTTGGTAAAGGCTTTAAGGCAGGGTGTGGGAATCTTTTATAGTCACGAAAAAAAACTCTTGCATTTGCGGAAATGTTACGCTAATATTTCGGATTGCCAGTACGAAGGTGGATGTAGTGATAAGGCACGGTTGGTGCTTGGATTCAGCCGAGCTCGAATTTGCACTCCACATCGTCTCGGTTGAAAATCCCTGGAGGCCGATACGCGAAAGGCTTTTGATTAAGGGCTTGAAGCAAGTGGGTCCCCAGCTGTAAATCCTCCCCGCCTGTTTCAATCCCCAAAGCTCAAAGCATTCGAATCCGGCAGCCGCAAAGGCGCGCATGCTGCGTTGTGCGCTCAGGAGCGGGGTGTTGCGGATTCGCGCTAGGTTGTTGAGCTTGCTTTCACCCGCGAAGGGGTGGAGTCAATCCCAGCATCCTGGCGACACGGTCGAATGACGGACGCAAGGTTGCAGGAGGGGCTGAGGGAGGCGCGAGCCGGCTCTAAGTACCCGACGATCTTTGAAAACTGAATAGTGTGGCGTCTACCTAGTAGTTGCAGTTGTCAGTTATCAGTCGTTAGTTCTCAGCAGGGGCTCGCAAGGGTGCTTGCAGGGGAATGGGGACTTAAAGCTGGCGGCTGCGCGCTGTCCGGGATTGGATCCGGGCAGTGAGAGAAGGCGGGTCTGCCAAAAGGCAGTCTACAGTCAACCGTTAACAGTCCATAGTGAGGACTGTCTAGAGTTCTTACTGTGAGCTGTTAGCTATAAGCTGTGGGCTGTGCTGATATTTTGAGCAGATCATATGGTCAAGCTACTAAGGGCGTACGGTGGATGCCTTGGCGCTAGACGGCGATGAAGGACGTGGCTACCTGCGATAAGCCTCGGACAGGGGGAAGCACCCTTTGACCCGGGGATCTCCGAATGGGGAAACCCTGCCGGGAAAAACCCGGCAACGGCCCGCTGAATCCATAGGCGGGTGCGAGCCAACCCAGGGAAGTGAACCATCTCAGTACCTGGAGGAAGAGAAAGCAAC
>JASHTY010000030.1 GCA_030040315.1 Terriglobia bacterium | reverse complement strand
GAATTTTACGGTCACCGGACTAATTCTGACCTATAGTTGACCGTGGGAAATCCTGAGAGATTAAACATGCGTCCTACCTTTCAATCGGTTGGCGCACGCCGCACGGTGAGGCCGATGATCACCTTCGTGACGCTTACCGTGTGCCTCATTTCACCGGGCTGGAATGCCGCTCCTCAGAATCCCAATCTTCCGGAAGTTCAAGCCCACGATGGCAAGGTGGATGATTCGAAGCCCTTCCAGATTCATGCGGAGCGCAATCTGGTGACGGTGAAAGTGGTGGTGCGCGATCAAGACGGGAAGCCCGTGGGCCATCTTCAACAGCAGGACTTTCGGATACTCGACGAGGGCAAGCCGCAGGAAATTGTTGGATTCTCGGAGGAAACCAGCCTTTCGAGCGCGCCCGCGGCCACGCCCTCGGCGTCTGCATCCCCGGCAAACGCCGCATCGAATCCTCCTGCTACTGCAAAACCTCCCGCCCAGCGGTTTGTTATTCTCTTCTTCGACGATTTTCACACGGAGCAGCAAGGAATCGCCGAGACGCGCAGAGCCGCATGGAAATATGTGATGACAGGGGTTCACGCGCAGGACCGTTTGGCGATTTTCACGGCCACGGGCTCAAACCAGTTGGATTTCACCGACGACCACGACAAACTTCATGACGCAATCTTCAACCTGGCGGCTCGCTCGCACATTGTGAACAGCTGCCCTGTGATCAGAGAATATGAAGCATATCTTGTTACCCAAAAGGATCCGAACGCACTGAGCGTCGTGCACGCGGAGGGCGTGAAGTGTGATTGCGGTGAAGACGTGGCAGTTGACCCCATGAATGAGCGTTCTGCTGAGATCATGGCAGGTAATACGCGTCCAAGCGGCGCCGGGAATATGTCGTCCGGCGGGAACATGTCATCCGGCGTGGACCCGTGCACGCCGGTTGCAAAGAGGCGAGTGGAAATTGAAGCACTGGGAGTATGGGAAAGGGTATCCATGGAGGCACAGCACGCGCTGGATGCAATTGAGACGGGAGTCCGGCGCCTGGCGGCCATGCCCGGACAACGCACGCTCGTGCTGGTTTCGCCCGGGTTCCTGACTGAAACGCAATCGCAGAGGATTGATGAGATCACCAATCGCGCCCTGCAGCAGGACGTGGTGATCAGCGCTATCGACGCTCTGGGCCTTGAGGCTCGCACGCCGCCCGACGGCCTTGCCGCGCGCCCTGATTTGCAGGCTGCCAAGGCAAAGATCCAGTATGCCGGAACCGGGCTTGCCGAAAGCGTGCTGGCAGGCCTCAGCTTCGCTACGGGTGGCATCTTCTTTCACAACAGCAACGATTTTGACGAGGGCTTCCAGCAAGCGGCGGCGGTTCCGGACGTTTCCTACGTGCTCGCGCTTTCGCCATCCAACATCAAACTGGATGGGAAGTATCACTCGCTGCGCGTGTCGCTCAACAATCGTGAACCTTATACCATTCAGGCGCGCCGCGGATACTTTGCCTCGGAAGCAGCACTTGCAAGCGCCGCCCCTTCAGGACAGGATGAATTTGAGAAGATGGTGTTTTCCCAGGATGAAGTACATGATCTCCCCGCCGACTTGAACGCCCAGGTCACCCCCGGCGGGGAGAGCCGGCCCAAGCTCACGGTCATCATTCACGTGGACGTTCGCCAACTGCAATTCCGCAAGGAAGAGGACCGCAGCGCGGACAAACTGATTTTTCACACCACGCTCTTCGATGGGGACGGCAAGTACGTCACCGCGAAGGAGGCGTCCCTGGATCTTCATCTCAAAGATGAGACTCTGGAAAGGCTTAAGCCCTCCGGAATTTATGCCGAGACCAGCTTTGATGTTTTGCCCGGAACGTATCGCGTGCGTGAGATTGTGCGCGATTCGGAGTCAAAGGGCATCGCGGCACTGAATTACACCGTGCAAGTGCCTGGAACATCCCCTGCAGGCGGTCCGCAGTGATCGCTGTGGTAAACCTTGCAGGCCGGCACAGTGTCGGGCTTTTATCGGAGGTCTGCCATTACGGTTCCAAAGACCAACGCGACTTGCGTCACCAGCCGTTCGAGCCGCATCTACGATTTCGGTTTAGCGTCTCTGGTCCTCTGCCTCACCATTCCTTGCCAGATGGCGGGGCAAGTGGTAGGCGAGAAGGACGCCAGGACGTTTGTGGAAATGACTCCGGCCCAGCTTGCCAAAGAAATCCCCGAGCTGAAGCACCTGGAGGTTGCGGAGAATCAGGAACTATTGCCTCAGATCCTGAAAGGCGCGGGTGCGATGGTAGCGGCCTTTTTTGATACCTTCACGAGTACCACTTGCACCGAGCATGTCACTTCCATGGTTGCAACTGCGCTGGGAGCCAGCGATTTGCACTTCGACAACAAGTACAACTACGTCGCGATGGCCGCCCCCGGTCTGATGAAAGCACGCCTGAAAGAGTATCGATCCGACTCGAACGGCGCGCCGGTGGAGATCAAGGCCAACACCGGAGTGGTAACCGAGGGATTTGTCAACCAGTCGGTGCATTTTCATCCCGTCTATCAACCTGACTCTGACTTTCGGTACCTGGGCCGCCAGAACTTGGACGGACTGCGGACCTATGTGGTGGCTTTTGCGCAGAAGCCCTTGAAGGCCCGGCAAACCGCCTTCGTCAATTTTCTCGACCGGCAAGGCATCGTCTACATGCAGGGCATCGCCTGGATCGATCCCGTCAAGTACAGAATCCTGCGCCTGCGAACCGACATCGAAATGCCTGAGGTGCACGTTGGGCTGACAAAGGAGACCACGGAAATCCTGTACTCTGAGGTCAAATTTCAGGATGGCGCCAAAACGCTTTGGCTGCCGCGCGCCGTGACTGTGAGCGGCCAACTCGATAAATACATCTTTCATAACCAGCACCGCTATTCAGACTACCGCCTCTTTAACGTCCAGGTGGATGAGAAGAACCAGAAGCATTAATCAATGATTCGGAGAATCTGATATCCTCCTGCGTGTGGGGGGACACGAATGCAGGAATCTGACCGCCGCGATTTCTTGAAACAATCCGCTGCACTCATTGCATTGGGAGGAACTCCGCCGGTGTCCGCCGAAACCGTCACCGACAGAACGCCAGAAGAATTCTCCGGGTTTCAGGCCCGGCGTAGGAAAGACCTGTGGAGCCTGCTGGGCGACTTGCCATGGAATCACGAACCCGGCCCTGCGGTGGTGCTGGCAACCGAGAAACACGACGGATATACACTGCAGCGGCTGGTGCTCGACCTGAACGGCATCGAACCGGTCCCTGCTCTGCTGCTGATTCCGGACAAACGCCCCGCCCGCGCGCCCGGCCTGCTCTACATCCACTGGCACGCGGGAATGTACGATCTGGGAAAGGAACAACTTCTGACCGGCGTCAGCGCCCAGCCCGCTTATGCGCCCGTCTGCGCGGAAAGGGGCATCGTGACGCTGGCCATTGATAGTTGGTGCTTCGGTGAGCGAAAGCACGATGAGAACGGCCAGGCGGGTGAGGAGTCCGCATTCAAGGAAATGATCTGGAACGGCCGCGTGCTCTACGGAATGATGATGTTCGATGAGTTTCGCGCCATCGATTACCTTTCGGCCCGGCCGGAAGTGGATGCCCAGCGGTTGGGCGTGCTGGGAATGTCCATGGGCTCAACCAAAGCGTGGTGGCTGGCGGCGCTCGATCCTCGAGTGCGCTTGTGCATGGACGTCTGCTGCCTGACTGATTTTGAGGAGCTCATTAAGGTTCACGGCCTTAACCATCACGGGATTTATTACTACGTGCCGTCCCTGCTCAAACATTTTCAGACCGCCCAAATCAACGAACTCATTGTGCCGCGTGCGCATTTGAGTGTGAATGGGCGATTGGATGAATTGACCCCGCCCGCGGGCGTCGAGAAGATCCGCAATTACCTGTATCCCCTTTACGAGAAGTACGGGAAAGCCCAGGACTGCCACATCGAGATGTTTGAGTGCCCGCACAAGGAACTTCCCGAGATGCGCAAGCTCATTCTGGCTTGGATGGACCTGCATTTGACTGAAAACACACCCGGTTAACCACCACCAGATATTGCGGTTTGTGACCCACAAAACCCCTGAATATTGTGGTTTTTGCTTTACAAGCCTCCACACCTGTGATACACATTCTTGTGAGGGGTCGTCGCGCAGCACTCGAGAGGTGCGCCAAGGTGGTGGTTTGGACGAAATCCAATTAATTTTGGACTTTGGACTCAACACACGACGCGCTGACTTTCTCTCTACTCGCCTGTTCTCCAATCCAAAATCCAAAATGGATAAGGGTGCCCTTTGTATAAGCTGAAAAAACTTGAACTGTTGGGATTCAAGTCCTTCGCTGACCGCTCACGCTTGGAATTCGCAGACGGAGTTGCGGCGGTTGTGGGACCGAATGGCTGCGGAAAATCCAACTTGTCTGATGCCATCACCTGGGTGCTGGGTGAACAGAGCGCGCGATTGCTGCGCGGTGAGCGCATGGCCGACGTCATTTTCAACGGCACGGGTACGCGCCTTCCCACCGGAATGGCGGAAGTCAGCATGACCCTGATCGATCCGGAATACAACGAGACGGAAGCGCCCAAAGAATCGCCGGAGTTTGCGGATGCGGAGCTAACCGCGGAGGAGCGGGCGGAATTCCCGCTGGAAACCCCCGGCAACGGCAATGGCCATGGGAACGGCGATGGAAACGGCAATGGGAACGGGACCAAGCCGCACAAGGTCTTTCACCGCTCGGGCGAAATCACTGTGACGCGCCGGCTGTTTCGCTCAGGCGAAAGCGAGTATCTGATCAACGGCGAAACCTGCCGCCTGCGGGATATTCAGGACCTCTTCATGGGCACCGGACTGGGACCGGAGTCCTACGCCATCATTGAGCAGGGGCGCATCGGTCAGATCCTTAGCTCAAAACCATCTGACCGGCGGCTGATTCTGGAAGAGGCCGCGGGTGTTTCAAAGTTCAAGACTCGCAAACGCCTGGCGGAGGCCAAGCTGGAATCCTCGCGCGGAAATCTGGCGCGCATTACGGACATTCTGGAAGAAGTGGTCAAGCAGGTGAACTCCTTGAAACGCCAGGCGTCGAAGGCGCGGCGCTATCGTGAGCTTCACGATGAATTGCGCGGCCGGCTGAAGAATGTCCTGACCTCGCGCTTGAGGGCGTTGGAAGCGGAATTTCAAAGGTTGCGCGGGGAATTGGCACTGGCGCAGGAATCATGCACGGCCGCAGCGCAGGAATTGGATGCGATCGAGCAGCAGCAGAAGCGCGCCGCATTGCATCACGAGGAATTGGAGGACCAGCTCATCCAGTGTCGCGAGCGCCTGTCCCAAGGCGATCTGGAGAAGGAGCGCCTGCTCTCGCGCTTGGAACAGGTGAAGCAGCAGAGCGTAAACCTTGAAACCCGCACGGAAGAGTCCACCCGCGAAAGTGCAGAGCTTCAGTCGCAGCGCGCCACCGTCGAGCAGCAGACGGTTGAGCACGCCTTGCAGGCGGAAAAGTGTCGGCAGGAGTTCGCAACAGCCAGGAAGACTCTGACCCAGCACCTGGCCCGGCAGGAGGATTTGAATTTCCAACTCGGGGCAGCGGAGCAGGATGTGGAAGCCTGCCGGCAATCCCTGCTGGCCGCGGTCAGTCATGGGGCAGAGCTGCGGAATCAGCTTGTGCAGGCGGAAGAAGCGGGCTTGGCGGTGGATCGCCAGACAGCCCGCACGGACGCTGAGAAATCGCGCATGGACGCAGAGCACGCACACCTTGCCGCGGAGCTGGAGTCTTACCTTTCCGACCATCGCCGCGAAACCAGCACGCTCGTGGAGCTGGCCGATTCCGTCGCACAAACCGCCCACGACCTGGAGCAGGCGCGCAGCCAGGAAATTTCGCTGCGCTCGCAACTTGAGGCTTTGCGCCGCGAATTCTCAGGCAGCTTGGCGCGCAAGGAAGCGCTGGAGCAGTCTCTGGCCCGGCACGCCTACAGCACGGAAAGCGTACGGCGCCTGCTTTCCGGCGAGATTCCGATCAACGGTCACGCGTTTCACCCCATGGGATTGCTGGCGGATTTCGTGGATGTCTCCTCCGGATACGAAGAAGTGGTGGAGGAGTTCCTGAAGCAGGAACTCGAATGCGTGGTTGTTGAACAGCATGCGCAAGCGCGCTCGGGAATCGCCCTGTTGCAAAGCGAGGGCAAAGGGCGCTCCACCTTTTTCGTAACCCAGTTGAGTTCCAACGGCCACGCACACGGAAACGGCGACTCACCGGTACATAACGAGCCAGGAGTGATTGCGCCCGTGCGTGACTTTGTCCGGTTCGGGTCCAAGCTGGGATTGAACGGTGACATGGTGCTGCCCGCTCTCACCAACGCTTACGTTGTGGAGGATGACGCTGCCGGCGAGCGCCTGGCCGGCGCCTACCCGGATTGCCATTTCCTGACGGCCTCGGGAGCGCATTATCACCATCGCATGGTTTCGGGTGGAAAAGGCTCGAGTGCCGGGCCGCTGGCTCTGCGTCGCGACTTCCGCGAACTCGAACGGCGGACCGCGGAGCTTGAGACACAGATCAAATCAGGCGAGGCGGCTCTGGCGAATGCGGAAACGGAGGCAAAACAGCTGGACGAGCAGCTCAGGAATTTGTCAGGGAGCAAAATCGAGGCTGAAAAGAAAGCCGTGGTCGCGGACGAAAAGCTTCGCCAGACGCGCCAGGGATGCGAACGCGCGCGGCAGCAGCTCGAAGCGCTGATCGCAGAGACGGCGGTGCTGGTGCAGGAGCGCGCCGGTGTGGATGAACGCTTGACCATCCTGCGAGTTGAGCTTGAAGGCGCGGCAATCACCAGGACTCAACGCGAAGAAGCGATCACGGTGGCCACGCAAAGGGCCCGCGAGATTCGCGTGGAATTGGACCGGCTGGCGCAAGAGATTGCGGAAGCGCAATCCGCGGCGCGCGCTCTTGAGGAGCGGACCCGTGCTGCCGATGCGGAAGCTTTGCGATTGCTCGCGGCCGCCCAGGACCTTCAGAACCGCAGCGTCCGGCTTGCGCAGCAAATTGAGGCCTGGCAGCAGGAGCGCATCCGGCTGGCGCAGGAGAGCGAAGCCGACCAGGCGCGCCTGGAACAGCTTCAGGCGGAACTTGCTGCGGCAAGGGTTGAACTGCACGAACTGGAGGAAGAATCCCGCACACTCCGCAGCGAGCGCGATGCTCTGGGCCCGCGCGTGGACTTGGCGCGCAGGGAACTTGAGGCGCGCCGCGAAAAACGCTCTCAGACAGAGGTGGCAATGGCGCGCGCGGAGTCCGACTTCAATCACGATTCGCAGCAATGCCGCAATGAATTGAATGCCGACCCTGCGGCGCTGCTCGCGGAATTGGCGCCGGAAGCGGTTCTGGAGGGAGAGGCGCTGCAACTGGCGGAAGAAGAGTTGCGCCAACTCAAGTCGCGCATTGAGAACCTGGGGCCGGTGAACATGATGGCCCTCGAGGAACTGCAGGAAGCGGAGGAGCGGTTCACGTTCCTTGACACGCAGCGGCAGGACCTGCTGGCTTCCATTGAAGACACCGCACAGGCCATCCGAGAAATCGATCAAGTATCCCGCCAGCAATTTCTGGAGGCCTTCAAGGCCATCAATGCTTATTTCGCGGAATCGTTCAAGGTGCTCTTCGGCGGCGGTATCGGGGAAATGCGCCTGGCCGACGAAAACGACCCCGACAGCGGAATCGATTTGGTCGCGCAGCCGCCCGGGAAGCGGTTGCAAAACGTGCTTTTGCTCTCCGGCGGCGAGAAGGCCATGGCCGCTCTGGCGCTGCTCATCGCCATTTTCCGCTACACTCCCAGCCCCTTCTGCGTGCTTGATGAAGTCGACGCGCCGCTGGATGAAACGAACATTGAGCGCTTCACCCGAATGATTCAGCAGATGAGCCGCCACACGCAGTTCATCCTGATCACTCACAACAAGCGCACCATGGAGATCGCAAAGGTAATGTACGGCGTCACCATGGAGGAGCCGGGCGTCTCAAAACTGGTTTCTGTGCGCTTCGATGCGCTGGTTCCGGAGCCGGCGGTCGCGGTCGCATAAGCGATTTGCCGGAATTTAGCAATCTTCATTCGCCTTGATTGCAGCCTCAATTTATGCGGCTTCGATCAACTCCAAATGTTGTGCGGCTAGACTTCTCCCACCCCTCAGGAAGTGGTCTTCCGAGAAATTTCTCCGGCGCTTTTTCGATTGACATCATTTCGCGTTGCTTTAGAATATGCGTCCTCTGAGCCGACACGCATGACGTCCACACCACAAAGTGTATTGCTTCAATCCAACCTTCCGGGGGTCAAGCTGTTTTCGAGGGGAAAGGTGCGTGACGTCTACGATCTGGGCGACAAGCTGCTGATCGTCGCCACCGATCGCCTCTCGGCATTTGACGTGGTAATGAACGAAGGCATTCCGGACAAAGGGCGCGTGCTCACGCAGCTTTCCTGCTTTTGGTTCAATCGCATAAAGGGAGAGATCCGCCACCACTTCATCACCGCGCGTGTGGCGGACTACCCCCCGGAACTGGGTGCATTCGCGGACCAACTGCACGGACGCTCGATGCTGGTGCACAAGACCAAACCTTTTCCGATCGAATGTGTGGTGCGCGGGTACCTGGTGGGTTCCGGGTGGAAGGACTATCTCGCCACCGGCAGCGTGTGCGGCATCAAACTTCCCGCAGGCTTGAAGGAAGCGTCGCGGCTTGAGGATCCCATATTTACGCCGGCAACCAAAGCGACGACCGGTCATGACGAAAATATCGACTGGGAAGGCATGGTCGAACGCATAGGGAAGGACGCGGCGGCAACGCTCCGCGATATGAGCCTGGACCTTTACCGCAAGGGCCGAGAGTTTGCGGCAAGCCGGGGAATCATTATTGCCGATACAAAGTTCGAATGGGGGCTGAAGGACAATCAGCCGATTCTGATCGACGAGGTGCTGACTCCCGACTCATCGCGGTTCTGGCCGGCCAACGAATACGCGCCCGGAAAATCGCAGCCGTCATTCGACAAGCAATTCGTTCGCGACTACCTGGAGTCGCTGCACTGGAATAAGCAGCCGCCTCCACCGCCCTTGCCCCCTGAGGTTGTGGAAAGGACCGCGGAAAAGTATCGCGAAGCATACCGGCTGATCACCGGAGTTTCCCTCAGTGAGGTGAGCCCGAAGTAGATTGCTAAGGCGCCATGGCCGCATGGAACTGGCTGGACTGTATTCTTGCCGCGATCATTCTGGCTTCCGTGATATCGGCCATGATGAAGGGTTTCGTCCAGGAAATCATCTCGCTGGCCTCGGTGCTGGCCGGTTTGATCGTGGCGGCGATTGGGTATCAGCGCGCGGCGCTTTGGTTTGAGGATTTGGCCAAGTCTCATGAGGTGGCGCTGGGCCTGGGATTCCTGGTCCTGTTTCTGGGGGTATTACTGCTGGGCTCGCTGGCGGGAATGCTGGCGCGAAAGCTGATCAAGACCGTCGGCATCCAGTGGTTTGACAGGTTCCTGGGAGGGCTTTTCGGGCTGGTGCGCGGCGTTTTGATCAACGCAATTCTGTTGATGGCATTGCTGGCCTTCGGGATCAAACCCGACGCTGTGCAGCAGTCGGTGCTTGCACCCTATGTAACCACCGGAGCGCGCATTATTGCCCTGGTGATGCCCGGAAATCTGCGAGCCCAATTCCGTCTGGGCTTTGAGAAGTTCCACGATGAACTGATTCAGCATGACAAGGGCCTGGCGAAACCCTGAGCCGCGCGATTTGCAATTTCGATTGATCGGAGCAATGTTGTGAAAGATCAACTTGAAACCCTCGTGAACCAAATGATCGAGGGCGAGATTCTATTTCTCGATGCGGTTTCAGAATTTGAGAAGCGGTTTATCAAGAAGATGCTGGAGAAGAACAGAGGCAACCACTCCAAGACCGCCACAGCGCTCGGCATCCATCGCAATACGCTCAGCCGCAAGGTGGACGAACTGGGCCTTGACCACCGCCCCAAACGCCGCGCCCGCCGTTTAGCGCGGGGAGCGTCCCGCCCGGGCCGCTAGACTTCACATATCTAAGTTAGACATATCCAGTAAAGCATTCCTCTTAATGGAATGTCATTAAGCGAGTTAAGGCAGAGCTGCGACTGGAACGCCGGCGACCTGCCTTGGAAATCGTTACCTGCCTGTGCTTGGCGAGGATGTGTGCGTAGGTGTATGCCTTGCCGGCGGCTTTTTGGCTGGAGGTTTGTCCGGCAAATCGGAAGTAATCTCTCCCACCAGTGTCAATATCATGTTGGGGGACGCAACGTAAGATGCGAGTGTTCCCTTGAAAATCACCGTGTCGCCCTTCTGGAGATTCTTCACGTTCGGCTGGGTCGAATCTTGCAGCTCGACGTCATAACCCCCGTCGGTTGACTTTGTTGTATCCAGCAGGGCGATGTGCACCAGATATTGATTCGGATCAGAACCCTTTTGCACACTGTCGGCCACTGTGCCGCCGAAGTTGGAAATGGGCTGGCCCTTGACAGCTTCCCATGCCTTCTGGGCAGTTTCACCACCCAGCTTCAATGGGAACGTAAGTTCGTTAAATCCGTCAACGGTTGGATTGCCGGTATGGGGGGGTGCCTCAGGCTTGGTGATCTTGAACCCATCGGGTGGATTGGCCTGAGTTGCCGCCTGCCCCTCAATATCGGTGAGGCCGGTATCGGTTCCGTGGTAGTTCACGTAGGCGCGCTTCAGAAAATTGCCGATGTCCGCACCGGCAGGACTCTTGGCCGCA